>NZ_WTLD01000008.1:6293-73897 GCF_011379025.1 Polaribacter sp. 11A2H
AAAAAAAAAAAAAAAAGAACATACAACCTCTGTTACCTAAAGAAGTTTGGGAATATATAGATGAAATGAACTTCTACAATAAATAATTAAATTACATTTATATCGTTCATAGACACAATACGCTCTATGAGGGTTTCGTTGTATATTTACTAAACATCAAATAAATATTTGTGGCTAAAAAGGATAAAAAAAAGGGAAAACTAAAACAAAAACTAACTGATAAATACAGGTTGGTTGTTTTAAATGAAGACACTTTTGAAGAACGTTTTTCATTAAAATTATCAAGATTAAATGTATTTGTTTTGGGTGGTTTTTTTTCTATACTATTAGTAGCTGGCACCATTTTATTAATTGCTTTTACGCCTTTAAAAGAATACATACCGGGCTACTCATCTACTACTTTAAAAAGAAAAGCCGCCAATTTAACTTTTGAAGCAGATTCTTTAAAAATTAAATTAGCCATTTTAGAAAATTACACAAAAGCATTAAGACCTGTTTTAACAGGAGAAATTCAACCAGAAAGTATAGATTCTGTGCAAGCGGAAGCAAGACATCGTTTTATAGATGAAAGTGAGTTGGCTGCCACAAAAGAAGATTCTTTATTTAGAGAAAAAATAGAGAGTGAAACACTGTTTTCTATTGAACAAAATGCAAAAAGCAATATTAAAATTGTCTTTTTTGCTCCTTTAAATGGTACCGTATCTCAATCTTTTGACGCTACCTCTAAACACTTTGCTGTAGATATTACCGCAAAAACCGGAACCCCCATTAAAGCAACCGCAGATGGTACCGTTATTTTTTCTGGTTGGACTACAGAAACAGGCTACGTTATCATTTTAAAACACGCTAAAGATTATATTTCTGTTTATAAACACAACGGAAATTTATTAAAAGAACAAGGAGACTTTGTAAAATCTGGTGAAGTAATTGCTACTGTAGGTTCTACTGGAGAATTAAGTACAGGACCTCATTTACATTTTGAACTTTGGAACGGTGGTTATACCGTAAACCCAACAAATTTTATAGATTTTAAATAATGAGCATTAAATCATTTTTTGCGATTCCGTTTGCTAAAATTGCAACAAAAAAAGTTTATAAATGGGCCAATACCCCACATAAAACACAAGAAAAAGTTTTTAAAAACTTAATTTCTAAAGGAAGTAAAACAGCTTTTGGAAAAGATCATAATTTTGATACTATTTCTAATTATGATGATTTTAAAAAACAAGTTAAAGTTACAGATTACGAAGGTTTAAGACCTTACGTAGATAGAATTGTAGCTGGAGAATCGGATGTTCTTTGGACAGGAAAACCTCTATACTTCGCAAAAACTTCAGGCACAACTTCTGGCGCAAAATTTATTCCTATTACCAAAGATTCTATGCCCACACATATTAAGGCTGCAAGAAATGCTTTGTTATTTTATATCAAAGAAAAAAACGACGCCAGTTTTGTAGATGGAAAAATGATTTTCTTACAAGGAAGCCCTGTTTTAAGTGATAAAAACGGCGTAAAACTAGGTAGACTAAGCGGTATTGTAGCACATTATGTACCTCAATATTTATTAAAAAACAGATTACCAAGTTGGGAAACTAACTGCATAGAAGATTGGGATACCAAAGTAAATGCTATTGTAGAAGAAACCATTAATGAAGACATGTCTGTTATTAGCGGAATTCCTTCTTGGGTGCAAATGTATTTTGAGAAATTAATTGAAAAAACAGGTAAATCAGTTTCAGAACTGTTTCCTAATTTTAATTTCTTTATTTACGGAGGCGTTAATTTTGAACCTTATAAAAATAAGTTTGAAAGTTTAATTGGTAAAAAAATCGATTATATAGAATTGTATCCAGCATCAGAAGGGTTTATTGCCTATCAAGATTCTCAGACAGAAAAAGGAATGTTGTTACAATTAGATTCTGGTATTTTCTATGAGTTTATTCCTGCGGATGAATTTTTTAATGAAAACCCAACAAGAATCTCTTTAAAAGATGTAAAAATGGGCGTTAATTACGCCATCATTTTAAACACAACAGCAGGTCTTTGGGGTTATAATATTGGTGATACGGTAGAGTTTACATCAACAAAACCTTATAGAATAAAAGTTACCGGTAGAATAAAACATTTTATATCCGCCTTTGGCGAACATGTTATTGGTAAAGAAGTAGAAAAAGCTTTAAACGATGCAATAACCGGCACAAACATAAATATTAGTGAGTTTACGGTAGCACCACAAGTAAGTCCAGAAAGGGGATTGCCCTATCATGAATGGTTTATAGAATTTGAAAATGAACCAGAAAATATAGAAGAGTTTGCTACCAAAATAGACATCTCTATGCAGGCTCAAAATATTTATTATATAGATTTAATTGAAGGAAAAGTTTTACGTCCTTTAATAGTTAGAAAAGTAAAAAAAGGTGGTTTTCATGAATATATGAAATCTATTGGTAAATTTGGAGGACAGAACAAGATTCCGCAATTATCTGACAACAGAAAAATTGCAGATGTTTTAAATAATTTTTTAATTAAAGAGTAATAAACACAAACAAAATGGGAGGAAATTTTTTATTTTTAGGATTGGCAGTAGCTTTAGTTATTGTTTACTTTTACAACAAATTTAGAAACAGAAGATAATTAGAATACTTTATCTTTTCGAACAAAGAATGACGAGAAACCTCAGATTAATTAGATTTCTCTATCGTTCCTTATTTTCGAAATAGCAAACTAATAAAAAACACAAATGAGTACAATTAGAATTACAAAACAATTTAGCTTTGAAACTGGCCATGCCTTATATGGTTATGATGGTAAATGTAAAAACGTTCACGGACACTCTTACAAACTTTCTGTAACCGTTTCTGGAAAACCAATTAAAGACAATAACAATGTGAAATTTGGTATGGTGATTGACTTTGGAGATTTAAAAAAGATTGTAAACGAAGAAATTGTAGATATTTTTGACCATGCAACCGTATTTAATAAAAACACACCGCATGTAGATTTGGCTAAAGAACTAATAGACAGAGGCCACCATGTATTATTGGTAGATTACCAACCAACAAGTGAAATGATGGTAATAGATTTTGCCGAAAAAATTAAAAATAGGCTCCCTAAAAACATCAAACTTCATGCTATAAAACTGCAAGAAACAGACTCTAGTTTTGCAGAATGGTATGCTAGTGAAAATTAACATTCTGTAGTTAAAAAAGCGCTATTTTTTAATAGTAGCATTTTAAATTATAACTTATCTTTGCCAAAAAAAAATCAATATATTATGAAATTATTAAAATCATTTTTAATCTTATTTATCGCAATCTCTATTACTAGCTGTAGTAGTGATGACGACAACAATTCTTTTGAGTTAGTAGCAACCAATTTAGTTGGTAGTTATAACCTTACAGCTTATAAATCTGTAGAAACAGAAATAGCAACAGCTTCTAATGGTAATGAATCTACACTTTCGACAACTACAAAAACAGGAAGTTCTTTTAAAGTAGTTGTAGAATTAAAAGCAAATGGAACATATAGCATTGATGGAAATTTTATATTAACACCAAATAATGGTGAACAAAATGTAGAAATTATTGCTTCTAGTGGAAATTACTCTTTAAACGCAACAGATAAAAAAATTACTCTTATAGCTTCTGAAGACGGAGCTTTTGTTGGTGGCTCTTTTGATATTAAATCTTTTAATGAAGATAAAATGGTACTAAAACAAACAGTTGAAGGAACAGGTGACGTTAGAATAGATTCTATTACAGACATTACTTTAGAAAGAAATTAAAAAAGTAAGTAAACTTTAATAAAAAAAGGTATCTAGAAATAGATACCTTTTTTTATTTTCCGTTAAACGTATTCATAGTATTATTTAAACCCGCAGTACCAAAAGAAGCAATTACTTTAGCCGATGTTGGCAAACGCTCTATTAATTCGCTGGTTTCTTCTTTATTCCATTCACCAAGCACATAATCTACTTGCCTACCTCTACCGTAATTACCACCAACACCAAATCTAAAACGAGCATATTGCTGGGTATTTAATTTTTCTTGAATATCTTTTAAACCGTTATGTCCGCCAGCAGATCCTTTTGCTTTTACACGAATTACTCCAAAATCTATATTTACATCATCTGTAACTACTAAAATATTTTCTACAGATATATTTTCTTTATCCATCCAATACTTTACTGCCTTTCCACTTAAATTCATAAATGTACTTGGTTTAAGTAAAACAAATGTTCTTCCTTTAAAACGGAAAGTAGCTACATCTCCAAGCTTTTCTGTTTCAAAAGTTGCGTTGTGTTCTTCTGCAACCTCATCTACAATTTTAAACCCAATATTATGACGTGTATTTGTATATTGTTCACCAATATTACCTAATCCTATAATTAAAAATTTCTTCATCAACTTTTCTTTAGCTTCAACTTTAATACCAAATATTTCAGAAAAAAAGTTTGTAAAATTCATTCTTCAAAAATAAGAAGAATTAAATAAATTTAGATTGCCTAATTATAATTATAAGGTTTAAAATTAAATTTATGGCAAAAAAAAAGCGTTACAAATTTGTAACGCTTTTTATAATTTATGTTGCAAAAATTATTCTGCTGCAGCTTCTGTTGCTTCTGCTTCTTCTTCATCATCTTCAGAAACAGTTGCGTTACGAGAAGTTCTTACTTGAACAACAACCGTATTGTCTGGGTGCATAAATGTATACCCATCTGTTGCTAATGATGTTACTGTTAATTTATTTCCAATTTTTAATTTAGAAATATCTGCAGTTACAAAATCTGGTAAGTTAGCAGGTAATGCTTTTACTCTTAATTTACGGTTTGTAAAACGTAAAGAACCACCATTTAATACCCCTGGAGAAGTACCAGTTAATTGTACAGGAATCTTCATTGTAATTTCTTTATCATCAAATAATTGATAAAAATCTACGTGAATAATTTTGTCTGTTACCGGGTGAAACTGAATGTCTTGTAAAACTGCTGGTATTTTAACCCCATCAACATCTAAACTTGCTGTATACACATTTGGAGTGAATACCAACTTTTTAAACGCTTTTTCTTCTGCTGAAAAATGTATTGGGTTTTCTCCTCCGTATATAACGCAAGGAACCATACCAGCATTACGTAAGGCTTTAGTTGCTACTTTACCTACGCTTTCTCTTTTTGATCCTTTAATTGAAATTGATTTCATTACTTTTTTGTATTATTTATTTACATTAAAAATTGTCCACTAATTGAAGTATTGTCTTGCACTTTGTGCATAACATCCGCAAATAATGGCGCGCAAGATACCACTTTTATTTTAGATGTCTCCTTTTTTAACGGAATAGTGTCTGAAACAATCAATTCTGTTAATCCTGAGTTTTCTATTTTTTCATAAGCACCACCAGAAAGTATAGGATGTGTACAGATTGCTCTTACACTTAATGCACCCCTTTCCATCATTAAATTGGCTGCGTGTGCTAATGTACCTCCAGTATCAATCATGTCATCTACTAAAATTACATTCTTTCCTTTAACGTCTCCAATTAACTCCATGTGCCCAATTTGATTGGCCTTAATACGTTGTTTATAACAAATAACAACATCACATTGCAAGTGCTTAGAGTATGCATAGGCTCTTTTAGAACCTCCCATATCTGGAGATGCAATTGTTAAGTTGTCTAAATTTAAGCTATTAATGTAAGGCATAAAAATAGTTGATGCATATAAATGATCTACAGGTTTTTCAAAAAACCCTTGAATTTGGTCTGCATGTAAATCCATCGTCATAATTCTAGTTGCTCCAGCAGATTCTAAAAGTTTTGCAACTAATTTTGCTCCAATAGCAACTCTAGGTTGATCTTTTCTATCTTGTCTAGCCCAACCAAAATATGGCATAACTGCTGTTATGTGTCTTGCTGATGCTCTTTTTGCTGCATCACACATTAACAACATTTCCATTAAATTGTCTGCATTCGGAAATGTAGAACCAATAATAAAAACACGTCTTCCACGAACAGATTCTTCAAATGCTGGCTGAAATTCTCCGTCACTAAAGTAAGTTGTTTTAACTTTTCCTAAGGTTGTATTGTATTCTTTTGCAATTTTTTCTGCCAAAACGGTGCTTTGTCTGCAAGCAAAAAGTTTTGGGGCTAACTGATTTGTAGGCATTTAGTTGTTATTTTTTGTTGTGTTGTTGTATCCTCACAAAAGTAGAATTTATTTATTGACTTTGAAATATATTTATAGACTTTAAAATAAAATAATTTTATACATTTGCAATCTTATTAATACTTGCTCAAGTGGCGGAATTGGTAGACGCGCTGGATTCAAAATCCAGTTTTTTCGGAAGTGCGGGTTCGATTCCCGCCTTGAGTACTAAAAAAACCTGTTAATCAAACGATTAACAGGTTTTTATTATTTACAATCATATTTTAAAACAGCATACTCAAACCCGAACAGCCGCAAAGACCTGATTACCAACACAACACATACATCGTTATTTTTTCTTTATAAACGAATCTAATTCATAAGCGGTGCTATCTTTAACAGAATCCATTACAAAAGAACTTTGTATGGTTAAAATACCCCCCACTAAAGATAATTTTTCATTAATAAATTCATAAAATTCATCAATATCTCTAGCAGATACCTTCAATAAGAAATCGAAATTTCCAGAAACATGATGACATTCCATAATTTCAGATAACAAAAGCACCTCATCTTTAAAATTATTTATCAATTCTTTTTGATGTTTAGCCAACGTAATTTGACAATATGCAATTACCTTTCTGTCAATTTTAGTTTTATCAAGTAAGGCAACATATAATTTTATTATTTTACTTTGTTCTAATTTTTTAATTCTCTCGTAAGTTGGCGTTACACTTAAGCCTATTAAACTCGATATTTCTTTTGTATTTAGCTTCGCATCTCTTTGAAGATGCATCAAGATCTCTTTATCTATTTTATCCATTCTAGATTATTTTTCCAAATTTTCATTATATCAGAAGAAGTACAGTAATAAAAAACTGATATTTTATGTAATATAGATTAATTTTCTTAATTCAATTATATATCAGAATAAAAACACTACATACTATACATTTACAGTGTTAAAAAGCTTAAAAAAAACCTTATAGTATGGAAATTAATACTGTGCAAGACGAACAAATACAAGATCTTCTAAAAAAAGTAAAACAAGCAAGAGATACTTTTCTCGGTTACCCTGTTTCTAAAGATTTTGACTTTTCTGAATTAAATGAATTCTTAAAATACCCTATAAATAATTTAGGCGACCCATTTGAAGATAGTACCTATAAAGTGCATACACACGAAATGGAAAAAGAAGTAATTAACTTTTTTGCGTCCTTTTTTAGAGCCAACCCAAAAGATTATTGGGGTTATGTAACTAATGGAGGCTCAGAAAGCAATCTGTATGGCTTATATATTGCAAGAGAATTATACCCAAAAGCAATGGTGTATTATTCAGAATCTACACATTATAGTGTAAAGAAAAATATTCATCTATTAAATATTTCTAGTATTACCATTAGATCACAAGAAAATGGTGAAATAGATTATCAAGATCTAGAAAGCACGCTTCAACTTAATCGTCATATACCTGCTATTATTCTTACAACATTTGGCACAACGATGATGGAGGCCAAAGATGATGTATCTAAGGTAAAAGGTATTTTAAAAAAATTAGCCATTCAAGATCATTATATACATTGCGATGCTGCTTTGTCTGGTTGTTATGGTCCATTTATAGAACCTCGCATTCCTTTTGATTTTCAAGACGGAGCAGACAGTATATCTATAAGTGGTCATAAATTTATTGGATCTCCTTTTCCATCAGGTGTAATTATAACCAAACGGACTTTAAAGGATCGTATTTCTAAAGGGATTTCTTATATCGGTTCTTATGATACTACTATTACAGGCTCTAGAAATGGCCATAGTCCGCTTTTTTTATGGTATGCTATAAAAAAACTAGGCATAGAAGGACTAGAAAAGCGTTACCAGCATTGCGAAGAAACAGCCAGTTATTGCGTAGACAGATTAACAGCATTAGGTATAAAGGCATGGAGAAATGAAAAAGCAATTACAGTTGTATTCCCTAAAGTATCCCAAGCTATTAAAGAAAAGTGGCAGTTAGCAACAGAAGATGTTAGTCATTTAATTTGTATGCCCAATGTTACCAAAAAACAGATTGACGAATTTATTGAAGACCTTATGATAGAGAATGCGTTAGAAGAAAATAAAATATTAAATAATATACTCTGTTAATAATAAGGTTAAAACTAAAAAATATAAAAAAGTAAAATCATATTTAAAAAAATTAGTAGTAGAGAAAGTTCTTTTTATAATTTTTACAAAGGCAATATCTAAACCGGTTTCTCATAATATTCTGAAGTACAATACCCAAGTAAGCAATAATACCGAACGTTTGTAAGAAAATAATAATTTAGATATTTAGATTTCTGATTTTCATCAACCAAAGAAAAATCTTTTTCTAACAAAGTAAAAACAGCTTCCTCTTTTTGCTTCGATATTGAAAAGTATTTCTCTACTATTTTTTGAATATTACTTGTATTCACTTTTAATATTTCTTGATTAAATAAACGCTGATAGTTTTTTTCAAATTCTAAATATCCAGCTATAAAAAGCTGCTTATTTTCTTTAGAAACTGTATGATATAGCATTTTATCGATAAACGAAGTATAGTGAATATTAACATTAGAAATTGGTAAAACAACAGCCACCAAATGATTCATCACTAAAGATTGTTCTTTTGATAAAAACAGATAATTAACATCAACTTTATCTGAAGTACAAGATGCAAAAATACTAAGTATAGATGGCGTAATTACAAAACCACCAATAGCCAAAGACATGCTTTTTAACGCTTTTCTTCTATCCATAATTAAGCATTTTGTTTTTTAAATAGTTGTATTGCATGGTGTGCCGCTCTTGCTGTTAACGCCATATAGGTTAAAGACGGGTTTTGGTTGCCAGTAGAAGTCATGCAAGAACCATCTGTTACATAAACGTTTGGCACATTATGAACTTGATTATTCTTATTTAAAACGGACGTTTTTGGATCATTCCCCATTCTTGCTGTACCCATTTCATGAATGGCGTGTCCTGGCACAAAAGCATCTTCAAACCCTTTTACATTAGCAAAACCAGCTTTTGTAAGCATTTCTATCGCTTCCTTTTTCATATCTACTCTCATTAATTTTTCGTTCTCTTTAAACTCGCAATCAAATGTAATTGTAGGCAAACCCCATTCGTCTTTTTTGTGATAATCTAAAACCATTTTATTTTCGTGATACGGCAAACATTCTCCAAAACCAATAATTCCAATTCGCCAAGGTCCTTGCTTTTTTAGATTTTCTTTTAAATCTAAACCAAAACTTAATTCTTTAATATGGTGTCTCCAATCTCTTCTGCTTGCTGCTCCTTGAAAAGAATAACCTCTTAGATATTCTTTTTTTGATGCTTTATCTCCTAAATTTTGAAAACGGACTATATGAAAACTGGTGGGTCTAGTGTTTTTATAACCAACATCTTTAAACCCATTATAAATTGCGGTGGCTCCCACTCTAAAATGATGGTCCATTAAATTATGACCTAACTCGCCAGAATCGTTTCCTAACCCGTTAGGAAAACGTGCCGATTTAGATTGCATTAAAATACTGGTCGATGCAATTGTAGAAGCACAACAAAAAATAATTTCTGCATAAAAAACGTGTACTTCTTTGGTTAGTGCATCTATAACTTTAACTCCGGTTGCTTTCTTTTTATCTGCATCATAGATAATTTCATAGACAATGGCATTGGGTCTTAACGTCATATTACCCGTTTTATTCGCTGCTGGTAATGTTGATGCATTACTACTAAAATAACCTCCTAACGGACAACCTCGCATACACCTATTTCTATGTGCACAAGTATGCCTGTTTTCATAAACAGTATCTCCAGTAATATTAGCAAACCTACCCATGGTTAAAAACCGATTCTTATAATTTTCACCAATCTGGTTTTTAAATTCTTGCTCTACACAATTTAACGGAAAAGCGGGTGTAAAATGGCTATCTGGCAATTGCGGCAAGTTTAAAGCCTCTCCACTTACGCCAATAAATTTTTCTACATAGGTATACCAAGGGGCAATATCTTTATATCTAATAGGCCAATCTACAGCTATATTTTCCTTTTTGTTTGCTGTAAAATCTAAATCACTTAACCGCAACGCTTGTCTGCCCCAAGTTAAAGAACGACCGCCAACATGGTAGCCTCTAATCCAGTCGAATCTTTTGGTTTCGTTATAAGGATGTTTTAAATCATTTACAAACCAATGTTTGTAGGCTTGCTTAGTTACAAAGCCTGTTCTAGCCTGCTTGCCTTGTTTTTTTAAATCTTCGTTAGAAGTCTGATCTCTAAAATCTAATTCCCAAGCTTCTTTATTGGCTGTTTTGTAATCTGTAATATGCGTTATATCTCTACCTCTTTCTAATACCAAAGTTTTTAAGCCTGCCTCACAAAGTTCTTTTGCGGCCCATCCACCAGAAATTCCGGTTCCTATTACAATGGCATCAAAAGTATTTTTGTTGTTCTTCATATTTTTTTATCTGTTGAATATGCTTTCTTAATCTCAACTTACAGGAAATTAATTTACCAAAAACGTGTGTTTTCTAAAGTTGATTAAAATTAAAAGCCAAATATAAGAAGTGATAGAGGGTAAAATTCCGTCAGAAAAGTAGCCTAATTCGTTTTTTAGTTGATATTACATTTTTTTTCTTTAGAATTGCTACCCAAGCAATAAAGGCAATAATCTTCTCCAATTTAGAAAATGAAAACTATGTTTAAAAAAATTCCCATTATGAGTTCTAAAAAATTAAATTATTTAAATTTTAAAGGCACTTTTTTTATTGCGATGTTATTATTAACCAATTCTTTTTGGTCTCAAAAACTAAACCCTATTACCGATTATAAGAGCTACATAGAAAATGAAAAAGTTATTTCTGAAAACAAATTAGATACACATAGTTCGTTTACCTCTTTTACTTCAGAAAAAAAGGCGTTGTCAAATACAGAAACATATACACAGAGTTTAGATGGTGATTGGAATTTTAAATGGGTAAAAAATCCTAAAGACAGATCGGTAACTTTTATGAATCCTGATGAAGATATTACAGATTGGGAAACGATAAAAGTACCTTCTAACTGGGAAATAGAAGGTTTTGGAATTCCTATTTATGTAAATCATCAATATGAATTTGCAGATTATAAAGCTCCCATAGCAGAAGATATGGAACTTATAAATGGAGTATACCCGAAAAACCCAGGTAATGTACCAGATAATTACAATCCGGTTGGTTCTTACAGAAGAACATTTAATGTGGCATCTAGCTGGGGCAATAAAGAAATGTTCTTACAGATAGGTGCAATGAAATCTGGTGGATTTGTCTGGATAAATGGCAAATATATTGGGTATTCTCAAGGGAGTAAATTACCAGCAGAATTTAATATTACCGAAGCAATAAAACCAGGAAAAAACACCATTGCAATACAAATTTTTAGATGGACGGATGGTTCATATTTAGAATGTCAGGATTTCTGGAGAATTAGCGGAATTGAACGTAGTGTTTATATTTATGCACAACCTAAAACACGTATTCAAGATATTGAAGTGAAATCGGTTTTAGATAATGCTTACCAAACGGGTGTCTTTGAAGCAACGGTATCTTTAGAAAATCACACTTCAAAAAAACAAAAAGTTAGTATTCATTATAAAGTTTTAAATGATAAAAATAAAGTAGTTCTTTCTAATGAACTAAAAACAGATGTTTTAAACAGTAAAAAAGGTGTTGTTAATTTTAATGGATTAATTAATAATGTAAAACAATGGAGTGCAGAACACCCAAACCTGTATACATTACTTGTTGAATTAAAAGATAAAAAAGGTAAAACGTTGGAAGTAATTCCGCAAAAAATAGGTTTTAGATCTGTAGAAATTAAAAATGGATTGCTTTTGGTAAACGGGCAACGAATTACATTGAAAGGGGTAAATACACAAGAACATAACCCAGAAACGGGACATGTAGTGCCAGAATCTCAAATTTTAAGAGACATTCAACTTTGGAAAGAAAATAACATTAACGCAGTTCGTTTAAGCCATTATCCGCAACAAAGAAGATTTTATGAGTTGTGTGATGAATACGGAATTTATGTTGTTGATGAAGCCAATATTGAGTCTCATGGTATGTATTATGGAGAGCATTCTTTGGCTAAAAAAGCAACTTGGGAAAATGCCCATGTAGACAGAATGGTTAGAATGGTACAGCGTGATAAAAACCATGCATCGGTTATTATTTGGTCTATGGGAAATGAAGCTGGTAACGGTATTAATTTCTATGCTGGTTATAAAGCGATAAAAGCACAAGATGCTACAAAAAGACCTGTACAATATGAGCGACCATATAAAGAAGAAGATGGTAGTATTTTAGATATGGATTGGAATACAGATATTATTGTTCCTCAATATCCGTCTCCAGCAACCTTTGAGTACATCGGAAAACACAAAACAGATCGCCCTTTTATACCAAGTGAATATGCCCATGCAATGGGAAATAGTACAGGTAATTTTCAGGATTATTGGGATATTATTGAGCAATATGATAATTTACAAGGAGGTTTTATCTGGGATTGGGTAGATCAATCTATTTGGAAAAAAAATAGTAAAGGTGAAAAATATTATGCCTTTGGTGGTGATTATGGCGAAAATATGCCAACAGATAATTCTTTTTTAAACAACGGAATTGTGTTTCCAGACAGAACACCTCAACCTGCTTTATATGAAGTTAAAAAAGCGCATGAGTTTATCAACTTTAAAAATAGTGGCTATACCAAAAAAGATCAATTAAGAATTTTTATAGAAAACTTATACGATTTTACAAATTTAAACGCATTTGATTTTATTGCAAAAATTAAAGCTGATGGAAAAGTTTTAAAAACAATAAAAATTAATTCTATAGATGTAGTACCACATATTGGTAAATTGGTAAGAGTAGATTTAAGCGATGTAAAATACACAGAAAACACAGAATATTTTCTTGAGATAAGTGCCTTAACAAAAGAAACATGGGGAATTTTACCAAAAGGATTTGAAGTTGCACACGAGCAATTTAACCTAACCAAAAAGTATCAAAAAAGTGTTTCTGAAATTAAAAATTCAACAACATTAAACATCGATAAACAAGCAAACGGAATTAAGGTTTCTAATAATAATATAGACGTTTATTTTAGTAAAGATAAAGGAAGAATAACAACTTATAAATACAAAGGAAAAGAGTTGTTAAAAGAAGGAAAAGGGCCAAAACCTAATTTCTGGAGAGCCGTTACAGATAATGATTTTGGAAGCCAAATGCATATTAAAAATATAGAATGGAAAAAAGCTTCCTTATTTTCTAAAGTAGTAAAATTAGAGGTGTCTACCTTAGACAACGGTAGTGTGTTTTTAAATGTAGTTTATAAATTACCAGGCGTAGAAACTACATTTGTTTCTAAGTATACAATTTACGGAGACGGTGTTGTAAAAATAGATAATACCCTAAATACTACAGAATATGGAGCAGATTTACCAAGAATTGGTATGCGCATGCAACTTTTAAAAGAATATGAAAATATGACTTTTTTAGGTAGAGGGCCTTGGGAAAATTACCAAGACAGAAATAATGCAGCATTTGTAGCTATTTACCACTCTAAGGTAAAAAATCAATACGTACCTTATATTAGACCTCAAGAGAACGGCTACAAAACAGATGTCCGTTGGGTTGCCTTAGCAAACACGAATAATACGGGTTTATTAGTTGTTGCAAATAACATTAAAAAAGGATTAGGTATTAGTGCTTTACACATGCCAAATGAAGATTTTGATACTACTGCAGGATTATCTTATGGAGGAAACACTAAAATTAATAAAGAGTATCAAATAGATGGAATTCCAAAAATAAATGCTTCTAAACATACCATAGATATTAAAGAACAAGATTTAGTACAATTAAATATAGATTTAGCACAACGTGGTGTTGCTGGAGATGATAGTTGGTACTCTAAACCACAAGAAAAATATTTAATTAAGGGCGATAAAAAACATAACTATAGTTTTTATTTAATTCCTTTTAAAAATAGTGATGAAGATGCTTTGATAGAAAAAAGCAAAATGTATATAGAAGAGTGATTTTATTATAAGAATAAAACTTCAAAGGCTTTAAAACCTTTGAAGTTTCATAAAATTATGTTTAAATATTATTCGAAGTCTAATATATCTATGTTGTATTCTTTTAAATACGCTTCCATATCTTTAGATGCATTTGCCTTATTTTTAAACACCTTTGGGGTTAATTTAAATTGAGCTTTAAAACTTTTTGAAAAATACTTAGGGTTGTTAAAACCAACCATATAAGCAACTTCAGAAATATTGTAGCCACATTTAACCAACAAGACCACAGCTTTATTTAAACGCGCCTGCCTAATGTAATCTATAAGACTTAAACCGGTTAACGAAGAACATTTTCTATACAAGCTAGAATGACTCATATTTAATTTATCTGCTAATTCATCTACCTTAAAATTAGGATCATTTAAGCGTTCATTTACTATTTCATTAAAACTTTCTAAAAAGAGTTCATCTTGCGATTTTTCTATTTTTATTTTAGGACTATTAATTAGTTCTTTTCTATATTTAGAAATAATAGAGTCTTTTGAAGCAATAATATTATTAATTTTTAACAACAACTCATTTGAGTTAAAAGGCTTATTTATATACTCTATTGCACCCGTTTTTAAACCCGTAATTTTTGCTTGGGTAGAGTTTTTTGCTGTTAATAAAATTACAGGAATGTGTTTTGTTAAATTATCTTTAGACAGCACTTCGCACATTTCTATACCATCCATTTCTGGCATCATTACATCACTAATTATTAAATCTGGTAAGTTATTTTTGGCTAAATAACAGCCTTCTCTACCATTTTCTGCCAGTATAACATTGTATTCTTCTAATAATAAATCTTGTAGAAAATTTTGCAACTCAAAATTATCTTCAACAACTAAAATTGTCTTTTTGGTTTTATTAATAGTACTTTTTACAACAGGTTCTTTTACCAAATTTGTTTCTATAGCAATAGGTTTATGAACTTCTTTTTTACTTGACGTAATTTTTTCATCATCTGAATAAGAATCTTCAGAAACAGGTATCTTAAATGTAAAAGTGGTGCCTTCGTCTTTAGAACTATCTACTTTAATTCTTCCTTTATGTAAAGTCACCAATTCTTTGGTAAGTGCTAAACCTATTCCGGTACCTTTTGCTTCATTTTTATTACTAGATCTATAAAATAATTTAAAAATATCTTCTAGCTCATCTTTTGGAATTCCAATACCAGAATCTGATATAGAGATTTTTAATACTTCCTTTTTATTTATTGGTTTTACCGTTAATAAAATATTCCCTTCTTTAGGGGTGTATTTAAAAGAGTTTCCTAAAATGTTATATAAAATATGCTCCATCTTATCTTTATCGTACCAAGTATCTCCTATATTATTAGGGCAATTTATTGTAAAATCGATGTTTTTAATTCTTGCTAATTCTTTAAAGGATAAAGAAACCTGATCTATGTTTTCTTTTAAATTATTTTGAGTAACCGAAAGTTTTAACCTGTTTAAATCTTTATTTCTAACCAAAGTTAAATCTCTGGCAATTCTAGATAACCTACTCGCATTATTTGCAATAATCTTTAGGCGTTCTTTAAGTAGAAGATCTCCATTTTGTGCTGCCCTTTCTAACATATTATCTATTGGCCCAAGAATTAAAGTTATTGGCGTTTGAATTTCATGAGACATTTTGGTAAAGAAATTCATTTTTGCTTTATTAAACTCCTTTTCTTGTCGTCTGCTAATTTTATTTATCAATAATTTTCGTCTTATTAAAACCCATTTAGACACTATAAATATGATTACAAATAAAATTAATAAATAAAAGAGATAAGCATAAGAGTTTTGCCAAAATGGTGGTGATATAGTAATTGTAATTTGCTTATGTAACTCTTGTAATGGCTGGTTAATTTCATTGGCCTTAATTTCAAAAATGTAGTTACCAGAAGGTATATTTGTATAGGTTGCAGAAACTTCTGAGTAGGTAGATTTCCATTCTTTATCAAAATCTTTTAACCGATAAGAATAGTTATAATTTGGGTTAATAATATTACCAATAGCTGCAAATTGAATGGTAAAAGAAGATTGATTGTATTTTAAATCTAAATGATCAACATTAAAAATTTCCGAAGTTATTTGTTCGGGAATAATTTGTTTTGCAGGTTTGTTTAAAATATCAATACTAGTAATAAATAAATGTGGCTCTATAGTTTTTTTGACTGATGATCTTTCTAATTTTTTAGGATTAAAAAAATTAATTCCTTTTGCTCCTCCAAAATAAATTTGTCCCTCTTTATCTTTAAAACCACTTCTTAATATATAAGGTTCTTCTTGAAAGCCTTCGGATGAATAATAAGATGTTACCTCTTTTTTCTCTGTATTAAAATGATGAACACCCTGAAAAGAACTCAACCATAAATTGGTTGAATCATCTGCTTCTATCGCCGAAAAAGTATGTGTTTTATTTGGAAACAAATTCTTAAACTCATAAAAAGTAGCTGTTTTTGAATTGAATAATTTAAGCTCAAAGTTCTGGTTGATAAACCAAATTTCTCCCTCTTTACCTAAACTCATATCTATAATTCTAGGCAGCGTATTCTCATCTTTATCAACATAATGCGTAAATGTAGATTGTACTAAATCTTTACTATTTTCATTAAACTTATAAAGACCTCCATTTTGTTGACCCAACCAAATATTATTATCGTGATCTTCTATAATACTTTCTACAACAACCCCATTTAAAGCATCTTGCTTATTATTAAAACTTGCTAATAATTTTTCATTTTTAGAATATATATTTAAAGATACAGTAGAACCTGCCCAAATACGCCCCTTAGAGTCTTTAAATACAATTCTAACATCTTTTCCCTTTTGGTTAAGCTTGTTTATTACAGGTATTTTTGAAAATAAGGCTGTTTTAGCATCAAATTTCCAAAGTCCATTTCTATAAGTTCCTAACCAAAGGTTTGCATTTTCATCTTCTGTAATAGATTGAATATAAAAATTGTTATCAATATTATTAAAATATTCTTTTGCCTTTTTATTTGCTTCAAGTCTAGTTAATCCATTACCATCTGTACCAATCCATAAGGTTTCTTTTTTACTCTTATAAATACTTAAAACTCTAATAGGAGTGCTAGAAATAGAACCTTTATGGTAATTAACGTTTTTATTTTCTTTTGGAATTACATTTGCGTGACCATGATTGGTTACCAACCAAATATTTTGTTGCAAATCTTCGCTAATATTCATTATAGTATTACTACTAATAGAAAAATGATTAGGAAACTTATTCTTATAAACTACAATTTTACCTGTTTTGCTATTAATTTTATACAAACCACCACCGTCTGTACCACACCAAATAAAACCATTTGAATCATAAAAAATACTAATAAAGAATTCCTTTGCAATTCCTTTTGTTTTTCCATTTAAAAAACTGTCTTGTATAAATATTTTTCGCTTTACATCGTACACAAATAAACCATGCGCCTCCGTACCCATCCAAAGTTTACCTTTGTAATCTGCCTCTAAAATAATTTTCCCTGGATATCCGGTATAATCTCCAATAATTTCTTCTAAACGTTTCGTTTTTAGAGAATAGTTAAAAACTTTTCCATTATAAGTACTTATAAAAAACTCTGTTTCTCCATCAAAATCTATATTTGAAATTCGTTTTTCAGATTTATTGGTATTTAGAATTGTACAAATATATACTGCTTGGTTCTTATAAATAGTGTATATTTTTCCTGAAGTTGTGGCTATTAAAAGTCCTTTTTTTATTGGTTTTATAATTTCTATAGATTCCTCTATTAAATAATCTAAAGTAGTAAAAATACCTTTTCTAGAGTTGTATTTAGCTAAAAGACCATTGCTAGTTTTTATCCAAATATTATTATAGTAATCCGTACAAATTTGATGTATTCTATCGTTTTTTTCTATTTCTGAAAAAATTTCTTTTTTATCAATAAAATTATAAGAATAGCCATTGTATCTTAAGATTCCAGAACCACTAGACATCCAAATATTACCTATAGAGTCGTGTGCAATTTCACCGATATCAATTTTTTTATTTTTATAAAAAGGACTTATGTGTTTTATATTCAAATTACTTTGCCCATTTACACGAACAACAGCGCCAATTATTAACAAAACTAGAAGGAAAAAAAATCGCTTCTTATAACTCATATTTTTTTTATTATGGGGGATAATATTCCATAAAGATATTCTTTATTTTATAAAAGTCTTTTCTTAGATTAAGATTATATAGGTATTAAGATTATTCATAAAAGTATACTTATCAGTCAAAAATTGAATTTTGACTGTAAATAACGCCTTATTTGGCTGAAAAAATATAGTTAAGATACTCTTAAAAAAACCATATTTGTACAGTATAACTTTAACATTGTGTAAACATGGAATCAAATTCAAGAAGATCTTTTATAAAAAAAGCAGCAATAGCAACAGCAGGATTATCAATATTACCAGGTGTATCATTTGGTGCAGATTTTAATTTAAAAAAAGATAAATTAAAAATTGCTTTTATAGGTGTAGGCTTAAGAGGAACAAATCACTTAAACAATGCACTACAAAGAAAAGATATTGAAATTGTGGCTATTTGTGATTTAGACCAAAAGAGAATAGACATGTCTTTAGAGTTAATTAAAAAAGCAGGTAAAAAAGCTCCAGAAGTATTTGGTAAAGATGATTACGACTATAAAAACCTTCTAGCTTTAAAAGAAATTGATGCTGTAATTATAGCTACACCTTGGTTATGGCATACAAAAATGGCAGTAGATTCTATGAAGGCTGGTAAATATACAGGCTTAGAAGTATCTGCAGCAAATACATTAGAAGAATGTTGGGACCTGGTAAACACACATGAGGAAACAGGATCTCATTTAATGATTTTAGAAAATGTTAACTATAGAAGAGATGTACTTGCCGTTTTAAATATGGTAAAACAAAATGTTTTTGGTGAATTATTACATTTTACATGTGGCTATCAACACGATTTAAGAGGGGTAAAATTAAACGATGGAAAATCTGCTTATGGAAAAGGTGTAGAATTTGGTGAGAAAGGTATTTCTGAATCTGCTTGGAGAACACAACATTCTTTATTAAGAAATGCAGATGTGTATCCTACACATGGTTTAGGTCCTGTAGCAGTTATGGCAGATATAAATAGAGGTAATAGAATGGTCTCTTTAACATCTCACGCTACCAAAGCTATTGGATTAAATAAATATATTGTTGATAATGGCGGAAAAGACCACCCGAATGCAAAATTAAAGTGGAAACAAGGTGATATTATTACCTCTACTATAGAAACTTCTAATGGAGAAACCATTATAGTAACACACAACGTAAATACACCACATCCATATTCATTAGGCTTTAAAGTACAGGGGGTACAAGGCTTAACAGATTTTGATTACCACACACAAAGAATCCATGTAGAAGGAACAACCAAAGGACATGGTTGGGAAGGTATGGATGCTTGGTTTGAAAAATACGATCACCCATTATGGAAAAAATATGGAGATTCTGCAACCGAAGCTGGCCATGGAGGAATTGACTTTTTTGTATTAAATGCCTTTGTAGAATCTGCTAAAGAAAATATTGCACCACCAATGGATGCTTATGATGCCGCAGCTTGGAGTGCAATTACTCCATTATCTGAATTATCTATAGAAAACAATGGTGAACCTCAAGATTTCCCAGACTTTACAAGAGGAACTTGGATAAAAAGAAAACCTTATAACTGGATTAAAGAAAACTATTAATCAAAAATCAACTAAAACCAATCTTATATGAAAAAAAGTACCTTATTTTTTATAACAATGCTATTCTTTTCGGCGGTACTATTTGCCCAAGAAAAGTCTGTTGTTGTTACCGTGGTAGATAGTGACCAAGTGCCAATACCAGGTGTAAGTGTTGTTCTTAAAGGAACAACCAAAGGAGGGTCTACAGATTTTGATGGTGTTGTAACCATTAAATTAAGTTCTGGAGATATTATTGTCGTTTCTTCTCTTGGGTATACAACCAAAGAAGTAACAGTTGCAAATGAACAAAATTTAAAAATTTCTATAAGTGAGAGTTTAAGTCAATTAGACGAAGTGGTAATTGTTGCTTATGGTACTCAAAAAAGAGAGACTGTAACTTCTTCTGTTGTGCAAATAGACGCAGAAAAATTAGCCGATGTAACCACTCCAGAAGTAGCATCTATGTTACAAGGTAAAGTTACTGGAGTACAAGTTTTACCTGGTGGTGGATCACCTGGAGCTTCTCCAAGTATTTTAATTAGAGGTAGATCTTCAATCAACTCTACAAATTCACCATTGTGGGTAGTAGACGGTGTTATTATTGGTAATAGTGATCCTAAATTAAACCCTAATGATGTTGCTAGTATTTCTGTTTTAAAGGATGCATCTGCAACTGCTTTATACGGTAACAGAGGTGCAAATGGTGTAATTATAGTTACTTCTAAAAGAGGTAAAATAGGCGCTAAACCACAAGTTAAGGTTTCTTTAAAAAGTGGTGTAAATGTATTTAATCCTGGAAACTTTAGATTAATGAATTCTCAAGAACTATATGATCTTCATACAGAAATAGGAAATCCTAATCCTTGGTTTACAGAAGATTTATTAAATAGAGATTACGATTGGGTAGATGGAGCAACACAAGACGCTTTTGTAAAAGATGCTTCTATAACTTTTACATCTGCTACAGAAACGCATAATTTATTTATGTCTATGGGGTATTATAATGAAGAGGGTACTGTTATAGGAAATGAGCTTGACAGATATACTTTCCGTACAAATCTAGATTATAAAATAACCGATAAGTTAACGATTAAACCAAAAATTAATTTTGTTTTTGATGGTAGAGATAATACAAGAGAAGCTAATTTATATGAGGCTTACACAAACATGCCTTGGGACAATCCTTTTGCAGAAGATGGTTCTGTAATAAATGCAAATACTTCTCAAGGAGATGATTGGTTGGGTAGAGATAAAAGAAACTTTTTCTATGACCGTCAATGGAATTATTCAGACTCACAATCTTTTGACTTGTTTGCAAGTTTCGATTTTGAATACAAACTAGCTCCAAACTTAACTTTTATATCTACTAATAACTTTAGATATGGAACGTATGAATCTTTTAGCTATACAGATCCAAGATCTAACGGAGGTAAATCTACCAACGGTTCTATAAGCGATTATACCTATAGAAACTTAACAAGGTTTACAAACCAAATGTTAAAATATTCTAACACTTTTAATGATGATCATACTATAAACCTTTTAGCAGGTTATGAGTATAATGATGGTAGTTCTAAAAACATTACTACTGGGTCTGAAAATGTGGTTGTAAACGGAGAAGTACAAAGTGTTGGTTTAAAAGCTTCTGTTGCCAATGGTGACGCAAGTGAATTTGCTCAGCAATCTTTCCTATTCTCTGGAGATTATGATTACAAAGGTTTATATTTTGCTAAAGGATCTGTAAGAGTAGATGGTGCATCTGCATTTGCAAAAGACTACCGTTATGGTACGTTTTATTCTATAGCTGCAGGTTGGAATATTCACAAAGAAGATTTTTTTAATATCGATGATATAAATATCTTAAAACTAAGAGCCAGTCATGGTGCAGTTGGTAATCAACCAGGTGGTTTTGGATATTTAAGTACGTATGATGTTAAATTTCAATATGCTGGTATTATTGCAGCAAAACCGCTTAGGTTAGGTACCGAAAATTTAACTTGGGAAAAAGCGATTGAAACAAATATTGGTTTAGAGTCTAGATTTTTTAATAAAGTAGATTTAGCAGTAGATTTTTATAACAAAGAAAATTCTGGATTACTTTACTACAGAGCATTATCAGACCAAACAGGTTTTAGTGGTAGGTATGAAAATATTGGATCTATTACTAACAAAGGTGTTGAATTTTCTTTAGGTGCAGACATCGTAAATAAAGATGATTTTGGAATTAATGTTGGCTTTAATGCTAGTTTTAATCAAAATAACATAAAAAAGCTTGCAGATGGTACAGATATCATTAGCGGATCTACCATTCTTAGAGAAGGTGAAGAATTAGGTACTTTCTACATGAGAAAATGGTTAGGTGTAAACCCAGGTAATGGAGCTCCTGTTTATGAAAAAATCGAAGAAGATGGTACTGTAAGTACTACAGCAGATTATAATGATGCTACTGTACAAATTGTAGGAAGTTCTAATCCAGACTTTACAGGTGGTTTTAATACCAATATTAGATATAAAAATTTCACTTTAAGTTCTAACTGGAGTTTTGCTTACGGAGCAGAATTATACAATTCTTCTCGTAATTTATTTGATTCAGACGGGTATTATTTACAATTTAATCAAATGGTATTGCCAGAAGGTTCTAGTAGATGGGAAAATCCAGGAGATATTGTTACGCATCCAAAACCTAGAATTGGTGGTTATCCAGGAAGTAACCAAACTTCTTCTCGTTATTTAGAAGACGGAAGTTATTTAAGATTAAATAATGTTAGAGTTTCTTTTGACATACCAGAAAATGTACTAAGTAAAATTGGTGTAACTGGAGCAAACATCTATTTAACAGGAGATAACCTAGCTACTTTTACGAAGTTTACAGGTGTAGATCCTACTATTGGAGGAGCTGGTGGTTTTACAGATTTAGGCTACCCTATTCCAAAGCGTTATGCATTAGGACTTAATATTACGTTTTAATTAAATAAAAATTTAAACATGAAGAAAATAATATATATATCACTACTAGCAATCACAGCTGTTTTTACATCTTGTGAATTAGATAGAAGTCCCTTCACAGAAATATCCGCAGATGATTTATTTAAAGATCCTGGAGCCGCCCAATCTGCTACTCTTGGTAATTATTTGTTTTTAAAGGGTGATAAAGGATATGATGGTTGGTCAGACGATTTACATAGAATGTCTGAATATTCTGGAGATAATGTAATGATAAGTGGTGGAACAACAGATGCCCTATTTTTCTTTTACAACTACCAAAGAACTCAAAACAACTCAAGAAATAATAGATTTTGGAGTAATTCTTTTAAAGCTATTGTTGGTACAAATAGAGTTATAGAGAGCTTAACAGAAGGTAGCTCTGCAGAAGCAGATCAAGTAATTGGAGAAAACTATTACATTAGAGCACTCGTATTTTTCCAAATGGGTAATGTTTTTGGAAAACCTTATAACCAAGGTGTTTCAAACCTATCAATTCCTTTAAAATTAACTTCGGATATTACAGATTTACCAGACAGAAATACGGTTGGTGAAGTGTATGACCAAGTAATTGCAGATTTATTAAAAGCAGAAGCTTTAATGAATGAAAACAAAAGTGCTTCTTTTGCTACTAAAGAAGCGGCACAAGCATTATTATCTCGTGTATATTTATATATGGAAGATAATACAAAAGCCATAGAATATGCCGATAAAGTAATCAACTCCGGGCGTTATTCACTTTTACCTTCTAGCCGTTTTGCTGTAATGAATACATTAGCTCCGGCAGAAAACGAAGAGGCAATTTTTTCTATTACTTTAACCAAAGATATTGATATTCCTGGAACTGAAGATTGGTATACAATTGGCTCTTTTTACGCAACGATAGACGGTGTTGGTTGGGGAGAAATGTATGCTTCTCAAACCTATCTAGAATTGGTAAATAAAAATGCAAGTGATTTAAGAAAAAGTTTTATAGAACCACAATATTTATTAGATGCTAATGGTCAAAAAATTCCAGCGGTATATTGGGTAGATGATACCTATACATACCAATTTAGACGTACTACAAATACAGGTGGTGTAATTACTTTACAAGATGATGAAATTACATACCCTTTACTATCTGAAACAGTAGCTGGTAAAACACAACATTACTTTGTAGCAGCTACCGGACGACAAGATGTAACTTTTGATTTTGATATGGACAAACGAAATGGGTATCCAAAATTCTTTATCCTTAAAGCATCTCAACAAGAAAACGATTTACACCTTTGGTCTCCAACAGTATCTCGTTTAGCAGAAATGTACTTAAACAAAGCCGAAGCGTTGGCCAAACAAGGAGCTACACAAGCTGCCCTAGATGAAGTAAATGTTTTACGTACAAGAGCTACAGTTCCTACATACACAACGAGTACTATTCCTGTAGGAAAATCAATATTAGATGTTGTTTTAGAAGAACGTAGATTAGAATTAGCTTATGAAGGTCATAGAAAATTTGATGTATATAGAAATGGAAAAACAATGAATAGAAAGTATCCTGGTACGCACTTAAATAATTCAAATCCATTTTATGAAATAGAGGCTAATAACAATGTTATTATAGAATTTATTCCTGAGCAACAAATATTAATACAACCAACTTTAATTCAGAATGATTAGTAAAAAAACCTCACAAGGTATTTTGAAAACGATAATGAAGATTTGGAACACTTAAAATAAATGAAATTTATGAAAACAAAAATCATACAAAGAAAGATAACACTCTCTGTGGTTGCATTATTTTCAATTGCCATATTAGCAATTACATATTCTTGCACACCAGATACAGTACTTATAGACACGAGTCTTAAACTACCTCCTGTACCTTTAGATACAACAGGTTGGGTAGTTACAAATTACACTAGTCAAGAAGATCAAGACGGAGAAGGAGAAGGAAACGGAAGAGTTTTTAATACGTTTGATGGTAACCCAGATACCTTTTGGCATACTTGCTGGAATGGTTGTACCGCAGTACCTCCTCATTCTTTTGTTATAGATATGTTATCTGTAAAAGAGATTAGTGGTATTATTTTTACACAAAGACAATCTCTTTCTAGAAACATTGAAACTTGTTCTATAGAAATTAGTGATGACAATACTACTTGGACTTCTTTAGGCGAATTTTCTTTAGAAAAAGTAAAAGTAGGACAACAAAAAGAATTAGAAGAAGTAGTTGCTGCTCGTTACATTAGACTGAATGTAATAACAGTTTATGACGGTTCTAACAACGCTGCTTTAGCTGAGTTTGCACCTTACTTTTAAAATATAGTTCCCCCTTTTTTTTAAAGCCAAGGCAACATCTTTTGTCTTGGCTTTTAAATACCTTTTTTAACTAATTTAATAAACGTAAACAATTTTGAGAACCATAGCCCTAAAATATTTAAGCGCACTTGTTATAGTATTTAGTGTTTTTTCATGTTCTAAATCTGTAGATAGTTTAGGTTCAGAAAAAATGTTTACAAAAGTACCTTCGGATATTTCTGGAGTAACTTTTCAAAATAAAATATTAGAATCAGAAAGACTGCATTACTATAAATATCAATACATTTATATTGGTGGTGGCGTTGCTGCTGCCGATTTTAATAATGATGGCTTAGAAGATTTATTTTTCACATCCAACGTATATCACAATCAATTATTTATCAACAAAGGCAATTTTAAATTTGAAGACATCACCTTAAAAGCTGGTATTGTAAAAAGACCAGGTTTTGATGTAGGTGTTTCTGTAGCCGATGTTAATAATGATGGTTTCTTAGATATTTATATCAACCGAGCAGGTTGGTACCAAGGAGATGAAAAATTAGCCAATATGTTATACATAAATAATGGCGATCTTACTTTTACAGAGCAAGCTCAAAAATATGGTTTAGCAGATACTAATAAATCTATAAATTCTACTTTTTTCGATTATGATAAAGATGGAGATTTAGACGTGTATATTGCAAATGCTCCTTCAGATTTTGGTTTAACAGGAAAAATTATAGACTTAGATAAAATTGAAGGAAGCGAACAAACGAAAAGCTTAAGAGGTAGCGATAGATTGTATCAAAATGATGGAAATGGGCATTTTACAGATGTTTCTAAAGAAGCCGGAATTAAACTAGATATTGGCTTTGGATTAAATGCACAAGTTGGCGATTTAAACAATGATGGTTGGGATGACATTTATGTTTCTAACGATTTTATTACACCAGATTTTGCCTATCTAAATAATGGCAATGGTACTTTTACTGAAGCTAGAAATGACTTATTTAAGCACATTTCTTACTATAGTATGGGTAGCGATATTGCAGATATTAATAATGACGGACTCACAGATTTAATGGTGTTAGATATGAGTCCCGAAGACTATGTACGTTCTAAAACCACCATGTCTATGATGTCTATAGACCGTTTTCAAGAAATGGTAGATGCAGATTACCACCACCAATACATGCACAATGTATTGCAAATAAATAACGGAAATAATACCTATAGCGAAGTCGCTAACATGTCTGGTATAGCAAGTACAGACTGGAGTTGGTCTACGCTGTTTGCAGATTTCGATTTAGATGGTTATAATGATATTTACGTTACAAATGGTGTGTATAGAGATGTGGTAGATAGAGACACTAACAAAGAAATTGATGCATATATTAAAGAAAATAAAGCAAAACTAAGTGAAGAAGATTTCTACAAATTCACTCAGAAATTACCACAACAAAAATTAACCAACTACTTTTTTAAAAACAACCAAAAAGGACAGTTTAGCAACACTACAGAAGATTGGGCAAGTGAAGCACCAACTTTTTCTAACGGAGCAGTTTATGTAGATTTAGACAACGATGGCGATTTAGATATTGTTACCAATAATTTAGATGAAGACGCTACTATTCTAAGAAATAACACCAGAGAAACCAGTAATAAAAACTACTTAAACATTAAGTTTAAAGGTTCTGATAAAAACAAATTTGGTGTAGGTACAAAGGTTCAATTATTTCTAAATAACGACGAAATAATTACAAGACAATTAATAAATGCTAGAGGATATCTTTCTTCTATGTCTAACACTTTAAATTTTGGTATTGGAGAAAACACCACAATTCCGAAGTTAGAAGTTACATGGTATAATGGTAAAAAACAGGTTTTAGAGAACGTAAAAGTCAATCAGACTTTAACCATCAATTATGCTGAAAGCTCTGAAATTTCAAAAGTAGAAAAACCAGTAACTACAAAAATATTTACAGAAGAAGCTTTTAATTTTTCTCACAAAGAAATTCCGTATAATGATTTTGATAAACAAGTATTGTTACCTCATAAATTATCTCAAACCGGACCAACAATAGCAAAAGCTGACTTAAATAATGATAGTTTAGACGATCTTTTTATAGGAGGTGCCCATCTACAAGAAGCACAATTATTAATTGCTCAAAAAAGTGGAGGTTATACCTCAATTGCAATTGCAGATTTTAAAAAAGACAGTAAATATGAAGATGTTTCTGCTAGTTTCTTTGATGCTGATAATGATGGAGATTTAGATTTATATGTAGTAAGCGGAAGTTATGAATTTAAAGAAGGCTCAGACCTTTTAGAAGATAGATTGTACATCAATAATGGAAATTTTAAATTCAGAAGAAATACTACTAAAATTCCATCTTTAAAAACAGCTGGATCTGTTGTTAGAGCTGCCGATTATGATAATGATGGAGACATCGATTTATTTATAGGAAGCAGAGTTGTTCCTGATAAATATCCCTACGCTCCTACTTCTTATCTTTTGATAAATGAAAAAGGTGTATTTAAAAATAAAACGGCTACTATTTCTCCAGAATTAGTAACTATTGGTATGGTTACAGATGCGCAATGGGCAGATATTGATAATGACAATGATATCGATTTAATTGTTACCGGAGAATGGATGGGGATTGAAGTCTTTGTAAATGAAGACGGAAAACTATCTGAAAATAATTCTTACGCTAGTTTATCATCAGCCAAAGGCTGGTGGAATACCATTGTAATTGAAGATATTGATGGTGATGGAGATAAAGATATTGTTGCTGGTAATTTAGGACTGAATTATAAATTCCATGCTTCTAAAGAAAAATCTTTTCATGTATACACACATGATTTTGACAACAATGGTACAGAAGACATTATGTTGGCTAAATACTACAATAACAAACAAGTACCCGTTAGAGGAAAAGGCTGTACTGCACAACAAATGCCTTATTTAAAAGATAGAATAAAAACCTACAACGAGTTTGCAAGCAAAGACATTGGAGGCATATTAGGTGCTAATTTTTCTGAATCGTTACACTACGAAGTAAACGAATTTCAATCTGGAATATTTATAAATGAAGGTGCTGGTAATTTTAATTTTAAGCCATTTCCTTTAGAAGCACAAAGAGCTCCTATAAACAGCATTCTTTTTGATGATTTTGATGGCGATGAAATTAAAGATCTTTTAATGGCAGGAAATAACCATTTATCAGAAATAGAAACTACGCGTGCAGATAGTGGAATTGGTGTTTTCTTAAAAGGAAAAAAACAAGGTGAGTTTGAATTTTTTGTAAATACAAAAACTGGTTTTTTTGCTGATAAAGATGTTAGAGCACTAAAAAAAATAAAAACAAATGCCGGTACATCTGTAATTGTAATCAACAATAATAGCAACCACCAAAAGTATAATACAACCAAATAAATTTAGCAATGAATATATTAAATAATCAATTTAGAATTAATAAAACCTTACTATTATTTACAGTTGTTACATTATCTGTATTTTTATATTGCTCATGCTCTGCTGCAGAAAGTGCCACGCCAGAACCTGTAGACCCTAAAGATGCTGTAACCAGTTTATCCTTTACTAAAACAATACCAATTGGTTCTAATAGTTGGGTTATTGATAATTTAGCGCAAGATCTAGCAATTATTTCTGCAGACGGAATTCATAACTGGTCATCAACAGATGATGTAATTCGTACGTACGTAAATACAGGAGCCGGAACTTTAGATGTTGGTTTCAGTGCAAAATCTGAAGATGGAACATCAAAAATAAAAGTTACAGTAGGTACTATAACAAAAGAAATTACACTTACCTCTACAGAATATACAACAATAGATGTTGGCTCTTTTACAGTGCCAGCAGGATATAATTATATAGAAATTAAAGGAATCTCTAAATCTGGTACTTATATTGGCGATATTAACAGCTTACTTTTAGGTGGTTCTGCAATAAGTTCTACACTTAACTTTAACCCAACAACCAATCAGCATTTTGGTAGAAGAGGTCCTTCTGTTCATTTAAACTACAATCTGCCAGAGAACAAAGAAATTCAATATTTTTATAATGAAGTTACAGTTCCTGTAGGACAAGATAAGTTAGGTTCTTTCTTTATGGTAAATGGGCATGCAGAAGGGTATTTTGGTTTACAAGTAAATTCTG
Organism: Polaribacter sp. 11A2H; assembly: GCF_011379025.1. Lineage (NCBI taxonomy): Bacteria > Pseudomonadati > Bacteroidota > Flavobacteriia > Flavobacteriales > Flavobacteriaceae > Polaribacter > Polaribacter sp. 11A2H. The sequence goes on from NZ_WTLD01000008.1 coordinate 35,710, forward strand.
ATACCGAAAGACGTGTATTATTTTCTATTTGGAGTGCTTTTAGTACAGACGATCCAAACCAAATTCCGGATGATTATAAAGTAACTAGTTTAGGACATGGTGCTGGCGTAACGGTTCAAGATTTTGGAAATGAAGGTTCTGGAATACAGAGTTTTAAAAATGTAAATTGGAAAGCAGGAGTTACCTATAAATTATTATTAAAAGCAGAACCTTCTACAGAAGTGTCTGGTTCTACAGATTATACAGGATACTTCTTTAATCCTGATACAGATAAATGGGAGTTAATAGCTTCTTTAAGAAGACCAAAAACAAGTACCTATATAAAAAGACCTCATTCTTTCTTAGAAAACTTTAACCCAAGTACTGGTTACAAAACAAGACAAGGAGAATACGGAAATCAATGGGCGTATTCTACTGATAAAATTTGGACAGAAGTTACTACCGCCAAATTTACTGCAGATGCTACTGCAGCCGCAGGAGATAGAGTAGACTTTTCTGGTGGAGCTAACGGAAATAAATTCTTTTTAAAGAATTGTGGTTTCTTTAATGATACTGTTACTCCGGGTACAACTTTTACGAGAACCGTAAGCGGAACAGCGCCAAACATCAATTTTTCTACTTTACCAATACCAACACCACCTACAACAGTAACGGTATCTTTAATTGACAGAAGTAATTGGTCTATTAAAGATTTTAGTACAGAAGAAGCTGTAGGAGAAGATGGGACAAATAATGGCTTAGCTTCAGATGTATTAGATGGAGATTTAGCAACTTATTGGCATTCTTGTTGGAACGGAGATTGCGGTACTGCTGCTTATCCGCATCATATTACAATTGATATGGGAACAAGTACAGAAATTGCCGGTTTACAATTTAATCAAAGAGATAATCTTTCTAGAACAGTGAGCACTATTTCTGTAAGTGTGAGTGTAGATAATACTAATTGGATTGCATTAGGAGATTTTAATTTAGCAAATTCTACTGACAATCAGAATATAGATTTTGAAAATTTACAAACTACAAGATATATTAAAATCTCCATGAATTCTGCTCATGATAATGACCGATTTGGTGCATTAGCAGAAATTAAAGGATATACATATTAGTTTTTTTTTTTTGAATTATGTTTGGAATAAAATCTTAAGTACATTTAAGGTTTTATTCCTTTTTTTAATTTTAGAAGCAGTAAAACAAATAGTTACTGTACTTACAAAAAAGATGCAAGTAAAATGGAATTAGAAATTGTAAGTTCGTTGCCAGAAAGTATAAATGATGCAGCTGCAAGACAAGATTGAAACAGAAAACCAGAATTCAATTTAGATAGCACTTCTAAAATAATGAAAGAAAAATACAGTTTAAATACTGTAAAATAAAAGATACACGATGTACGGAAGCATAAAAGAGAATTTACAAAAAGAATTACAAGCCATTAAAGACAATGGTTTATTTAAAGAAGAACGCATTATTACAACCTCTCAAGATGCCGTTATAAAAGTTTCTACAGGAGAAGAAGTAATTAATTTTTGTGCCAATAACTACTTAGGCTTGTCTAATAACAAAGAAGTAATTCAGGCAGCTAAAGACACGTTAGATTCTCATGGTTTTGGTATGTCTTCAGTTCGTTTTATTTGCGGAACTCAAGATATTCATAAAGAATTAGAAGCTAAAATTGCCCAATTTTTTCATTGTGAAGACACCATTTTGTACGCTGCCGCTTTTGATGCTAATGGAGGAGTTTTTGAACCTTTATTATCTAAAGAAGATGCAATCATTTCCGACTCCCTAAACCACGCTTCTATTATAGACGGAGTTCGTTTGTGTAAAGCAGCTCGTTTCCGTTATAACAATAACGATATGGTTTCTTTAGAAGAACAGTTAATTGAAGCCAACAAACAAAACCATCGTTTTAAAATAATTGTTACAGACGGTGTATTTTCTATGGATGGTGTTGTTGCCGAGTTAGATAAAATTTGCGATTTGGCAAATAAATATGATGCTTTGGTAATGGTAGATGAATGCCATGCTTCTGGTTTTATAGGTAAAACCGGTCGTGGTACTATTGAACTAAAAAATGTACTTGGCAGAGTAGATATTATTACCGGAACTTTAGGAAAAGCTTTGGGTGGTGCAATGGGTGGTTTTACTACTGGTAAAAAAGAAATTATAGAAATGTTACGTCAGCGTTCTAGACCTTACTTATTTTCAAATTCTTTGGCTCCTGCAATTGTTGGTGCCTCTTTAAAAGTTTTTGAAATGATAGAAAATGATACTTCTTTACGAGATAAATTAGAGGAAAACACCAATTATTTTAGATCTAAAATGGAAGCAGCAGGTTTCGATTTAGTGGGGGCAGATGCTGCAATTGTACCCGTTATGCTGTATGATGCAAAATTGTCTCAAATTATGGCAAATCAATTATTAGAAGAAGGTATTTATGTAATTGGTTTTTTCTTTCCAGTAGTACCAAAAGACAAAGCAAGAATTAGAGTACAATTATCTGCAGCGCATACAAAAGAACATATAGATAAAGCGGTAGCTGCATTTATTAAAGTAGGTAAAAGATTAAATGTAATTAAATAAAACATACTCAAATTAAATTTATCATTTTGAAACAAATCGGTAACTTACTGCTACTTTTAATATTTCCAACGTTACTATTTGGACAAATAGATAGCACAAAATCTAAACTTTCTTTTCAGGGTGATTTTAGGTTTAGAGTAGAACAAGATTGGAGTTCTCGTAAAAGCGACGGAACTTATAGAAATGATAGAACAAGGTTAAGATATAGGGCACGTTTTGGTGTAGAGTATCAATACAAAGATTGGCTTTCTTTTGGGTCTAGATTGCGTACTGGAGATCCAAAAAAGCAGCAAGACCCTCAATTAACACTAGGTGATAGTTTTAAAGAATTTGGAACTTTACCTATTTCTTTTGAAAAAATATATGTAAAATTTAACCATAAATGGTTTTCTTCTTGGCTTGGAAAAAATGCCTTTCCTTTCGAAAAACAAAATGAATTATTTTGGAGTGATAATGTGTTTCCAGAAGGAATATCTTTAAGTGGTTCCTTTAATTTAGAAGGTAATTTTATAAACGCTTTGCAAGTAAATACAGGCCATTTTATTGTGGCTTCTAATGGATCTTCTTTAGACAAAGATGCTTCGTTTCAAGGAATTCAGGTGGTTACAACCCATTTACAAAAAAGGTTAAAGCTTTTTCCTTCGTTTTACTATTTTAATAATATTCCAAATATTCCTGATGGTAATGAAACTTTTGTAATGGATTACGCCATTTTACATATGGGTGCAAAATTTATAATTGCGCCAGAAAAACAAATTACAGCTGGTTTCGATTTTTATCAAAACGTAAAAAATTATGATAACAACCCTACTATTTCAAAAGAAATTTCGAATCAAAAACAAGGAATGATCACGAGTCTAAGTTTTGGAAACCTTAAAAAATCTGGAGATTGGAAACTGAACTTCACCTACTCTTTTTTAGAAAAATTTGCAGCGGTAGATTTTTTTGCACAAAACGATTGGGCAAGATGGGATTATTCTTCACAAGGTTCTAATGACGGAAGACTTACAAATTTTAAAGGATTAGAGGTTATGGGTGGTTATGCCATCAACCAAAGTATGAACTTAAAATTGAGAGCTTTTTTTGTAAATCAAATTGTTCCTTTGGGTATAGAAAAAGAAAATGGAAACCGTGTTCGGTTAGATTTTAATATTAAATTTTAAAAGAAATTTAGAACCTCTCTAATTTTAAAATTCCAAAAGAAGTTGGAGTATGAAAATTAGGTGTTTTTGTATTTGGGTTTACCCAAGTAATCCAAGTTGGTAAAAATGTACCTTCTTTTTGTTTGTGGTACTTTGCTCTGTAAATACCTGTTTCTATAATTCCATTTTTTAACAAGTTTAATGCTTCTAAAGATTGAAGTGAGATGGCAATTTCTACAATAAAATTCGTTTTATTGATAGACGATTTTACAAAGATATCCTCACTTGGCCAACTCCAATTAAAATCGAAATTTTTGTTCGGCTTTGCTTTAAAATCCATAATTCTTCCTGCAGTATCAATCTCTAAACAGTAATACGGATCTATAGAAGCATCACTTCTAAAAAACAACTCTACCCTATCGGAAACATTAATACTGTCATTCTTATTTTCAGATAAATGAAGATGTCTTAAAGAATCGTTCACTATAAATTGAAAAAATATTTTTTCTGAATTATAGACAGCCTTAAATGTTGTTTTTTTTATCACATTTCCATTCCAAGGTGATGTAAAGTCAATTAAAGAATCGGCCTTATTCCATATATTGTTATTTCCGTCTCCAGAAATTACAATATCATTTTCTTCACTATATTTTACGGAGTATGTTTTCAATTTTCTAAATAAGTTTCTAAGTTTTCTGCTGTAATAATATCTATTGGCAACAAGCTTTTTGTTGGTATTTCTTTATTAAAAAGAAAGAAATCAACTAAATAATTTATACCTAAATACACCTGTTTTTTAGGGTTCTGATGAATTAAAAAATGAATGATATTGTCTTTTAAATACTGAATATTTTCTTCCAATAAATCGTAACCAATCAATTTTACGTGATTTAAATTTTTACTTTGGATGAATTCTGCAACCTCAAAAATTTTAGAAGTGGTTACAAATATGGCATCCGAAGTAAAAGACTCAGAAAATATAGCCTCTAGATTATTTGCAAGGTCAGATTGTTTAGAGTTATGCGTTACAATTTTATAATTAGCATTTTTTATTTCATCAAAATACGCTCTAAAGCCTTTTTCCTTTTCTTGCATGTGAATGGAATTATTAAAATCTTCATCGACATGAATAATAGCAATCGAAGCATTTTTTTTAACAATCATTTGTAACAATTCTGCCGCTATTCTACCACTTTTAAATAAATCTTGACCAACAAAATTCTTTGTATTTTCTATTTCTAATTGATTATTAAACTTACTAACAATAATCTTTTTAAGTGCATATTTATTAATAATAGCTACCGTTTCCTTATAGAATAAAGGAGCTAATAAAACAGCATCCGGAGATAATTCTAATACTTTATTATTAACCTCTACAAAAGAATACACATCATTAGGATGAAAAAAGAAGGGCTCTATAAAAATACCAAAAGACGCAAATTCATTTACTGCCTCTACAATACCCTGGTAACATGGAAGCCAAAAAGCATCTTTATTATAATCTGGCAAAACAACACAAATGTGGTAATCTTTGGTGTTCTTTAAACTTCTAGCTAGTAAATTAGGCTTGTAATCTATTTCATTTAAAATAGCAGTAACCTTTTCTAAAGCTATTGCAGATACTTTACCTCTTTTATGAATAACTCTATCTACCGTTCCTTTAGATACTCCTGCTAATTCTGCTATGTTTTTAATAGTATATTTCTTCATCAAAGCAAATATATATCTTTTCGTCTTAATAAATGTGTTCGAGCACATTTTATTACTATTCTCTTGGTAACACAAAATAATATATATATTTTTGTTTCAATCAGAAACCATTGAAACTTAACAAAAACATTAATACTGACTAAATATCAACTAATTATGAATGAAAACAAGAAACCTACACTAGTTATTTTAGCAGCAGGAATGGGAAGTCGTTACGGCGGCTTAAAACAAATGGACAGTTTTACTAAAGAAGGAGATACTATTATAGATTTTTCTCTTTATGATGCCGTTCACGCTGGTTTTGGTAAAGTGGTATTTATTATTCGTAAAACTTTTGAGAAAGAATTTAAAGCTATTTATAATTCAAAATTAGCAGGTAAGATAACTATAGAATATGTCTTTCAAGAATTAGAAAACGTACCTAAAAAGTACAGAAATCCAGAAAGAGTAAAACCTTGGGGAACAGGGCATGCTTTATTAATGACAAAAGATGTGGTAAAAGAAAATTTTGCCATTATAAACGCAGATGATTTTTATAGCAGACAAGCTTTTGTTGCCATTGCAGAAAAGCTAAGAAATACAGATAAAAATAGTTATAATTTTAGCATGGTAGCTTATTCTTTAAAAAATACAATTTCAGAAAACGGTTATGTTTCTAGAGGAGAATGCACTGTTGATAAAGACGGTTTTTTAACTGATGTTACAGAAAGAGTTAGAATTGAAAAAATAGACGGAATCCTAAAAAGTGAAGATAATAACGGAGAAATGGTTCCTATTGATGAAAACACCACTGTTTCTATGAATTTTTGGGGTTTTACTCCTAAATGTTTTGAGTTTGGAGACACCTTATTTTTAGACTTTTTAGAAAAAAATAAAGAAAACTTAAAAGCAGAGTTTTATTTACCAACCATTGTAAATACCATGTTGGCGTCTAAAAAAGCATCTGTAAAAGTAATAGAATCAGACTCTAAATGGTTTGGAGTTACCTATAGTGACGATAAAGAAAAAGCACAATTAGAGATTAATAAACTAAAAGAAAACGGAGTGTATCCAACTAAATTATGGAACTAATATGAAAGCAGAAACGATTATCTCTATTTTTAACGAATTCGATCATCAATTTAATTATAAAAGTCATTCAGAATTAAATTCTGGGCATATAAATGATACTTTTTTAATAAAAACAGATGGAGATACGAATTACATACTCCAAAGAATCAATGAGGTTGTTTTTAAAGATGTACCAGGTTTGGTAAACAACAAAGTGTTAACAAGTAATCATATTAGAAGCAAATATTCAAACGCATCAAACGAAGCATTAAATAAGACTGTTTTAAGTTTTATAAAAGAAAAGAATCGTAATTCTTATTACCACAAAGAAGGTGTAAATTTCTGGAATGTGATGATTTTTATTGATGATAGCGTGACCCACGAAATTGTAAAAGATGGAGAAATTGCGTACGAAGGCGGAAAACTTTTAGGAGACTTTTTAAACTTAACATCAGATTTTGATAGCAGCCAATTAATAGAGGTGATTCCTAATTTTCATAACATGGCTTTTCGTTTTAAGCAGTATGCTTCTTCTATACAAAGTGCTTCTAAAAGCCGCTTAACCAAAGCTGCAGATTACATACAAATAGTGGCAGATTTAAAGGAAGAAATGCACATTCTTCAAAACTTAAAAGATGCAGGTGAAATTCCTATAAGAGTTACACATAACGATACAAAAATATCTAATTCGTTATTTACAAAAAACAATAAAGGAGTTTGTATGATAGATACAGACACCGTAATGCCCGGTATTATTCATTATGATTTTGGCGATGCTATTAGAACAATTTGTAACACAGCCGCAGAAGATGAAACAGATTTATCTAAAGTAGAATTCAATTTAGACTATTACAAAGCATACGAAAAAGGATTTTTAGAAAAAACCCAAGACTCATTAACAGAAACAGAATTAAAATATTTGCCATTAGCAGCAAAAACAATGATTTTTATAATGGCACTGCGTTTTTTAACAGACTACTTAAATAATGATGTTTATTACAAAATCAGTTACCAAGAGCATAATTTAGACAGAGCAAAAAATCAATTTAAATTGATAAAAAGTTTTTCTAAAAAAATAAGTCTATAAATAATTATACCAACTAAATCACCTATTAAAATCTCTTATATATGTCTAATCAACAAACTTTATCAAAAACAAATTATACAATTCCAATTGCAATAATAGCAGGGTTATTTTCTATTTTCGGTTTTGTAACTTGGATTAACGGTGCCTTAATTCCGTTTATGAAAACTTTAAATGAGTTAACAGAGGCGCAATCCTACATGGTAGCTTCTGCATCCTATATATCATTTGTTGTAATGGCACTACCATCATCTTATATCATAGGAAAAGTAGGGTATAAAAAAGGGATGTCTTTGGGTTTATCAATCATGGCTATTGGAGCATTAGTATTTATTCCAGCAGCTGAATCTCAAACATATTGGTTGTTTTTAACAGCAATCTTTATTCAAGGAACCGGAATGACTTTATGTCAAACAGCTGCTAATCCATACATTACAATTATAGGACCTATTGAAAGTGGTGCAAAACGTATGGCGCTAATGGGTATTGCAAACAAAAGTGCAGGTGCTTTAGGCTCTTTAGTTTTTGGAGCTCTTTTATTATCTGGAATTGATGAAGTTAAAGAAAAAATAGGAACCGTTTCTGCTTTAGAAAAAGAACAATTATTAGCAACCATGGCAGATAGTGTGATTACACCTTATATAGTAATGGCAGTTGTACTATTCATTTTTGCTATTTTAATAAGAAAAGCTCCCTTACCAGAAGTTGAAGCAACAGAGGAAGAAGTTGAAGATGACGTTAAAAATGAGGAAACTACAAAAACAAGTATCTTTCAATTCCCACATCTTTGGTTAGGAGTACTTACATTGTTTGTATATGTTGGTGCAGAAGTAATAGCCGGAGATTCTATTATAGCTTATGGTTTATCTCTAGGAATACCAGCTGCAGATGCTAAATTCTTTACATTGTTTACGTTATCTGCAATGGTAGTAACGTATGCACTAGGAGTATTCCTTATTCCAAAATACCTAAAACAAGATACAGCCCTAAAAATAAGTGCCATTCTTGGTATTATTTTTAGTTTTTGTATACTATCAACTACAGGTTTTACCTCTGTTCTATTTGTTGCATCCTTAGGTATTGCAAACGCCTTAGTTTGGCCTGCAATATGGCCTCTAACATTAAATGGGCTAGGTAAATTCACTAAAACTGCATCTGCTTTATTAATTATGGCAATTGCAGGAGGAGCTGTTATTTTACCATTATACGGAAAATTAGTAGATGCAGGAAAACATCAATTAATGACAAGCGGATTAGAAGAAGCAGAAGCAATAGCAACAGCTTCTACCAGTAGTTATTGGATTCTAATTCCTTGTTATGCCATTGTACTATTTTTTGCAATATGGGGACATAAAATTAAAAACTGGAGCAAATAAATAAAGTAACTTTTCAAAGAAACAAATAACAAATTATGTTAAAAAGCACTATAGACAAAGCAACAGGTTTCGAAAAAAGATTCGAAAATATTGGAACTATCGTATATGAAGATTCTACATCAGCAGCAAAATCAATTGCACAAGAAATTGCGAGCCTTATTAAGGTAAAGCAGTCTCAAAAACAACCTTGTATTTTAGGTTTAGCAACAGGTTCTTCACCAAAAGGACTATATGCAGAATTGGTAAGATTACATAAAGAAGAAGGTTTAAGTTTTAAAAACGTAGTGTCTTTTAATTTAGATGAATACTACCCAATGGAACCAGATTCTATAAACAGTTATGTGCGTTTTATGCAAGAACAACTGTTTAATCACATAGATATTTTACCAGAAAACTGTCATGTACCAGACGGAACGTTATCAAAAGCAGCTATTAGAGATTATTGTGATCAATATGAAGCAAAAATTGAAGCTTTAGGTGGTATCGATTTGCAAATTTTAGGAATTGGAGGAAATGGTCATATTGGGTTTAACGAATCTGGATCTCTTCAAAATTCTAAAACAAGATTGGTTGCTTTAGACCATATTACAAGAGTTGCAGCTAGTGGAGATTTTTCTGGTTTAGAAAACACACCAAGAACAGCAATTACTTTAGGTGTTAAAAAAATAATGGAAGCTAAAAGAGTCATTTTAATGGCTTGGGGAGAAAGCAAATCTAATATTATAAAAGCCTCTGTAGAAGATGAGGTTACAAGTTTAGTACCTGCTTCTTATTTGCAAGAACATAGAAATGCAACTTTTATTTTAGACCAAGCAGCAGCTTCTAAATTAACAAGAATCAATACGCCTTGGTTGGTAGAAAAAATAGTTTGGACAGACACGCTTACTAGAAAAGCCGTTTTAAGTTTAGCGCTTTATTTGAAGAAACCAATTTTAATGTTAACAGATGCCGATTACATAGAAAATGGAATGAGCGATTTGTTGGCAGATTCGGGTCCTGCGTATGACATCAACATAAAAATATTTAACAAATTACAAAATACTATTACCGGTTGGCCAGGTGGAAAACCAAATGCAGACGATAGTAAACGACCAGAAAGAGCTGAACCCGCTAAAAAACGTGTCTTAATTTTTAGTCCGCATCCAGATGATGACGTTATTAGTATGGGCGGTACTTTTAAACGATTACATGAGCAAGGCCATGAAGTACATATTGGATACCAAACCTCTGGCAATATTGCAGTTGCAGATGATGAAGCATTGCGTTTTGCAAGTTTTGTGTGTGATTATAATGATAAATTTGGAATTGATAATTCTGAAGCAAATGCAATCTACAAGAAAGCAGCAGACTTTTTAAAGAACAAAAAAGCGAGCGAAATAGATACTGCAGAGGTTAGATACATTAAAGGATTAATTAGAAAAGGAGAAGCAAGAGCAGCCAGTCATTTTATAGGGTTACCAGATACTCAAATCCACTTTATGGAATTGCCTTTCTATGAAACCGGAGCGATAAAAAAGAACCCAATTGGAGTTGGAGATGTAGAGATAACCAAAGAATTAATCGAAAAAATTAAGCCGCATCAAATTTATGCAGCTGGAGATTTAGCAGATCCACACGGAACTCATAAAGTGTGTCTAGATGCAATTTTTGCAGCTGTTAGAGCCCTAAAACCTAAAAAGTTTATGAAAGACTGTTGGGTTTGGTTGTACAGAGGTGCATGGCAAGAATGGGGCATTGATGAAATAGAAATGGCCGTACCAATGGGACCAGACCAAGTTCTAGAGAAAAGAAAAGGAATTTTTAAGCATCAATCTCAGAAAGATGGTGTTGTTTTTCAAGGTGCAGACAGTAGAGAATTTTGGCAACGTGCAGAAGACCGAAATAGAGAAACCGCAGAATTATATGACCAATTAGGCTTGTCTCATTACGCAGCTATGGAAGCATTTGTAAGATGGCATTATTAAAAAGTAGATTACTTTAATATCAAAGTATAAAAGAAACAAAAAAAAACCTCAACTGTAAAAGTTGAGGTTTTTTAATTAAATAGCTAAAAATGATACTAACTTAATCAGTTAAAACTTTTGATGAAATTCTATCTATTTAAATGAATTTTATTATAAAAATCAATATAAATGATCTTATTGTGACGAGTCCTTTAAAAAAAGAAACGTTTTTTTTGTTACTAATCTAGTTCTATAATTTTCAACAAATCTAAAGGATGTTCTAAAATATGTGTCGCTCCAGCTTCTATCAATCCTTTTTTATCCCTAAAACCCCAAGACACGCCAACAGGAAGCATATTTGCATTTTTAGCTACCAAAATATCTACGTCTGTATCACCAACAAAAATGGTTTCCTCTGGTTTTACTTGTATCTCCTCGCAGATTTCTAAAGCTACTTTCGGGTTTGGTTTTTTATCAACCTCAACCTTCAATCCTAAAACAGGACTTAAATAATCTGGCAACAAAAAGGCCGATATTTTTTTAGTTAACGTATCTTCTTTATTAGAAAGTACACTTACTTTAATATTTTTTGTTTTTAACGCTTCTAATAACTCTAATATACCTTCATAAGGTTTTGTTTTATTTGTGCAAACCTCACTGTACACCTGCATCATATCTATAAGACATTCTTCTACTTCTTCCGTTTTAGGTTTTGCATCTGGTAACGCTTTAATCACTAAACTTTTAACACCACTGCCCACAAAAGTTTTATATGTTTCATAATTATAGGTAGGATATTCGCGTTTTTTAAGCACAATATTCATCGCATCTGCAATATCTTTAATTGAGTTTACGAGCGTTCCATCTAAATCGAATATAACAGCTTTATACTTCATTTTTTTTTGATAAAATTACTAATAATATCATGATTCTAGGACGAAAACGCACTAGACTTTTCTATATTTTTCAAATAATATATCATCATTAGTATATATTAAAAAGACGTAAGACCGCTAATCTAAATGACAAAAAAAAAGACATACTAAACAAGCAGAATTGTCCATAAAAAAAATAGTCTTATTCTTTTGTTTTAACCTCAAAACATAAAAAATTCGTGAATTAGTGGCTTTTTTTATGCTAAATGCATTCCACCCAACTCAAATATGCACACAACAAAACCACCACCGTTTGTCACTTCGAGTTTAGGAGAAGTCTCATAACAGTGATACCACAGCAATATTTACAAACTTTATGTGATTCCTCAATCGCTTGAAAAAAGCTCATTTCGGAATGACAAACTGTGAGTATAAACACCCAACGTCACTTCGAGTCTACGAAAAGCCTCATAACAGTGATGCTACAACAATTTATAACCTTTATGTGATTTCTCCCTACGGTCGAAAAGACAAACTGTGTGTTAAAACCATTTTTAGTAGACTACTATTGACTTTACACAAAAGAAAAATCCCTCTAAAAGAGGGATTTAAAATATTAGAAATCATAATTCTTAACACTAAAAAGGAACTATAATACTAATAATTTACTTTGCTATTTTTTATTTTCCACTTAAAAACTTAGGCTTAATTACTAACATTGCCCAAGCCCAATTCTGATTATTAGCTGCAGTTGCTTCTGTAACTCCTTTTAACTCATACATACCGTCGCTTGCAAACATTTGCGAATATCCAAGTACTAAAGAATAGCCTTTAAATTTCTTTTTGTAAACTAAATCTACTTCTGTTCCTAAAGATTTTTCTCCACTTGCTAAGGCTTGCTCTCCTCTAAAATTAAGGGCTTTTACCATTAAACTAGAAGAATCATCTATAGTAAAGTTTGCACTTACATGATAATCTACCAAACCAATTGAGTTTGCGTGGTTACCCACATAAAAATAATCCATAAAACCATTAAATTTATGGTTTGTTCCATATAATGGAAAGAACGCTCCGGTTTCCCCTGCAGCTCCATCATTACCACTAATTGCCTCAATACCTAGACCTAAACCTACTTTTGGCGCTACTTTATATGTTGCATCTAAACCTACTAAATAAGCACCTTTTACATCAACGGCACCTTGACGTTTCCCTGTCTGTAAAAAAGCATTTGCAGACAAACCAAAACTTCCGTCTTTATACTCTAAATGCGTTCCTAAAGTTTGTAAATTACTAACTCCATCTGCTTCATTTGTAGTAGCATCAAATTCTTGAAAACCGTTATTTAACAACAATAAACTACCAGATAATTTATTCCATTTTTGCTTCATATATAACATTTGCATTGTTTTATATGAGAAATAACCTGTTGTATTATACGCAGTTCCTGCGGATTGAAAACCTGTTGGATTTGAATAATCTTGGTTAAATGCTAGTGCAAAGTCTAACATAAAATTGTTCTTTTTATACTTAATTAAAGCAGCATCATGATTTCTACCTTGTTGTGCCCAATCTAAGCCTCCTAAAATTCTTTGATCATCATAAGATAACACTTGACGACCAACTCTTGTAGATGTATTCTCTCCTAATTTAATTTCTGCCCAAGCCTGAAAAATGGCAAATGAGTTATTTTGATCATTAGGTAAAATCTGTCTGTTTTCTCCCCAAACCATTACGTCTTGTAAACTAACATATACCCAATAATTATCGGTCATGTAGCTAGTATTTAACCGTACTCTTGTAGAAATTCCAAACCCTGCATCTGCTGCATCCGGAATTAAACTTCCAAATCCGTTTCTATATTCTGTACGTGGTCTAAATTCTCCGTCTAAAGTAAGTTGTGCGTTTACAAATTGGAAACTCACTAACAATAACGCTAAAACTATGTATTGTTTTTTCATTTTTAATTCTATTTTAAGTTCTAATTTAATTTTTATTTGAGCATGTAATATAAAAAGACAAAAACATCTTTTTTATGATAAAACTCATATTATCCTGTTGAAAAATATCTTTATTTTAAACTTTTGTATGTTGTATAAATTGATATTATTTAACGAGTACTATTTTCTGAAAACTGGTTTTTGATGCTTCACAAAGAGAGCATTCATAACTTTCTGGTAGGTCTTTAAAATAAGTTTTAGGTGCAATATCTTGTGTAATATCTCCAAAAGCTTCATCATAAATTGTTAAACAATCTTTACATTGATATACTTCTAATTCGGTTGTTTCCTTTTTTGCTTCAGCCTCTTTCTCTACTTCTTTTTCACTACCTAATTGATCAAAATACAACTGACTTAACTCCATCAACAAACCTGGTAATTCTACTTTATCCACGTCTTGTACGTGCATAATATATTGTCTTGTATTTGGATCGAAATTTTTAGCATATAACAGGTTATACGTATCTCTTGTCTGAAAATTACCAATCATTTCTGGTTGCTTATTTTTTTCAACTACGATGGATGTAAAATAATAAGCGGCTTTGCTATAATCTGTAATTCCGAAGGTTAAACCATAGGTACTAATATCATTCTGATCGAAGTTAGAAACCAAGTATTTCTTTAAATTTAAGGCATCTTTATTGGCTACCGGAATGTGCCAATTTAACTCTAACATAGAATGGCGAACATTGATTCCTCGCTTGCCTAAAAACTTCTCCCAAACCAGTTTAGATTCTTTCGGAATCCCTTTCACTACAAAAGATTTCCAAGGTGTAATAGAAATTTTACCAATTTTATTTTCAGAGCACAATTCGCACATTTCTTTTAAGAAAGAAATATCATATTTATTGTTTCTCCAATACAAGCCCAACCAATATTTATCCATACCAATTTTGTTCATTCCTTCAAAATAAGGAAAAGGATAAAAAGGCACTTCTAAAGGTTTATCAACTGTTCTATTATTGGTGTCAATGGCATCACTTACCAAATCAAAAATCATTTCTATGGTTTCTGGTTCTTCCTGAAGGATGTTTTCTATGGCTGTTTCAATCTTATCTAAATCCCAACTATAAATTAAAGCTGGGTACATTTGCGTTTTTTTCCAATCTGGAAGCCTCACATACAAATACCAATAATCTTCGTGTTCTGAAGCTATAAAGTTTATATTCCCTGTAAACAAAGGAACTAAACGTTGTTTTGGATCGGTTAAATTGATTTTCAACTTCGATTTTGAGCGAAATTGTTCTAATAAATACAAATACCGATCACCTGTTAACCAAGAAGTACTCGGAAAAATATCTGCACAAACATAAGACGAAACAATGTTTTCTGTACCCGTATCATCTGCTTCTACCAATTCTAATTTATCAAATTGAGCAAGCTCTTCTTGATTTATTTTTTTTGGTAATAAAATATCTTGTCTAGAACCAAAAGAAATTGTTTTCTGACCTAAACTTTCTACAGATTCGCATATATATTTTAGTTCTCCTGGAGATAAAACGCCACCTCTAACTATTAATCTATTTAATTGCTTGCTCATACCGTTACTTTTGCATTATTCAAAATATCTCTTACTTCCGTTTTACAACTTCCACACCCTAAACCGGCACCCGTTTTATTACATAATGCTGTAAAATCTGTACAACCACCAGCAATTGCTTCTTCTATATTACCCGATCCTACTTGGCTACAAGAACAAACTAATTCTCCCAACATTGGAGTATCGTTAGAGGCTCCTCTCAATAAAGTATCTCGTTTGTCAGACATTTCAATCTTACTTTCTATTAAGGTTTTAAACTCTGCAAATTCGTTTTTATCACCTACTAAAACTGCTCCAATTAATAAATCGTCTTTTACAATACACTTCTTATAATATCCTTTAGAAATATCTGTGAAAATAATTTCCTCGTAACTCGGATCGTTTTCTGGCACTTTAATTTCACCAATGCTACACAAGTTTAAATCGCTGAATTTTAAAATATTCATCAACACAGAACCTTTGTAAGCTTCACTGATATCTCCAGCAATAAAGTTGGCTAAAATACCTGCTTGCTCTTCTGCTGCAGAAGTAATTCCGAATAACTTGTTTTCAAACTCTGCAATCTCTCCAATGGCAAAAATATCTGGATGAGAAGATTGTAAATGCTGATTCACTTTTACACCTCGTCCGCAAAGAACACCGTTATTTTTAGCAATTTCTATATTTGGTCTGGTACCAATCGCATACACAATTGCGTTTGCCGTAATATATTTTCCAGATTTTAGGTTGATGGTTAATTCGCCTGTATCTTCATCATCAAAAACAGTACTTACCTCATTATCAAAATAAATTTGAATACCTCTTTCTTGTACATTTAGAGATAATAATTTACTAGAAATTTTATCTAACTGACGTTCCATTAATCGAGATGCACGTTGAATAATTGTAATCTTTACATTCTTATGCTTCATCGCGGCAGCCAACTCTAAACCTAACAAACCTCCACCAACAATTACAACATGTTGCTCTTCTGGAGGCAAACCTGTATTGTTTAGGTAATTTTTAAAGCTGTCTGCATCACTTTTATTACGCATGGTAAAACGACCAGGTAATTCTATTTGTACATCCTTCGGGATAAAAGGTCTACTTCCGGTTGCTAAAATTAATTTATCAAACGAATGCGTTTCTCCGTTAGAATCTGTAACAACTTTTGCTTCTTTATCAATTTTATTGATAATTGTTTCTGGGTGAATTTTTATATTTAAGTTCTTTAATTCAGCATTTTTTATTTTCAATAATTGCTCCCAAGAAAGTTCTTCTGTAATATATTCTGGTAATAAAACACGGTTGTAAAACAGGTTCTTTTCCATAGAAAAAACATGAATTTCATCAACCTCATTATAATCTCTATAATTTTGTAAAAAACGAAAAGCTGCGGCCCCTGCACCAGCAATAATAATTTTGTCCTTCGGTTTTTTATATTTTGAAACAGAAACAGATGTAAACTTAAAATCGGGTTCTTTAGAAACCGGATCTACATGTGTGTTTGTTAAATTATTTGCTCTATTTAAATTACTTTTTAACACTTTACCCCAATGCATTGGCAAGAAAACAACACCTTCTTTAATATCGTCTGTAATTTTTGCACGCACTCTTACAACTCCATTTGCACTTTTTATTTCGGTAATATCACCCTCTTTAATTTTGTTTAAAAAAGCATCTACCGGATTAATTTCTAAAACTGGTTTTGGATAATGTGTTTTTAATCTTGCTACCTTCCCCGTCTTCGTCATCGTGTGCCATTGATCTCTAATACGACCCGTGGTTAAAATTAAAGGAAATTCATCGTTTGTTTTTACGGATGTATTTTCTATGGTAGATGGTGTATTAAAAATTGCTTTCTGAGATGGTGTATAAAACTTTTTATCTTCAAAAAGACGCGGTGTTCCTTTACTTCTATATTCATTTACGGGCCACTGAAAAGTACCTTCGTTTTTTAAACGATCATAATTTAAGAAAGAAACATCAATATTTGTTCCTTTGGTCATAGACGCGTATTCGTCGTAAATTTCTTCTGCTCCGTTAAAATCGAAACCTCTAAAGCCCATTCTTTGTGCAAAATCACAGAAAATTTCTACATCTGGTCTTGCTTCTCCTGGCGCTTCAATTTCTTTTGGTAAATAAGAAATTCTACGTTCAGAATTTGTCATAGTTCCCTCTTTCTCTAACCAAGCAGCAGCTGGTAAAACCAAATCTGCAAAAGCTAAAGTATCTGCTTTGTGAGAAATCTCTTGCACCACCACAAATTTAGATTTTGCCATGGCTTTTTCTATCTGATGAGAGTTTGGCATACTCACCAACGGATTTGTACTCGCAATCCAAACAGCTTTTACTTTTCCGCTTTCTAAAGCATCAAATAATTCTGTTGCTGTTAAGCCTGGTTTTGCAGATATTTTATCTACTCCCCAAAACTGAGCAACTTCTCTTCTGTGTTCTTCGTTTCCTAAATCTTTATGAACTGCTAATAAGTTTGCCATTCCTCCAACTTCTCGTCCACCCATTGCGTTTGGTTGCCCTGTTAACGAAAATGGACCCGAACCTGGTTTACCAACTTGTCCCGTTATTAAAGATAAGTTTATAAGTGAGGTGTTTTTGTCTGTACCAATTACACTTTGGTTTAAACCCATTGCCCACATGCTGATAAATCCTTTTGCAAGACCAATCATTTCTGCGGCTTTCTGAATATCTTTTGCCGGAACTCCACAAATTTTGGAAGCTTGCTTTAAAGATGTTCCAAAAATCACTTCTTTATAACCATCAAAACCTTGCGTATGTTTTTTGATAAAATCTTCGTCAATTAAACCACTTTTATACAAACACCTACCAATGGCATTGTGCAAAACAACATCGGTTCCTGGTGTTAATTGCAAATGTAAATCTGCAAATTTTGCTGAATCTGTTTTACGTGGATCAATTACTATAACTTTTACCTTCGGATTTTCTTCTTTGTGTTTTTCTATTCGTCTAAATAAAATTGGATGACACCAAGCAGGATTTGCACCTGTTATTAAAAAACAATCTGCTAATTCTATATCATCGTACGAAATTGGCACACTATCTTCTCCGAATGTTTTCTTGTAACCAACCACCGCAGAACTCATACATAAACGTGAGTTGGTATCTATATTATTGGTTCCTAAAAACCCTTTTGTTAGCTTATTTGCTATGTAATATTCTTCGGTTAAACTTTGTCCGGAAACGTAAAAAGCTACTGAATCTGGACCATGTTTTTTTATGATGGATTTAAAAACACTGGCTGCTCTATCTAAAGCTGTATCCCAAGAAACACGCTCACGCGGATGCGAACGAGACCATCGCATTTCTGGGTACAAAATTCTGTCTGAAGTATCATTGGCAACGTAATGCAGATTCATCCCCTTAGAACATAACATTCCTTTATTAACAGGATGGTCTTTATCACCTTCAACAAAAATCTTGTTGTTAATGTCTTTTTTTACGATAATTCCACAACCTACTCCACAGTAAGAACACGTTGTTTTAATTTCATTTTTAATCATTTAGACCAATATTTTATACTAAATACGACATTAAAATTTTACCAACCAAAGTTTGATTTTATTATTCTGAATACACTAAAAAAGTGGTATCGAATTTTTAAATCAATAAAAAAACACAAGATTAACAATGAATTTTGTTATTTTTTTATTGATTAGATTGGACGCTTAAGAACTCTCTTTTAAGCTTTTATTTTTATAGGTATTAACTCTTCTACACCTCTTGGAGCTTGCTCTTCTTCTTCTTCTGTTGAGAATTTAATAGTTAATGCCACAATACCTGTAACTACAACGACAAAACCAATTAGTAAATATCCGCTAGACACCGCGCTTGAAGATGCCGCAGACTGTGCTGCCTTAACAACCTCTGCACTTAAACCTTCACTAGATAAAATTGCTGATTTTTCTGCCAATGCAGATTTAGATTTTAACAACATTGCTGCTAAAAAAGCACCTACATTACCTCCTGCTCCAACAATTCCAGAAACAGAACCAATTGCTTTCTTATTGATAAATGGCACTACAGAAAACGTTGCTCCTTCTGCCATTTGAACACTTAAACTAAATAAAATTAATAATACAACTCCTAAAACTAAACTGGTTGCTCCAGAGAAAAATATCAACATTACTCCTTGTAATGTTAAAATGAAAGATAAGAATAAAACACGACCTCTTAATCCTTTTAATTTACCGAATTTATCACCAAAGAAACCACCTAAAGTTCTTGCAAAAATATTCATCAATGCAAATGATAAAACAATGTTACCAGCAGTTACTCTTTGTAATTGAAACGTATTTTGAAGATAATCATCCATAGTTCCATAAACGGTTAATTCAATTCCGAAACTTGCTGCATAGACTACAAAAAGAATCCAAACCCTATAATCTTTTAATACTTCTAAAAAACCAACTTGGTCTTTTTTAGTAACCACCATTTCTCCAGCTTCTTTTAACTCGCTAAAATTTCCTTTTGGCGTATCTGTTGTAAAGAAGTAATATACAATTCCCATTGCAAAACAAACAATACCAGCAATTACCATAGAATATCTCCAAGCCTCACCATCTGCAACACCAAAAGCAACAACTGCTGCTGCAATTAAAGGCATTCCTAATCTATTGGCTCCACCACCTAAATTTCCCCAACCTGCAGAAGTTGCATTTGCAGTACCTACAATATTAGGCGCAAACATTAAAGAAGTGTGTACTTGTGTTATTACAAAGGATGCTCCAATAAAACCAATAAATAGTCTACAAACTAAAAATTGAGTGGGTGTTTGTACCAATCCACATAAAATTACAGGAATTGCACCTAACATTAACAACCAAGTATAACATATTCTTGGTCCGTACTTGTCACATAATTTACCAATTAGTAAACGGGCAAAAACAGTACCAGAAACGGCTAAAATAATTGAGTTCCATTTTTGATCTGGTGTTAAACCTAAATCTTTTACAACATCTGGCATAAATGGTACAATACCAAACCATGCAAAAAAGCATAAAAAGAATGATATTGAGGTAATCCAGAATGTACGAGTTGCTACATTCTTAAAATCGAATAGACTTAATTTTGTTGACTTTTCTTGAGCTAGATTTATCATAATACATATTTTTAGATACACAAAACTAAGTATAAATACTTAATTAACTATCTAAAAAATACGTATTATTTAAAATTTACTAGATTAATAATTACGTAGTATCGAATTTATGAATTTGATAAAATTGGGGTTTAAAAATAATTGGTATGAAAAAGGTGTATTATATAAAATGATGCTATTCAATTAAAAATCAAGAGATAAATTGTAACAAATAGTTCAATTATACTACTAATCAATTGAAAATAAACAGAACAAAAATGAAAAATAATAAAGGAATAAACCTATTTGTACTTGGAATGGCACTTTCAACAATCGGAATGACATTTTTAGCTGATTATAGAAATTTACAATATAGCGCTATGATTCTTGGCTTACTAATTATGATATACAGTGTATTTGTAATTGATAAATTAAAAAAAAATCAAACGAAAAAGTAAGTATTAGTTGTTACACAGAGATGCGCTAAGAAACTCAGAGATGCACAGAGATTCTTTTCTTTGCGAGCTGAGCTTTGCGGTTTATTCTATATTAACTGATATTCTTTCGCTTTATTGGTTAATTCTTGTAGGTTTTTAGCTTCTAGTTTCTTCATTAAGTTAAAACGATGTACTTCTGCAGTACGTTTACTAATTGCTAGTTCATCAGCAATATCTTTATTATTCTTTAACTCTAAAACTAAAGTCAGTATTTGTCTTTCTCTCTTTGTCAATTTAAAAGGAAGTTCTTTTATAACTGTTTTAGGTTCTTCTTTTCTGGCTGTATTTCCGTTTACAAAGTTGTTCATGATAATGGTAGAAACATCACCGGTAAAATACTTATCTCCAGCAGCTACATTATTGACCGCTTTTAAAAATTCTTCTTTACTTGCTCCTTTTAATAAATAACCATCTGCTCCTGCTTGAATCGATTTTACTACGTATTCTTCAGAATCGTGCATAGAAAGTACAAGAGTTTTTACATCAATCTTGTTTTTAGTAATTTCTGCAACTACTTCAATTCCGTTCATTTCCGGCATACGAATATCTACAATAAGAACGTGCGGTTTGTTTTTAGCAATAACTTCTAGCGCTTCTTTTCCGTTAGAAGCTTCATCAATCACAGTAATTCCTGTTTGATCTTCTAAAAGTGCTTTTATTCCGTCTCGTACCAAAACATGGTCGTCTGCTAAAACTACATTTATCATAATTGTAACTATTTTATACGTACAAAAATAAGGTTTTTAAGTAAAACTACGTATTTTATAGGGTGGAGTTTCTCTCGCTAAGGCGCAAAGACGCAAAGTGATGTGGTTATTGTGTTTCATCTAAATTGTTTGCTCCTCGTTTTGTCTTTTCGACGGTAGGAGAAATCACATAAGATTGCTATGTTTGGGGTTATCACTGTTATGGAGTTTCTCTCGCTAAGGCGCTAAGACGCAAAGTGGTGTGGATATTGTCGTTAAAGAATTATCAATAGTTCATTTCTCGTTTTGTCTTTTCGACCACATAAGGTTGCTATGTTTGGGGTTATCACTGTTGTGGGGTTTCTCTCGCTAAGGCGCAAAGTGGTGTGGGTATTGTGTTTCTTCCCTTTTGGAAGATTAAGATGGACTATTAAATAGGAATATTCAATGTAACTCTAGTTCCTTCACCTAATTCAGAATTTAGGAACAAACGACCATTAATATATTTAATACGCTCTTTCATAAAAGTCATGCCCATACCACCATCTCCATTTTTAACTTTCTTTACTTTAGAGGGTTCAAAACCTTGTCCGTCATCATCAATATTTATACTTAAAATATTTTGGCTGTGAGAAAGAGACACTAAAATATGTGAAGAATCCGCGTATTTAATAGCATTATTAATTGCTTCTTGTACAATTCTGTAAATATTAATTTCTACTAAAGAATCTAGCCGTTCGTTAAAACCTGTTTTATTAAAAAAGATGATTTCCTTTCCCGTTAATCTACCTAACTCATGGGTTAACTTGGTAATTGCAGGCACAATTCCGTGATCTGATAATTCTGGCGGCGTTAAGTTAAACGTAGCGGTTCTAACGCCTTTTATAATATTGGTAGTTAATTCTTTTAGGTGTTCAATTTTTAAAGTCGTTTTCTCAATATCATTCATATTGATGCTTTCTAGATTGTACTTTAATCCAGTTAGCATTTGCCCAATTCCGTCATGCACGTCTTTAGCAATTCTGTTTTGTTCTTTTTCTTGATTTTCAATAATCTTACTTGAAATTATCTTTTGCTGACTAATTTTCTCTTCAAAACTTTCTTCTGTAAGTCTTTCTATTTCTATTTGAGCTACTTTTCTATCTGTAATTTCTGATGCAATAATTAACAATTCAGATCTTTCTTCTGTAGGTCTATAAGGCACTATCGACATTTCTAACCAAATTGCTATATCGCCTTTTATGGTTGCTTTTACTTCACCTTGCCAACCCGTTTTTTTATGACTATTAATTAAGTCTTCAATTAGTAATTGCTCGTTTTCATTGCTCGATAAAACAGTCCAAAACAATACTTCTTTTTTAAATTTTGATAACTTAAACAAACGAGAAAACTTATTTCCCATATGAATTAAATTTCCACTTGGAGAGACTCTTGCAAACAACAAAGTTTCATCCATAGCATGACTTAAAGCGCGTAATTCTTTTATTGATTTTTCTTTAGAAAGACTTAACTCATCTGCATCAAAAGCCATTTTTTTAGCCTTCTTTTCTGCAAATAATAAATCTGATAATGTTGCTTTTACCGATTTTGCTGCCGGCCAAAAAATAAATACTAATTCTCCTAAAAGAATCAATAATGTTAAACCCATTAAAGAAAGTTCTAATTTTCTTAACCAAACTACTTTTTCATCGGCTTCTAAATCGTACTGATTTACAATTTCATCCATTATCAACAAAAAAGAACCTTCATTATTAGTTACTTTTTTAATATCCGAAGTTAATTCTTCTACAGAAATAGTAGCATTATCTAACTTTTCTATAATTGCCTTTGATGCTTTTTGAATAGTCTCAAAAACAGGGTTAATTGCTATAAACTTGCTTTTAATTTTATCACTATTCTGCTTAGGAAGCCCTAAACTGTCATTTCCTTTTTGAAGTGACGTATGAGATAATTCCCACAAATAAAGTGTGGCTGTTATTTTATTTTTAAGGAGAATTCTATTTTTTTCATCCGAAGAAACCAAAAGAGAAACTATTTCTTTGGTTAATTTCTGACTCAGCATTCTTTGTCTACCAGCAACATTAATTACGGTAGAATCACTTTTTTGAGTTTCTAAATGATTGCGAACTAAAACCTGACTAATAATTACAGAAAGTGCAATAGTACTTAATGCCACAATATATAAACGGCTTAATTTATTAAACGTTCTTTGGTCTAATGAATTGCCGTTTTTAGTCATAATAAATTACATTTTGTTTATGAAATAGCTTGTTTTACCAAGGCCAAACTTTTTTCTGAAAATGGAATTTTTAAGGCAGCTGCATGTCCATTGTCAGACATTTTTACCCATGTTTTCTTTAAAATATCGATAATTTTTTCATCGGTATGTTTTGCTGCAAATTCATCAAAATAATAATCTAGAAAAACCAGACAAATAACGTCTTCTAAAGTTTGAGATTCTTCGTTTTTCTTTATGAGTTTTTTTAAGATAATTTTTTCTACTCTGTCTACAAATTGTTCATCAAAACCAACTTGTTCTAGAATTTCTCCGGTAGTACTTGCATGCATCTTTTTTAATTCTTCACGCCATTTTAAATATCCAACTCTATCCATTGGATATTCTTTTCTACCAATTTTCCAACGACAAATATGATGCCCTCTTACAGAAATTTGAAGTGCTTTTGATGCATTAGAGTCAAACTGAAGCAACTTTCTCGTCATCCTTTGCGAGTACAATAACTCTTTAGGATACTCTAATCCAGAAACTTGATAGGTGTTTGGGTCTTCTGCATTTTTTTTATCTATTAATGCAATGGCAGTTTCAAATATTGTTGGCTTCATCTTTTGTATTTATTTAAAAACGTGCTACCAATTTTCTTGGTAGTATCCGTTAAAATTGTCATTCCTGTGAAAACAGGAATCTAAATAGAAAAAACCATTTTCATTTTTCTATTCTGAGAAGCCAATATACACATTTTCTGCTTCAATCTTAATAGGATACACAGCAATAGGTGCTAAATCTGCATTTAAATTTTCACCCGTTTCTAATGAAAACGTTTTTTTATGCAACGGACACGCAATTTTAGGAATCCCTTTATGATCGCCTAACATACCTCTAGACAATACGTTTTCTTGCTTTTCTGGTGATAAATTCTGACAAGCGTACCATTTACCTAATCTCGAAAAATTGAAAACTGCAATTTGTAAATCTTTATATTTTACACAGGCGCCACCATCTTTGGGAAATGCACTAACCGATGCTGCTTTAAACCAAACTTTTACATCTGCTTCTTTTACTGTTTTGTATTTTAAAAGTAATGTGTCCATAATTATATTTGTTATTTCTGTTCAACTAAGTGGTCTTATTGAAAATAATTGAGATTTAAAATGTTATTTTAAAACGTTCTGTCAATTTGATTTTAAGAGAAGTCGCATTACGGTGAACACATAATGTTGAGCAACTTTATGTGATTTCTCCTTACGTCGAAATGACAAAACTGTACGTTATCATTTATAGCTGAAAAATTAATTTTTCCAAAGTTCTGGCATTTTCTGATCACGTAAAGGCACAAATACCAAGTTATCATCTCTATCTTCTGAATTTACAAAATGCTGAAAACGTTTTTCTGTTTCTTCGTTTTCAATTGCTTGTTTCCACTCACATTCGTAAGCATCTACTAAGAATTGCATTTCTTTTTCTAGATCTTCAACAATATTTAAACTGTCTTCTACAACCACTTTTTTCAATTGCTCTATTCCGCCTTCTAATTTATCTAACCAAGCAGCAGTTCTCATTAACGGAGCAGCCGTTTGTATGTAATAAATTAAGTATCTGTCTAAATATTTTATAACTGTTTCGTTGTCTATTTTTTCTGCTAATAACTGTGCGTGTCTTGGTGTTGCTCCACCATTTCCACCAACATAAAGATTCCAACCACCTTCTACAGCTATAATTCCAAAATCTTTACCTCTCGCTTCTGCACATTCACGAATACAACCAGAAACGCCACCTTTAATTTTATGAGGAGAACGCAATCCTTTATATCTGTTTTCTAGTTCGATGGCAAACGTGATACTTTCATCTAAACCGTAACGACACCATGTAGAACCTACACAACTTTTTACCGTTCTTAAAGATTTTCCGTATGCATGTCCGCTTTCAAAACCAGCAGCAATTAACTCTTTCCAAATGGCCGGTAAATCGTTTAATTCTGCACCAAAGAAATCGATACGCGCTCCACCAGTAATTTTGGTATATAAATTATATTTAGCACCAATTGTACCTAAAACAATTAAACCTTCTGGTGTAATTTCTCCACCCGCAATTCTTGGCACTACAGAATACGTTCCGTTACGCTGTATGTTTGCTAAAAATTTATCGTTAGTATCTTGGGTAACGTCTTCTTTATTTGGCGTGTCATTATATAAACTTGCAAAAATTGAAGAAACCAAAGGCTTACACGTTTCACAACCATGTCCGGTTCCACAAGCATCTAAGACCTCATTAAAAGAAGTCAGTTTTTTGGCTTTTATAATTCCGTATAACTCTTGTCGGCTATATTCAAAATGTTCACAGATTACATTTTTAACCGTTTTTCCTAACGATTTTAAAGTTTCGTTTACCAAATCGGTAACCATTGGTTTACAACCACCACAACTTGTACTTGCTTTTGTAGATGAAATAACTCCGGCTAAATCCTCACAAGAACCATCTTTTATGGCGCCACAAATCTGACCTTTCGTTACATTTTCACAAGAACAAATTTGCGCTGTGTCTGGCAAATCTAATGCGCTACCAAAAGCTCCGCCTTCTGTTGCTGGTAATATTAATTGTGCTGCATCTTCTGGAATTGCCATTCCGTTTAAAAATACTTGATGTAACATATTATAGTCGGATGCATCACCTACTAAGATTCCTCCTAATAAAGATTTACCATCTAAACTAACATTAATTCTTTTATATAAATGTTGTGTTTTGTTTTCGAAAATAACAGAATGTCCTTTTGATGCTGGCATAAAAGGTTCTCCAAAACTTGCTACATCTACACCAATTAATTTTAATTTGGTAGACATATCTATTTCTGCAGGCATTAACTCTTCTGTATTTCCAATAATTTGATTCACCGCAACACCCGCCATATCGTAACCAGGAGCAACTAAACCATAAATCATTTGATTGTACAAAGCAACCTCACCAATTGCAAAAATATTTTCGTCGGAAGTTTGCATTTTGTTGTTGACTACAATTCCGCCACGAACACCCATTTCTAAACCAGAAGTTTTACCAAGCTCGTCTCTTGGTCTAATTCCGGCAGAAACCACTAACATTTCTACATCTAAAACATCGTCTTCGCCAAACTCCATTCCTGTGATAGATGTATCACCTAAAATCTGATTGGTTGCTTTACTTAAATGTATATTTAATCCTATAGATTCTAATTTTAATTGCAAAACTTTACTACTTCTCGCATCTAATTGTCTTGGCATTAATTTAGGCGCAAACTCTACAATATGAGGTTCTAAACCCATATCCATAACTGCTTTACCAGCTTCTAAACCTAACAATCCTCCACCTAAAACAGCAGCTCTTGCATTTGGGTTTTTCTCTTTCAATTTTGCAGCATACGCCAACATTCCTTCTAAATCTTCGATGGTTCTGTATACAAAAACACCTTCTTTTTCTACGCCTTTAATTGGCGGAACAAAAGCAGAAGAACCTGTAGCTAAAACTAAGTAATCGTAATTAAGCACTCTGTTTTTTGCAGTAATAATTGTTTTGGTTTCTCTTTGTATGTCAGAAACTCTTTCATCTACCACTAAATCTATTCCGTTTTCTTTGTACCATTCTGCAGGTGCCATTTCTAAAGCTTTTGCATCTTGGTTTTCGAAAAACTCACTTAAATGAACTCGGTCATAAGCAGGTCTTGGCTCTTCACCAAAAACAATAACTTTAAAATTTTTACTTTCTGGAGTTGCTGCAAATTTTTCACAAAATTTATAACCAACCATTCCGTTTCCGACAACTATAACTGTTTTCATAATTACGTATTTGAATCACAAAACTAAGTATTATTACGTATTTATACGTATTTTTAGTTGTAATATTTACGTATTAATCAAATTATTATTGATTTAAAGAAATGAATACTTATAAATTTAATATTATTTAAAATTTAGCAATTAGAATTGTTAATAGTGTATTTAAGCTTTAATACGATTACAGTTTTTAATATCTTTGACAATCACCTAACGATTTTTATTAAATGGACGATTTTTTACTGTATTTTAAAATGGGTTTAAACCATGTGTTAGACTTAGCTGCGTACGATCATATTTTATTTTTAATTGTTTTGGCTGTAGTTTTTAGCTTTCACCAATGGAAAAAAGTTTTATGGTTGGTTACTTTATTTACTATCGGACATTCTATTACATTGGCTTTATCTGCTTACGGAATTCTAAAAGTAAAAATGGATCTTATTGAGTTTGCGATTCCGGTAACTATTTTTATAACCGGACTGGTAAATGTGCTTACAGCTAAAAAGGCATCTTCTGGTAAACAAAGCATCAACTTATTGTTTGCTGTTCTTTTTGGTTTTATTCATGGATTGGGTTTTTCTAATTACTTTAAAATGATGGTTGGCAAAGAAGAAAGTAAATTGTTACCACTTTTAGAATTTGCTTTAGGTATAGAAGCGGCTCAGATTATTATTGTTTTAGGTATTTTAATTATTGGTGCATTACTTCAGAATTTTATTAGAGTTACCAGAAGAGATTGGATTTTAGTTTGCTCATCTATTGTTATTGGTTTTGCCATACAAATGATGTTGGATAGAGTGTTTTGGTAAAGCTATAATTTTGAAGCATTAAACTACTGTTTACAAACTAGATGCGTTAGGGATTGCAGTGAAAATCCTTTTTATGAAGGATGAATAAAAAGATTGTAGCGGAAAGCCCGACCTGTAAGGGAACGCCCAAAAAGTTATTCTTGACAGCTGAAAATAAATTTTGTCTAATTATTAACGTCATATTTATTTAAATCTTTTTACTTTCGTTCTGTATGACTGAAAAGAAACAATTAAAATACGATAGGGCTTATTTAAAAATGGCTCGCGAATGGGGGAAACTCTCTCATTGCAAACGTAAACAAGTAGGTGCGTTAATTGTAAAAGGCAGAATGATTATTTCTGATGGCTTTAACGGAACACCAACTGGTTTTGATAATTCTTGCGAAGATTGTAATGGAGTTACAAAGTGGGAAGTTTTACACGCAGAGGCAAACGCGATCTTAAAAGTGGCGTCTTCTACCCAATCTGCAGAGGGTGCAACCTTATATATTACCTTATCTCCGTGTACTCAGTGCAGCAAATTAATTCACCAAGCAGGAATAAAACGTGTTGTGTATGCAGAATCATACAAGGATACTTCTGGTATCAATTTTCTAGAAAAAGCAGGCGTAGAAATTATGCATTTACCTTATGAAGAATAGAAACAACCTCCCTATATATTTATCTTTAGCAGTTATTATTGGTTTACTAATTGGATTTTCGCTTAACGGAAGTGGTAGCAATATGTTGTCTTTAAATAAAAATTCGTCTCAAGAACTAAAAATAAGAAAACTTATTAATTTTATTGAAAAAGACTACGTAGATACTGTAAATACAGAAAGTCTTTTAGACGGAGCTATTACGCAAATGTTGGGTAAACTAGATCCGCATTCTGTGTATATTCCTAAAGAAAAACTGCAAGCTGTTACAGAAAATATGCAAGGTAATTTTGTGGGAATTGGCGTTCAGTTTAGAATGATTGAAGATTCAATTACCGTTATTCAACCTATAAAAGGTGGCCCAAGTATAAAAGCAGGAATTAAGGCAGGAGACCGAATTTTAATGGCAAATGCAGATACTTTGTATGGTAAAAAAATGTACACAGATAAAGTACCTGGTTATTTAAAAGGGAAACCAGACACTAAAGTTGCTCTAAAAATTTATAGAAAAAGTATCGATTCTACCTTTACCGTTTCTGTGACTCGTGGAAATGTAAATATTAAAAGTGTTGATTTAGCGTATATGATTAACGATTCTGTTGGTTATATTAAACTAGATCGTTTTGCAAGAAATACCTACAGTGAATTTAAACCTGCGTTAAACACCTTAATTAATGAGGGAATGACCGATTTAATTCTTGATATTAGAGGCAATGGTGGCGGTTTTATAGACATTGCAAATAGTATTATTGATGAATTTTTAGAAGATGATAAACTAATTGTTTTTACTAAAAACAATAAAAACGAAATTGATGAATCTTTTGCAACCGCTAAAGGTGATTTTGAAAAAGGTGGTTTGTATGTTTTAATTGATGAAAACTCTGCTTCTGCATCAGAAATTTTAGCTGGTGCTTTACAAGATAATGACAAAGGAACCATTATTGGTCGTCGTTCTTTTGGAAAAGGTTTGGTACAAATAGAAATGGATTTAGGCGATGGTTCTGCAGTGCGTTTAACAACGGCTCGTTATTATACGCCAACGGGGAGATCTATTCAAAAACCTTATGACCACGAAGGAAACAAGAACTATTATACCGATTACCAAAAGAGAATTTCTAGTGGAGAGCTGTTAAGTAAAGACAGTATAAAGGTAGTAGATTCTTTAAAATATACAACCCCAAAAGGAAAGGTTGTTTATGGTGGCGGAGGTATTATTCCGGATGTTTTTGTGCCAATAGACACCACTTCTTATATGAATGGTTTCTACTTTAACACTATTAATGATTTTGCTTTTGATTATGTTGATAACAATAGAAAAAAGCTACAAAAATGGACAATAGCTAATTATATTACAGATTTTGATACTGATGAAACTGTTTTTAACAGCTACTTATCTGAGATTAAAGATAGACCTAAACCTTCTTTTAATACTAGTCAAAATTTAAAAAAATATTTAAAAGCAGCTATTGCAAATACGCTTTTTGGTGATGTTGGTTTTTACAGAATTATGCATCAGGATGATAAAATGATTCAGAAGGTTTTAGAATTGGAAAGTGAGAAATAGTTAGTGGTTTTAGTATTCAGTTTACAGTAGCAGTATTCAGTGTTTTACGCTATTTGTCATTCCGAAATGAGCTTTTTTCAAGCGATTGAGAAATGGCTAATTCTTTAAAAAATAGATACAAAGCTCAGTTACCTCCTCTAATTCTTTAGACATGTTTTCCTTTTTCCAAGGATGAGAAACATTAAAAACATGATCTGCATTTTTAATGATTTCAAATTGACTTTCAGCATTCCAAGAATGTATATTTTTACCTTCATCAATAGGGACAGAAGTATCTTTATCTCCGTGAATTACTAATTGTGGAATTTTTAAATTTGCTACCGCCTTTTGAATATTTAATCGTTCTTCGTTTTCTTTAAAATCTAAATAAAACTGATAGAAATGTGGCATATTTTGTTTTGTTCTTCCATTTAAAACGTATTTAACACCTGTTTTCTTCCAGTTTTCTAAATCGCCAATTGTTGAGCTTCTAGAACCAAAATCGCACACTGCAGCTAAGGAAATTACTTTTTTTACTCTTGCATCTTCATTTGCTTTTAGCAATACAATTCCGCCACCTCTACTATGTCCTATTATTGAAATATCATTAACAGCTACTTCATTTTTAAATTTTTCTTCGGATGAAATCCAATCGATAACACTTTCTAAATCGTCTAGTTCTTTGGTGTAATTATTATTTCCAAAAGCTTCTAAATCTGGAAAATCAATTGGGTTTTCAGCGGTACCTCCATTATGAGAAAAGTTGAATTTTATAAGGAAAAAACCTGCATCAGCAAAAGCTTCTGCCATTAAATTCCAAGCGCCCCAATCTTTAAAACCTTTGTAACCGTGACAAAAAATAACTATTTTTTTTGGTTGATGATCTTCTTTGTAAAAAACATCTGTTACAATGGGTTTGCTGTGTTTTCCTTGAACAACTATATTTTTAATTCTATTCATCTTATGTCAATTATATTACAAATTTAAGAAATGTTACCAATGCAAAACCACCTGTAATAAAACTAAGTAGTAAATTTATATTGTTGGTTAAATTTCCAGTTTTTTGTTGAATCAATTTTGCGAAACGTCCGTATAAATACAATATAAGATACGTACCAAGTACAGAACCAAACACAAAAAGTAGTATTGAAACCAGATCAAAACTAAAGCTATTAAATGTAATTAAAAAAGCTGTTGACCCGCAGAAAAAAGGAATTGCAAACATATTTAATAATGATAAGATAACGCCTGTAAAAAAAGTATTCTTGTGTTTAATTTCTAGTTGTTTCTTTTCTTTATTGTTTTGTTTAAAAAAGTAAACAGATAAAAAAACAAGAACTACAACGCCTGTTTTTTCTAATATTTCTAAAAATGTTGGGTTTTTAGAAACGTATTCTATAATATAAATAGAAAAATATACTTGCATAAAAACAACCATAGAAACACCTAATATAAACTTGGTAAACTCTCTTTTATTAGCTTCTAAACTAATTTTTAAGGCAGTCATATTTAAGACACTTGGTAGCGTATATCCTAAAAAGGAAAAAACAAAACCAAAGAAAAAAAGAGAAATCATGTTACTTTATTTAGTAATAATTAAGTCGAAAGTAATGTTTAAAAATTACTATTATAATTAAAACAACTGTTTTATAAGAGAAAAAACAGCGACCAAACCTGTTAGAATAGACAAAATTAAATTGATGTCTTTTGTGAGTTTCCCTGTTTTCTGTTGAATTATTTTCGCAAATTTCCCATATAAAAATAGAATATAGAATGTTCCTAACACAGATCCTAAGGTGAAAAAAAATACAGAAACAGCATCAAAACTAAAGAGCTTAAAAACATCTAACGTAATAATTGTTCCACTAAAAAAAGGAATGCCAAACATGTTTAAAATAGATAGTGCAATACCTGTTAGCAATGGGTTTCTATTTTTAGTTTTTACTGCATCAATCTTTATTTTTCCTTTTTTAGATTCTCTATAAAAGTAATAAGATAAAGCTATAAAAACAACAATTCCTGCTTTTTCTAAGGTTTCTAAGATGGTTGGGTTTTGTGCAATGTATTTGGTTAAAATAACGGCAATTATAACCTGAGGAATGATAATTAAAGAAACTCCGAATGCGTATTTGTTTGCAGCTTGTTTTCCTTTTTCTAAGCTAATTTTTAACGCCGTCATATTTAACATACTTGGTGTTATAGAGCCTACAAAAGAGAAAATAAATCCGAAGAAAAAAAGTAAAAAGATATTCAAAATAAATTATTTATAGAGTAGAAAAACGAAGTTTCCTACAGCAACGACACCTGTTAAACACCCTAAAATTAAATCCATTTTAGAAGCAATAAAAGTTAGTTTATGTTCAATTTTTTTGGCAACAATTGCATACAATGAATATAATGTAAAAGAACCAATTGTAGAACCAATTGAAAAATAAAATCCATTTACGTAAGAATATTCAAAATATTCTAATCCTATTAAAACAGAAATAGTTGTAAAATAAAATGGAATTGCAATAGTGTTTAAAAGAGACATACCAATACCATGTAAGTAAGCTTTAGATTTAGGTATTTCTTCTTTTACGTTCTTTTCTTTTGATGTAAAATACAGTCTAAAAAAATTAATAGATAATAACAAGAGAATACCTGTACCTACCTTTTGTAATAAGGTTATGTACTCTGAGTTTTCCATTAATATACTCGATAAATAGGCACCTATATTGGCTTGAAAAAATAAAACGGTAGCGTAACCACCAATAAGATAAAATGCTGCTTTTTTGCCATTTCTTAAACTGAATTTAACGACTGTTAAATTTAAAAAACTGGGTGTTATACTACCTACAACAGCAACAGTAAAACCTAAGAAAATAAAAATTAGAAAGCTCATGAATTATTTTTTATATAGGCAAATAAACAAAAAAACGCGCCAAAAAATTGACGCGTTTCATTTATATAATAACTTATAAGAATTTTTTACTATACTACACCTTGCGCTAACATTGCATTTGCAATCTTTACAAAACCTGCAATATTTGCTCCTTTGATATAATCTATAGATCCATCTTCATTTTCACCATATTCTACACAAGAATCATGTATTTTTTGCATAATTTCTTTTAACTTTTCATCTACTTTTTCACTAGACCAGTTTAACCTTAATGAATTCTGACTCATTTCTAAACCAGAAGTTGCAACACCACCAGCATTAGATGCTTTACCTGGAGCAAATAATATTTTTGCTTTTTGATATTCATGAACAGCCTCTGGTGTAGAAGGCATATTTGCACCTTCAGTTACACAGATACAACCGTTGTTAATTAATGTTTTTGCTTCCTCACCATTTAACTCGTTTTGAGTAGCACATGGCAATGCAATATCACATTTTACAGACCAAGGTCTTTCTCCTTTAAAATATTTTGCTTTTGGGTATTCTTCTAAATATTCGCTAATTCTGCCACGTTTTTCATTTTTAAGATACATAATGTGGTTTAATTTTTCTGCATCAATACCATCTTCATCGTAAATATATCCTCCAGAATCTGAAAGCGTTAATACTTTTGCTCCAAATTCAATAGCTTTTTCAGCTGCATATTGTGCAACATTTCCAGATCCAGAAATCACTACATTTTTTCCTTTAAAAGATTCGTTTTTACGTTTTAGCATAGATGCTGCAAAATATACAGTACCGTAACCTGTAGCTTCTGGTCTTATTAATGAGCCACCATATTCTATTCCTTTTCCTGTTAAAACACCTGTAAATTCTGTTCTCAATTTTTTATACATTCCAAACAAATAGCCAATTTCTCTTCCTCCAACGCCAATATCTCCGGCAGGCACATCTGTATTTGGTCCAATATGTTTTTGCAATTCACTCATAAAGTTTTGGCAAAAACTCATAATCTCACGATCAGATTTTCCTTTCGGATCAAAATCTGCACCTCCTTTACCACCACCCATTGGTAATGTTGTTAAAGAGTTTTTAAATACTTGCTCAAAAGCCAAAAACTTTAAAATACTAGCATTTACAGATGGATGAAATCTTAAACCACCTTTGTAGGGGCCAATTGCAGAATTCATTTGTACTCTATAGCCTCTATTAACTCTTATTTCTCCTTTATCATCTATCCATGTAACTCTAAAAGAAATTAATCTTTCAGGTTCTACCATTCTTAATAAAATATTTTTGCCGTAATACTTTTTATTTTCAATAATAAAAGGAATTAAAGTTTCGGCAACTTCTTTAACTGCTTGTAAAAACTCAGGTTCATGGCTGTTTCTTTTTTCAACCAACTGCATAAAATCTTCTATTTGGGTCTCTATTTTTGTAAGCATTTTTTTTTGAATTTTATAAACATTTAACGAAAACAAATATAAGTTATTTTCAATATTAGTAATCTTAAAATAATCAAAATTATGTATTCATATCCGTTAAAATTAGACCTATAAGTCTTTGCAAAAACTAAATTTTATTATTTAGAACTGCTCTTATTATCACTATATTTTACTACTGTTCTATTTTTATTTTAATCACGGTAACTAACATCTATATAAGATTTTTAGTAGGTCTATAAAACATGCACTTATTTATTTAAATACAGTTATAACTCATAAAATAAATGAGATTACCAGATATTTATATAAAGATCAAAAAAAAACGCATCAAAAGGATTGATGCGTTTTAGTCTTTAATTTATTTTTTTTATATAACTCCTAAGTCTAACATAGAATCTGCAACTTTAATAAAACCAGCAATATTTGCCCCCTTTACATAATTTACATAGCCATCTTCTTCTGTTCCGTATACTAAACAAGCTGTATGAATTGAATGCATTATTTGATGTAATTTTTCATCTACTTCTTCTTTCGTCCAGTTTAGTTTCATTGCATTTTGCGACATTTCTAAACCAGAAACTCCAACTCCACCAGCATTTACTGCTTTACCAGGTGCGTATAAAATTTTAGCATCATGAAATGCATGAACAGCCTCTGGGGTACAACCCATATTAGAAACTTCTGCAATATATTGTACGCCATTTGCAACTAATTTTATGGCATCTTCTCCGTTTAATTCATTTTGAGTAGCACAAGGCATTGCAATATCACATTTTACACTCCATGGTTTTTCATTAGGATAAAATTTTGCTTCAGGAAATTCATCTACATACGGCGAAACAATGTCGTTATTAGATGCTCTTAACTGTAATAAGTAACTAATTTTATCATCATCTAACCCTTTTTCATCATAAATATATCCATCAGGACCAGAAATTGTAACTACTTTTCCACCTAATTCTGTAATTTTTAAAGCCACACCCCACGTTACGTTTCCAAAACCAGAAAGTGCTACTATTTTACCTTTAAAATCATCATTTTTAGTTTCTAATATTTCTTTTGTAAAGTAAACGCCACCAAAACCTGTTGCTTCTGGTCTTATTAAGCTTCCTCCCCAATTTAAACCTTTTCCTGTAAAAACGCCTGTATGTTCTTGTTGTAATTTTTTATACATCCCATACATAAACCCAATTTCTCTACCACCAGTTCCAATATCTCCAGCTGGTACATCTGTACTTGGGCCAATCATTCTCCACAATTCTAACATAAATGCTTGGCAAAAACGCATAATTTCGGTATCCGATTTTCCTTTAGGATTAAAATCAGAACCACCTTTTCCACCTCCCATTGGTAGTGTTGTTAAGGCGTTTTTAAAGATTTGCTCAAATCCTAAAAACTTTAAGATACTTAAATTTACACTTGGGTGTAAACGAATACCTCCTTTATAAGGACCTATGGCATTGTTAAATTGCACTCTATGACCAATATTTACTTGAACCTGTCCTGCATCATCAATCCAAGAAATTCTAAAGGTTAAAATTCTATCTGGTTCTACTAAACGCTCAATAATTTTAGCCGCTTCGTATTGTGGATTTTCATTATAAATTGTCTCAATAGACTCTAAAACCTCTTTAACAGCCTGTAAATATTCTTTTTCACCAGGGTGTTTTGTTTCCAAATTTGTTAAAATTTCTTTTACATTCATAATGGTATAATTAGTAATTTTTTATTGAATAACTTGTACTTCAAAAATACATTTTAAAATTGATTTTAAAATAAAATAGTCAGCATGTTTTTTGACAATTAACAATATTTTATCCTTTTTCTAAGAATCTGAATATTAATTCATTTATTTAAGGTGTTTTTTTATAATATATACATTTTACATAAACCCTTCTGGAGGTAATTCTTCAAATGATTCTTCTTTATTTGAAGTACTGTTTTCCAAGGAAATACCTTCTTTAAAAATAACTGCTTTATTATTTTTACCATCAATAATAACAGTAAGGTCCTTTTTAAAAGAAATATGTCTTAAATAAGAATCTTCAAAAATAGCTTCTTGATTATTTAAATAATCTACATCAAAAAAGCCATCTTTTATAAACGGATTGATGGTTAAATATCCTACTTTAAAAGAGGTTAAATTTTGAAAAAAATGAGTTCCCTGACTCGGGTCTATTCTAAAATCATTTAAACCAGATTCTACAATTATTTTTGCTGCTGATATTTGAGACCAAAGCACCGGAATGCCTAACCAAGAATCGCTAGATCCCCAACGCCCGGGCCCCACTAAAATATAGGGTTTGTCTAGTGCCACAAATTTTTTATTAATTTCTTCTACTGCACTTGCAATATCTCTTGTATTTGCAGAATTAAAGGTTTCTGGTTTTACATAAACCACATCACAAATGTTTTCATATTTACCATTTCCTAAAGCAGATTCAGAATAAATGATGGTTTCAGAAATATCTAAGTTTTCAGGCAATTTACTTACCGTTTCCATACTTTCTATAATAGGTCTTATCTGCAAAAAGCTAAATTCTTTTGGTTTACCTGTAGGAACATCTAATTTTACTGCAAATTCTATTTCTATTGGGTTTCTCATTTCTCGTTGCCCAACACGTAAGAGTTCTTGTAAAATTTCTGGCAACGGAAATGTATTGTATTTTAAAATATTATCAAACGTAATTACACGAATACCATCATGCATTACACCAGGTCTAATCATATTATTTTGTAAATCATAGGTAGATGCTACAAACTTTAAAGACCCATGATTTTCTGCTTTTCTAATCGTTACCTTCTTTTTATTGATGGCTTCACAAGTTGAAACCTTATAACTATCTGGGTTTAAATCTAAACCATAAAAATACTGTTGCGTTTCTCTTTGCGTAGAACCAGGAGAAGATAGTTGTAATATTTTTTTAGGATAAGAAGGTGAAAAACGTAATGTTTGTCCGCCACCCACTATTATTTCCCCTAAACCTAAAGCAATATTGGCAATTCCTTCACTTGCCTTTTCATCTCCAATGGGATAAAAATTAATAGAACGTGCTACCCCAGAAATGTTTGGATAATATACATCTTGATATGGCTTACCGATAACTTCTTGTAAAATTACAGCCATTTTATCTTCTTCTATAGTATGTGATATTGCTTTTAAATATGCTTTACTGTTTTCAAAAAAAGCAGATGCAATAACAGATTTAATTGCATTAGCAACCATTTCAACTTTTTTGTTTATTTCAGAATTTGGAA
>NZ_WTLD01000008.1:73907-192935 GCF_011379025.1 Polaribacter sp. 11A2H
TCATGTAGGTTGCAAAAACACCTGCAAAAGGCTGATAATTTGAGTCTTCTAACATACTAGATGATCTTACTGCAATAGGACAAGTAGTGGTTTTTAAAAATGCTCTAATATCTTCTAAAGCCCATTCTGGTAAATCTTTAGAAATAAATTCGTTTAATATTTTATCATCATCTGTACATTTTGCTGCAAATTTTATTAGTTTATGGGTTTCTATAAACTGATCAAAAACTTCTGTACTTATTACAACAGTTCTTGGTATAGTAATACTTACGTTTTTATATTTGTTATATAAATTATTGCGTTTTAAAAAGGAATCTATAAAAGCTAAACCTCTTGCTTTACCTCCTAAAGCACCTTCACCAATTCGTGCATAACCAACAAACTCATCGTATTTATCTTTGTTAAACTTTACAATTACACCTCTAGATCTATAAACTAAATATGACTTAATAGAATTAAGTAAGAAATCTCTTATTTGACCATTGTTTTCAAATTCATCATATTCTATAACGCTCAATAAATCTGCTAAAGGAAACAGCGCTCTAGATTTTAACCATTTAGAAAACTCACTTCTTTTTGCGTGATACATCAAACAATCTTCAGTAACTTTCTTTATAGCTCTTTGAAATTCTCCTAAATCTTTAGCTGTTGCTAAAACTTTCATTTGAGTAGGATCCCAAAACTCGAAATCTCCAAAAGCAAAGTATTTTATAATGTAATTTTTAATATCAACTCCTAAAGTTTCTGAGTGTTTATATAAAAATTTACCTTTCAATTCTAACGTTCGCCTCTCATTATTTTCATTAGATGATTGCATTAAAAAAGGAAAATAACGTTTATATTTTCTTACATAATCTAATAATAAAAAACCTGCTTCTTTGTTTCTAACTCCGTCTTTAAAGTAATTCACATCAGATATTACACCTAGTAAATTTTCTTTGTACGTATCAAATAATTCAATACCTTCTTCAAAAGTAGTGGCTAATAAAATTTTTGGTCTCCCTCGCATTAACAGCATTTTTCTATGCTCGTTTAATCCTTCAGACATTAATCCTTGTGTTTGTTTAAGAATCACTTTATAGATAAGCGGAATATATCTAGAATAAAACTTCAGTGAATCTTCTACCAATAAAATGGCTTTAACACCAATCGTATTAATATCAACTTCAGCATTCATTCTATCTTCAGTTAATTTAATAATTGCCAAAAATATATCTGCATTACCATTCCAATGAAAAACAAAATCTATACTATCTGTATTTTCTTTTTGTAATTTACTTCTTAATTGAGAAGAATGATGACTTAAAGCTGCTATTGGAACATTTGGGTATGCTTCTTTAATTTTTTTTGAAGTTTCAAAAGCATTGTAATTACCAATATCTAACCAAGTAATAACAATGTCTATTTGGTGAGTCTCCATCATTTTAATTGCTCTCTTAGCAGAATTTGCATGAATAAAGTTTGGTGGATGCCTTAGGTTTAAAGAAGTGTATTCATTAAAAATTCGTTCTTCAATTCTACCATCTTCTTCAAGCATATAAAAATCGTAGTTAGAACAAACTATTAATACCTTATTAATTCTATTTTGCATTAATTTATCAAAAGTTACCTCCTTAAAAGCATACGTTTTTAAATTAGATAAGATATTTTCTTTCATTATTATACTGTTTTATATAACTTACAATATATTAATTTTCTAGTTTAGAACATTAATAATTTGTAAGTATTCAGCTCAAAATTAGATTCAACAAAAATAAAAATGTGTAAATTCGCCATCTAATTTAGTATGTAATGTTAGATAAAGTAAAAGAACTGATTGGTGATGTAAAATCATTTAATGCAAGCACAAAAGAAGAAGTTGAAACTTTTAGAATTAAATACCTAGGTAGCAAAGGCTTACTTAAGGATTTATTTGCTGAATTTAAAAATGTAGACGCAGAGTTGCGTAAAGATTTTGGACAAGCATTAAATAATTTAAAGAAATCTGCAGAAGGAAAAGTTGCCGAGTTAAGCGAGTCTTTAGACAGTACTACAAGTCATAAATCTTTTTATGGAGACTTATCTCGCCCATCAGAGCCTATTAACTTAGGTTCTCGTCATCCAATTTCATTGGTAAAAAACCAAATTATTGATGTTTTTAACAGAATTGGTTTTACGGTTTCAGAAGGTCCAGAGATAGAAGATGATTGGCATAACTTTACTGCCTTAAACTTGCCAGAATATCACCCGGCAAGAGACATGCAAGACACGTTTTTTATAGAACAAGATCCAGATATTTTATTACGTACACATACATCTTCTGTACAAGTACGATATATGGAAGAAAATAAACCACCGATAAGAACAATTTCTCCAGGTAGAGTTTTTAGAAATGAAGACATTTCTGCAAGAGCACATTGTATTTTTCATCAAGTAGAAGGTTTGTATATTGATACAGATGTTTCTTTTGCCGATTTAAAACAAACACTTTTATACTTTACTAAAGAGATGTTTGGTAAATCTAAAATACGTTTACGTCCTTCTTATTTTCCGTTTACAGAGCCAAGTGCAGAAGTAGATATTTATTGGGGATTAGAAACAGAAACAGATTATAAAATTACAAAAGGTACCGGTTGGTTAGAGATTATGGGATGCGGAATGGTAGACCCTAATGTATTAAAAAATGCAAATATAGATCCAACAAAATACTCTGGTTATGCTTTTGGAATGGGAATAGAACGTATTGCCATGTTGTTATACCAAATACCAGATATTAGAATGTTTTATGAAAACGATAAACGTTTCTTAGAACAATTTAAATCTGTTTTATAAAATTTCTAACCTTTTAAGTAAGGAAAGAGTTAAGATGTTTGTATAATAGGTATTGTAAATTTTAATAATAAAAAATAATTTATATAATGAAATACTTTTCACAATTTTGGGATGAAGAAAGAGATGATGAATATGCAGATTGGGGAACCTCAACTTGGTATTTTGAAACCAATGATGCAGACGAAGTTTTAAAACAAATTACTGTTTATAAAAACGAAAAAGTGACTAAATATAACGAAGATCATCTAGAAGATGAGTTTGGTGGTTTGTGTGAAGGAACTTTAACGATAGATGAATGTGACGGAGACGTTATCTCTAAAGAAGAGTTTTATAAACTTTGGTAATTCTATAGTTACAAAAGAAAAATTTTTAAAAAGCTTATTATCTAGACCTTTATCCGCTTTTAGCGGTTAATAAACACATTTTAGACTTACATATTACAAAACTTAAAGCCGATATTTCTATCGGCTTTTTTCTTGAACAAAAAAATAACTTCGATAAGTTCGGTTTGTTCCGAACTAAAAATATATATTTGCACCGAATTTTACTGTACATGGATAATTAATGTTCAAAAACAGTGTTAAAGCAAAGAAAATGAAAGAAAAAATTTGCAAAGTAAAAATGGGCTTGGTAGAAAAACTAGGTGTCCATTTAGAAGACAGAGAACATTTAGCACCTGTTGCTGCTCGTATTTTATCTTACATCATCTTAACAGGTAAAAAAGGAACCACTTTTGAAGACATGGTAACCATACTTTGTGCAAGCAAAAGTACCATTTCTACACACCTAAATCATTTACAAGACTTAAATAAGATTGTGTATTTCACCAAAACGGGTGATCGAAAAAAATATTTTATCATTAATAAAGGTATGGTACTCCAACATATAGATAGTATGATAGATAAGTGGGAAGAAGAACGTGAAATGCATTTAGAAATAAAAAATTATAAAGAAACCATTAACACCAAAAAAATTGAAAATAAAGAAGAAAAGTTCGATTTGACTTTTCATGATGACTATATAAAATTTATAGACGGAGCAACAACCTCTGTAAAAGAATTAAGATTAAAACTAGCCAATAATAAATTTGATATTTAAACCAAGATTAAAAATGAAACATTATAAATTATTACCATTACTATCACTAAGTGTATTTTTAGTAATTGCAAGTTGTACAAACAAAGAGCAACCAACAGCAGCTGTAGCACAAGGTCCTGCACCTTCTTTTCCTGTAGTTACCATGCAGCCTAAAACAGTTACAGGTTTTAAAGAATACCCAACAAGTTTAGAGGGAGTTGTAAACAGTGCTGTAAGAGCAAAAGTTTCTGGATACATACAAAAAGTAATGGTAGACGAAGGTCAGAAAGTACGTAAAGGGCAAGTATTATTTAGATTAGAAACACAGTCTTTAAGTCAAGATGCAGGTGCAGCAAAAGCACGTATTAATGTTGCACAAGTAGAAGTAAATAAATTAATACCGTTAGTAGAAAAAAACATTATTAGTTCGGTTCAATTAGAAACTGCAAAAGCAAATTTAGCACAAGCTAAAGCAAACTATAGTAGTGTTTCTGCAAGTATTGCTTACGGAACCATAAGAAGTCAAGTAGATGGTTATGTAGGTGCTATTAATTATAGAGAAGGTGCATTGGTAAGTCCTGCAGATCCAACTCCATTAACAACCGTTAGTGATATTAGTAAAGTATATGCTTTTTTTAGTTTAAACGAAAGTGAGTATTTAGACTTTTTACAAAATGCTGAAGGCAAAAACTTAGAAGAAAAATTAGCAAATTATGCTGCAATAAATCTAGTATTAGCAAACGGAAGCACGTATGCAGAAAAAGGTAAAATAGAAACAAGCACAGGACAAGTAAATAAAAGTACAGGTACTGTTAGTTTAAGAGCTGTTTTTAACAACCCAAACCAACTATTATCTAATGGAAATAGTGGTAAAATTCAAATTCCAACAATTTATGAAGATGCAATTGTTATTCCACAACAAGCAACTTATGAACAACAAGGAAATATTATGTTGTTTAAAGTAGCTGAAGGTAACACCGTAGAAACTTCTATTATTAAAGTGAAAGCAATAGTAGACAATTTATATGTTGTAGCATCTGGTGTAGATTTAAAAGATAAAATTGTAACAACTGGTGTTGGTAAATTAAGAAATGGTGCCGCTATTACACCACAAGAAATCTCTTTTGATGATGCAATTAAACCTATTGAAACTTTATTTAAAAACTAGCAAACCATAAACTTATTTAGTTATGTTAAAAACATTTATTGAAAGACCCGTTCTTTCAACCGTAATTTCTATTATCATTGTTTTGCTTGGAGTTATAAGTATTACAAGCTTACCTATAGAAGAGTACCCAGATATTGCTCCACCAACCATAAAGGTAATTGCCTCTTATGCCGGAGCCAACGCAGAAACTGTTTTAGAAAGTGTAATTGTACCTATTGAAGAACAAATTAATGGTGTAGAAGGTATGACGTACATTACTTCTACGGCATCTAATACAGGTACCGCAGAAATCACTGTTTATTTTAACCAAGAAATAGATGCAGATATTGCTGCAGTAAACGTTCAAAACCGTGTAGCTAGAGCAACGCCTTTATTACCTGCAGAGGTTGTACAAACAGGTGTAACCACGCAAAAGCAAGAAACAAGTGCATTAATGTTTATTTCTATGTATTCTGAAAGCGACAACTACGACGCTACTTTTATTCAGAATTATTTAAAGATAAATGTAATTCCTGCTATACAGCGTATTAGTGGTGTTGGAGATGTTAGTGTATTCTCTCAACAAGATTATGCTATGAGAATTTGGTTAAAGCCAGAAAAATTAGCAGCCTATAATTTAATCCCTTCGGATATAACAGCAGCTTTAAAAGAACAAAATTTAGAAGCAGCAGCTGGATCTTTGGGACAAAATAGTGGAGAATCATTTTCATACACATTAACCTATAGTGGTCGTTTTAAAGAAGAAAAACAATATGGAGATATTATTATAAAAGCATTAGGTAACGGACAATTTTTGCGTTTAAATGATGTTGCTAAAATAGAATTAGATGCGCAATCTTATGCATCTAATGCTATGAGTAAAGGACATCCTGCCGTTTTTATGGGTATTTTTCAAACTAAAGGATCTAATGCAAGAGAAATTATAGAAAACATTAAAGTAACTTTAGAAGCTGTTAAAAAAGACTTACCAGAAGGCTTAGATGTATTTGTTCCTTATGATACTAGTTTATTTTTAAACGCCTCTATAGAAAAAGTAATTCATACCTTATTAGAAGCCTTTTTATTGGTGTTCTTAGTGGTATTTATCTTCTTACAAGATTTTAGATCTACCTTAATTCCAGCAATAGCTGTACCCGTTTCTATTATTGGTACTTTCTTTTTCTTAAATGTTTTTGGGTATTCAATTAACTTATTAACGCTATTTGCATTAGTACTTGCTATTGGTATTGTGGTAGATGATGCCATTGTGGTTGTAGAAGCCGTACATGCCAAGTTAGATGAAGGAGAAAAGAGTGCTAAAAAAGCAACCTTAATTGCCATGAACGAAATTTCTGGAGCTATTATATCTATTACTTTGGTAATGGCAGCTGTATTTATTCCGGTAACTTTTATCTCTGGTCCAACAGGAGTTTTTTAT
The DNA here is from genome assembly GCF_011379025.1 of Polaribacter sp. 11A2H. Taxonomy (NCBI): domain Bacteria; kingdom Pseudomonadati; phylum Bacteroidota; class Flavobacteriia; order Flavobacteriales; family Flavobacteriaceae; genus Polaribacter; species Polaribacter sp. 11A2H. Next base: position 80,381 of record NZ_WTLD01000008.1, read on the forward strand.
GAGCAATTTGGAGTTACCTTAATTATTGCAATCCTTATTTCTGCAGTAAACGCCTTAACTTTAAGTCCGGCATTATGTGCTTTATTATTAAAACCACATAAAGAAGATAAAGAATTAAAAGGTAAAAGCCCTTTAAAACGTTTTTACACACTGTTTAATCGTGGTTTTAACGCTACTGTAGAAAGATATGGAAAATCGTTACATTTCTTATACAAAAGAAAATGGATATCTGGTTTATTATTAGTGTTAGCTATTGTAGGTATTTTTTGGGCATCAGAACAAACACCAACAGGTTTTGTACCTAATGAAGATAGAGGAATTATTTTTGCAAATATAGAGTTACCAGCAGGTTCTTCTTTAGATAGAACAAATGCAGTTTCTAAAGATTTGTACAATAAAATAAATGGTATTGAAGGTATTGTTGCCGTCAACTTTATTAAAGGTAGAAGTTTAATTAGTGGAGCGGGTAGTAATTACGGATTTGGTATTATAAAATTAGCAGATTGGGGTGATCGTGAAGATCCATCTACTTCTGTACAAGCAATTACAGGTAAATTATTTGGAGTTGTAGCAGGAATACCAGAAGCAAATATAATTTTCTTCTCGCCACCAAGTATTCGTGGTTTTGGTAACTCTGCCGGTTTTGAAGTAAATTTACTAGATAAATTTGGAGGAGAATTTAAAGACTTAGACAAAGCAAATAAAGAATTTGCAATGGCTTTAATGAAACACCCAGAAGTAAAATATGCGCAATCTTCTTTTAACACTAGTTATCCACAATATGAAATGGATATTAATGTACCATTAGCAAAAGAAAAAGGAGTGCCTATTAATAGTATTTTCTCTACATTACAAGGTTATATTGGTGGAGTTTATGCATCCGATTTTTCTAAATTCGGAAAACAATTTAGAGTGTATATTCAAGCATTACCAGATGATAGAGCAACGGTAGATGATTTAAATAGCATGTATGTAAGAACAAATTCTGGTGAAATGACACCAATTACACAATTTGTAAAACTAGAACGTGTATATGGGCCACAATCGGTAACGCGTTTCAATTTATTTAATTCTACCACCATAACAGGTGCTACAAACGAAGGTTTTAGTACTGGAGATGCTATTAGAGTTATAGAAGAAGAAGTTGCAAAATTACCAAGTAACTATACTATTGCCTATTCTGGTTTAACAAGAGAAGAAGTAAGTGCGGGTAACCAAACTATATTTATTTTTGCTTTAAGTATTCTTTTTGTATACTTCTTATTAAGTGCACAATACGAAAGTTATTTATTACCATTTGCAGTAGTATTATCACTTCCTTTTGGTGTATTTGGAGCCTATATAAGTACCTATTTTTTCGGATTAGAAAACAATATTTATTTCCAAATTGCTTTAATCATGTTAATTGGTCTGCTCGCCAAGAACGCCATTTTAATTGTGGAGTTTGCGCTACAAAGACGAAAAAATGGAGAAAGTATTTCTGATGCAGCTATACATGGAGCAAAATCTCGTTTACGTCCTATTTTAATGACCTCATTTGCCTTTATACTTGGTTTAATGCCATTAGTATTAGCAAAAGGAGTTGGATCTGAAGGAAACAACTCTATTGGTACAGGTGCCGTTGGAGGAATGTTGATAGGAACGATATTAGGAGTCTTTGTTATTCCAATACTATTTATATTATTTCAATGGTTACAAGAAAAAGTTTCTAGTAAACCAGCAGTTATTTCTGAACAAAATGAAGAAGCATAAGATGATATCAATTATAAAAAATAAAAACCTTCAAAAAGGAGTCGTTGTAGCTGTAATGGCTTTTACGTTACAAAGTTGTTTTGTTGCTAAAGAGTACACAAGACCTACAGTAGAAGAAACAGAAAACTTGTACAGAACAGATAATTTGCCATCAGATAGTATATCTATGGCAGATGTATCTTGGAAAACGTTGTTTACCGATACTTATTTACAGCAATATATAGAAGAAGGATTGCAAAACAATATGGACATTCGAATTGCAATTCAACAAATAGTTGCAGCCGAGGCATATGTTAAACAAGGTAAAGCAGGTTATTTACCTACTTTAAGTGTTGGTACAAATCTTACACATCAAGAATTGTCTAAAAACACACAATTTGGGTCGTTTTTAACAAACACTTCTACGGATCAATGGGATATTACTGCAAACCTTTCTTGGGAAGCTGATATTTGGGGAAAAATACGTAGCAATAAACGTGCAACACAAGCTGCTTTTTTACAAAGTGTTGCCGGTCATCAAGCTGTAAAAACTCAATTAATTTCTAGCATTGCTGCTACTTATTATAATATTTTAGCTCTAGATGCACAATTAGAAGTTACCAAAACATCTATTAAAACAAGAGAAAAAGGGGTAGAAACTATTAAAGCTTTAAAAGAGGCAGGTTTAACAAACCAGATTGCAGTAGATCAAAATATTGCACAATACAACAATGCCAAAGCATTAGAAGTAGATTTAGAAGTGGCATTATTTAGAGCAGAAAATACATTAAGTATTTTATTAGGTAAAACTCCGCAAGAAGTTAAAAGAAGTAGTTTAGAGAATCAAACTATAAATGCTGATATGAAAATAGGTGTTGCATCGCAATTATTAAGCAATAGACCAGATGTTATGGCTGCAGAATATGGTTTAATTAGTGCTTTCGAATTAACAAATGTTGCTAGAAGTAGCTTATACCCATCATTTAGATTAACAGCTGCTGGTGGATTGCAAAGTTTAGAATTTGATAAATTATTTAATGCAAACTCAATATTCGCTAACATTGTTGGTGGTTTAACACAACCTCTTTTTAATCAGCGAAAGCTAAAAACACAAAAAGAAGTTGCTATTGCACAACAAGAACAAGCGCTTTTAAGGTTTAAAAAGACCTTATTAGTTGCCGGGAACGAAGTTTCTAATGCATTGTATTCTTTTAATTCTGAAAACAAAAAGTACGAATTCTTAAAGAATGAAGTAGAAGCTTTACGTAAAGCAGAAACAAATTCTGAAGAATTATTAAAGAATGGTTATGCAACTTATTTAGACTTATTAACAGCAAGACAAAGTGCATTAAGCTCAGAAATTAAAGTAATTGGTAGTAGATTACAACAATTACAATCTGTTGTTAACTTATACGAAGCTTTGGGTGGAGGTTTAAAATAATAACTTAAAATGGTTAGTAAACAAGAACTTATAGAATGTTCTATTACAAACTTTATCAAGTTTGGAAGCAAGCGTTTTTCTATGAACGAGCTCGCTTCTGAACTTGGTATTTCTAAAAAAACCATTTACAAACACTTTAAAACTAAAGACGAACTCATTTCTAAAGGGGTTCGTCTTATTATTGAAAAACACCTACATGAAGTAGATAAAATTCTGAAAACCACAAAAGATCCTATTGAAAAAATAATCTTAATTCAGAAAAATAGTTTTCAATATTTAAACTACGTTCAACCTGCTTTTTTATACGGAATTAAAAAATATCATCACAATGCAGATGCCGCTTTTATAGAATTTAAAGATAATTTTATAAAAAGCAACTTAAAACCTTTGCTAGAAGAGGCTATAGAAAAAGAGTATATTTGCAAAAAATTAAACATCAATTTGTTTTGCGATTTGTATTTTACAAAACTAACTCACTTAGTTTTTGAGCCCATAAATCTTTTTGATAAATACGGTGTTGATACTGTTTTTGAACACCTTATAATCAATAATTTAAAAGGGGTAATTACATCAAACTACAAAGACATAAACAAATTATTTTCTTGATTATTCTCTATGAAAAAAGACATACATATACCAGAAGTTACAGATGTAGAAATGGCCATCGTTTATGAATTTAACGATATTTATAACACCAACGATTGGAATGTTTACATTATCAATAATAAAAATGTAGATTTAGAAATGATGGTGGTTGTTACGCAAGGTTTTTCTGAAACTAAAATAACCTCTTTATTTCGTAAAAAATTAGACAAACTTCCAGCAAATTCTTTTGCTAAGATTGAGTTTATTCAACCAGAGTTATTCAAATTAAACAACCGTTTTCAGGTTACTTTTTTTGAAGGAAACACTTTATACGAAAAAACGTTTATCTTTAAAGAAAACACTATTAAAGAAGGTGCTTTACGTATGATTGATGAAATTAAAAAGCGTGGTATTTTAGCTGAATAAAAAAATATTTAATATATAGTTTATCAACCTCTTTAAGTTTTAAAACTTAAAGAGGTTTTTTATTTTAATGCAGGATTCAAAAAGCTCCAAAATTGTCACTTCTACGTTAGGAGAAGTCGCATTACAGTGATAATACCAAATAAACATTAAAATGACCGATTAAATTCATTTGGTATAACACAAAAATGAAAAAGCCTTATGTGATTTCTCCTAAAAAGTCTAAATGACAAACTGGTTATGAGATTTCTCAATTGCTATTAATAGAATTGTATAATATAAAACCTTAATTATAATTAACTTTTAACTCTTTGCTTTAAACCCAAATATTGAGTAATCCACCAAGTTTACCCAAAAGCGGATCTTCATTAGGTATTGGAAGTGACAATATATTATTATCTGCAGCTGGTCGCTCTCCTTTAGAGCCTCTCATTAAATCCCAGTCACGACCATCAGGGTATGCACCTACTACACCAAGATTTGAACTTTCAATTTTTTTGTGACCAACACCAGCAGGTATAATAATTACATCTCCTTTGGTAACTTTAACTTTTTCTCCTTGTTCTCCACCTAAATGAATGATCGCTTCACCAGAATATATTCCTAAAACTTCATGTGAGGTACTATGGTAGTGGTGAAAAGAATAGATACCGTTTGTCCAAGAATTTGTCCAGTTATTAGATTCAAAAGTTTTTATAAACCATTTACTAGGGTTCCTTTCGTTTTTTGGTAAAGCATCTTTAATAAGTAGTAATGGTAATTTATTATTAGGTATTACTCCATCATCTTTAAAATAAAACTTCTCATACTGGTTTTCATTATCATTATTGGCAAATAATTTTGAAACAGGAAATATCAATGGAGTTAACCCTAATAAGTGTATAAATTTTTTTCTATTCATAATTGTCGAGTTTCAGAACGTTATTAATTTAGATTGATTAAATAATATTGTAAATTTATATTTTTTTGATTAAAAATAGTTAGTGTTATTTTAAAAATTTATGGTTTAAATGATGCTTTTTTCAACCTTTAGTTCTTTTCTAATACAATTATGTTTTCTATAAAGGTTCGCCAAAAAACAGAATAAACTCCAAAATTGTCACTTCGATGTTAAGAGAAATCTCATAACAGTGGTCCTAAAAATTAACAAACATTATGTGATTTCTCCCAAAAGGTCGAAACGACAAATTGAATGTGAGGTTTCTCAATCGCTTAAAAAAAACTTATTTAGAAATGACAGACTAAACGAAATTGCAACTTGTTTATAAATATGCCCGCGTTAGCGATTGCAACGGCATCCTTTTTGTTTTTTACAAAAAGATATAGTGGAAAGCGCGACCCTTGTGGTAACGCCCAAATTGTTATAACAAACAGATTACTTCATTCGTTACTCATTCTTAATAATATTACCCAAAAAACCCGATAATTAAATACATAATTACTGTAATTGCACCACCAACCAAGGCGTACGGTAATTGTGTTTTTACATGGTCTATATGGTCACTTGCGGATGCCATGGAAGAAATAATAGAAGTATCGGAAATTGGAGAACAATGGTCTCCAAAAATTCCGCCACCTAAAGTTGCGGCAACTACAATAGTTACATCTGCTCCATGAATATTTGCCATAGGTATTGAAATTGCCAACATTATGGCAAACGTTCCCCAAGAGGTTCCGGTAGAAAAAGCGATAAAAGAACTGATTATAAAAACTACTGCTGGCAACAATTCTGGCGACAACCATTCTTTGGTAACATTGGCAACATAAATTCCGGTTTCTAATTCTTTACAAGCGTCTCCAATAGCAAATGCTAGCAACATTAACAAGGCTAATGGCATAAGTTCACTAATTCCTTTTAATGTTAAATTAACGGCTTCTTTTGGCTTCATAATTCCTTGTATAAAATACATTGCCATGGCAACCAATAATGCCGTAATTACAGCATATAACACAGAGGAAGATCCAGAACCTTTACCAATTGCTTCTGAGACATGATTAAAAAATGAGGTAGATTTTTCTACGGCACTCCAACCTGTATAAATTAAGTTTATGGGCATCATACAAACCATTACCAAAAGCGGTACAATCATATTATAGGCTTTTGCTTGAATGCCTTCTTTTGGGGGAAATGACGTAATTTCATCTGAAACCATTGGTTTAGAACCTTTGTCCATTAATTCGCCTGTTTCTTTGGTTCTCTTTTCGGCTTTTTTCATTGGTCCAAAATCTTTCTTTGTAAGGATAACAATAAACACAATTGCGATGGCTAATAAAGGGTAGAAATTATATTTTATAGATGCCATCATCATAGGAAAAGGTTTGTCTATTCCTTGTGTTAATAAAAGTCCCATTATAAAGGCTCCCCAAGCATTAAAGGGAATTAATATGGATGATGGCGCAGAACTAGAATCTGCTATATAGGCTAGTTTTTCTCTAGGAATGCCTAATTTATCGAAAATTGGTCTGTATAAAGTACCTACTGTTAGTGAGCTAATACTAGTTTCTACAAATAAAAGTAAACCGGTAAAAGTTGCCAAAACCTGAACCACTACTCTACTGTAACCCGATTTTTTGTCTTCTAATTTTACTAACTTTCTGTTGATAATATTGATAAAACCTTCTACTCCTCTAGAATATTGAATAAAAATTAACAACGCACCCACCAACGCACTAAACATTATGGTTCTTGTATTTCCTTTAGATTGAAAAACGTTTACCATTCCTTCTATCATTGCTAAAGTTCCCGCAAGCGGATTAAAGCCTTCTATTATCAACCAAGAAAACCAAATACCAAATAACAAAGCAATGTATACTTGTTTGGTTTTTAAGGCTAAAATGATGGCAACAATTGGTGGTATTACTGAAAGAAATCCATATTCCATAAAAAAAGTATTTTTTTGCCTAAAATAAACAATTAAAACGATAATTTGTAAATTAGCAACCTTATAACCATTTACAGCATGTCTAAATTTTACACCAAAATTACCTCAAGACTTCAAAAATTTATTGAAGCTCAGAAAATCTTTTTTGTGGCTACTGCTCCAAATTCTGGACGTATAAATTTATCTCCTAAAGGAATGGATTCTTTTAGAGTGATGAATGAAAACCGAGTTTTATGGTTAAACGTTACCGGAAGCGGAAACGAAACTGCGGCACATTTGTTAGAAAATGATAGAATTACCATTATGTTTTGTGCTTTTGATGGTGCACCAAACATTCTTAGGTTATATGGTAAAGGAAAAGAAATTAAAGAGGGAGATGCTTCTTGGAATGCTTTAATTACACTGTTTCCAGAAACTCCAGGAACGCGTCAGATATTTGATATTACTATAGAATCTGCACAAACTTCTTGCGGAATGTCAATTCCTTTTTTCGAGTTTAAAAGCGAGAGAAATGAGTTAAATGATTGGGCCGCAGAACAAGGAAAAGAAGGTATTACACAATACTGGAAAGATAAAAACCAAACCAGTATTGATGGTTTACCTACCCAAATATTAGAATAATGTTTTGGGTAACTTATAAAAAAGAAAAATATAATTACCCTAATAACGGGCCTAAACTTGTTGGTTGGTAAAGCAACCAACCCGTTAAACTATACCTGTCTTTAAAAGATTTTAAAACAGCATGTGGTACTTTATCACTTTTAAATAAAACACATCTTTTTGCAATAGGTGCTACTAATTGTAATTTTTTATTTTTATCTAAAATTTCTAATTGTCCACCATTTTCTGTTTCCCAATTATCATTAAGGTAAATAATCATAGAAATCATTCTATTATTTCTACCTTCAAATTGATCTAAATGTCTTTTATAATAACCTCCAGAAGGATAATGAGCTAAATGAAATTCTTGGCCAGATAAACTTAGATAACAATACCTATTTAAGATGCTTTTAGTTTCTTCTAATAAATTCCAAAAACCACTAAGAACCGTATCTCTGTCTTTATTTAACCAATAGGTTTTATCACCACGAATGGTTTTTTTTATTGTGTGTTGGTTAAGAGAACCAATACCTGCTTTATCAAAAACATCTATTTTTTTAAAAAGGAAGTTTTTAATTTCTTTATAAAGGTTGTTGTCTATAAAATCATCAATAATTACATAATCTTGCTCTGCAAGATCGTCCATCCAGGACAACCACAGCTCTAGGTTGTGAATTGTTTGCAATTAAAAATTAATCCTTGTTCACTAATTTTATTGCCTTAGTAAAATCTTCTAAATCATTGTTATTTAGCACTAAATGAATTGCTTCATCGCATACTTTTTCTACATTATCATGTGAAAAATGTAAGCGAATTGCTATTTTTCTCATCAATTGAACTTCAACTAATTTTGCTTCTCCGTCTACCAAAATCATTTTAGCCAAACGATATAAACGTTCTATTCTATCCTCATAACCAACTGGTGCATTTGTTGGGTACTTTTCTGGGTTTGTTAAAATAAGAATAGATTCTTCTAAAGTTATATTTAAGTTTTTTCCTGCTCTAATTAATAGTTCTTTTTCACCTTCCGAAATATCTCCATCTGCTTTTGCAATTTTTACAATATTTGCAAAATGTCCTATTTCTTGTTTATGTTTTCCTGTTGTATATAAATCTGATATTGCCATTTTATTTATTTTTGATAAAAATAGTGAAAATGGTCTAAAAAAAAAGTTAAAAAGACGTTTCCTAAAATATTACTAAAAAGACAAATTGAATGTTTTGCTTTTTGTATTTTGCTAAAGATAACATTCAAATAAATATTCGTTTATAAATTCAACTTAAAATATGAGTCACTTTTCTTATTTCAATAGAGAAAATATTGCCAAAGAATTACAATCAACAGAATTTGATTTATTAATAATTGGTGGAGGAATTACAGGCGCAGGTATTGCTCTAGACGCAGCTTCTAGAGGAATGAAGGTTGCTTTGATAGAAAAGAACGACTTTGCTTCTGGTACGTCTAGTAAATCTACAAAACTAATTCATGGTGGTTTACGGTATTTAAAACAATTCGATTTTTGGTTGGTAAAAGAAGTAGGTACAGAACGTGCAATTGTACATGATTTAGCTCCGCATTTAGTAGTGCCAGAAAAAATGATTTTACCTTTAATAGAAGAAGGAACGTATGGTTCTTGGCTAACATCCATCGGACTAAAAGTATACGATATTTTAGCTTCTGTAGAAGGAGAAGACAAACGAAAAATGTTAGACAAAGCCGAAGCTTTAGAAAAAGAACCTTTGTTACCAAAAGACATTTTAAATGGTGCTGGGTATTATGCAGAATATAGAACAGATGACGCTCGTTTAACTATTGAAGTTTTAAAAACGGCTTTAAATTACGATGCAAAAATTATAAACTACACTGCTGCTAAAGCCTTTATTTATGAAGATAATAGGGTTGTTGGCGCAAAAGTAATAGATACTTTTTCTGATGAAGAATATGAAATTAAAGCTAAATATGTAGTAAATGCTTGCGGACCTTGGGTAGATGAATTAAGGCAAATTAATCACTCTAAAATAGGTAAAAGATTACACCTTACAAAAGGAGTTCATTTAGTAGTTGCTCATGAAAAATTACCTGTAAAACAATCTGTTTACTTTGATGTACCAGACGGACGTATGATGTTTGCTATTCCGCGTGGAAAAGTTACCTATTTTGGTACTACAGATACCAATTATCAACTAGATAAAAATAATGTAGAAACCAATTTGGTAGATGCTACGTATCTTATTTCTGCGGTGAATAATATGTTTCCAAATATACAACTTACGTTGGATGACATTCAATCTTCTTGGGCAGGTTTGCGACCTTTAATTCATGAAGAAGGAAAGTCTTCTTCTGAGTTATCTAGAAAAGATGAAATTTTTGTTTCTGATACAGAATTGATTTCTATTGCTGGTGGTAAATTAACCGGTTATAGAAAAATGGCAGAACGAATTGTAGATTTAGTTGCCAAGAAATATGAACGCAGATTCGATACAAAATTTGAAGAAATAAAAACAAAGGAAATAGCACTTTCTGGCGGTACTTTTGAGAACTATCATGAAGTATTAATTTATACAGATGCTATTCAGAATAGAATTGCAGAAGTAGACTTCGATAGAAAAGATGCAGAATATTTAGTACATAATTACGGAAAACAAACAGATATTATTTTGCAAAAATTTGATGATTTAATGCATGATAATATGCAAGAAAAAATGATCATTGCAGAAGTTTGGTTTACCATAAACTATGAAATGACTTGCACGCCTACCGACTTTTTTATGCGAAGAACCGGACGTTTATTTTTTGACACACACAGCGTGTTTCTGTATAAAGAATATGTTTTAGACTTATTTAAAACTCATTTTTCTTGGGATGAAAAAACAACGGAAAAACATCAACTAGAATTAGAAGAAAAAATACTATTGGCTACTACTTTTAATTAAAATCTCGTTGTAAAACACAAATATAAAACCTCACAGATTGTAAAAATCTGTGAGGTTTTATATTAAAGCTACCTTTTAAATACACTTATTAATATTCAAACTACTGAAAATCAAGTTAATTAAAATATAGTACTTTTAAAAAATTGAGATTAATACTCGTTATCAATAAAAAAAAATATTATATTTGAGTATGTCATTGTTAATTTTAATGCTGATGAATTTACCCTATTCAATTTAAATAACTTCTTTATCACAAAGTATTTATAATATTTACAATAACCTTAAATTTAAAAATTATGAAAACGTTATATACCTCAATTGTTATCTTATTTATTGCATGCTCTTTCTCTGCAAAAAAAATAACATTTCAAGAAACAGTACATACATTAATTGCTACTTATATTGGCCCTACAGAAAATCAAGATTATAAATTTGTAGATGATAATAATATAGAGTATTTATTTTATGATAAATCAAAAAATATAGATTTTGAGAAAGAAGATGATAGTAAAATAAATAAAAAATTTATACTTACCTGGAAAAATAAACTTGTAGATGAATATGATTCCGTGGGGCAACAAACAGGTGAAAAAATTACTGTAAAAACTATATTATCTATTAAGTTAAATAAATAGTAATTAAAACAATTTATAAATTTTTACAACTAGTTTTTATATGCGCTATAAATACTGATTTATTGCCTTTTTTATAGACCTATTTTAACTAAAATATAATTTGCCTTTTCGAATGATAAAATTACTTTAAATTTAATTTTAGAAAGTGATATTTATTGTATTCTTACCCTATTTAGCACAGCTAAAAATAGTGTAATGCCTATAGTTTAAAAAATACATAGATTTTAATATACTGAAAACAAACTTAATAACTAAAAAAAAGAACACTTAAAAATATTTATTTGTTAATTTAATAATTAACAAATAATTTAATTTTCAATTAAAAAAAAATGTACATTTGATATATACTATCAGTAATTTTTAAGGCTTATGAAAATATAGTTTCTAGCACTTCTAACAAAAAGCAGGTTCTTTTAAGAAAAAGAACAGCTACTATATTTATTAAAAAATAACCTTAAAATTTAAAAATCATGAAAACATTATATGCATCAGCATTAGTGCTGTTTATTACCCTTACTTTTTCTGTTAATTCTATTTCTGCACAAGAAAAAGAAAACAAAATTGTTGCTACTTTTAAAGGATTAACTGAAATGGAATATTTTAGATTTGTAGACGATAAAGATGTAACTATTTTATTCTACGATTTAGATGAAAATATAGAACTTTCTTTATATGAAGATGAAATGATTGATAAAAAATTCAATATTACTTGGATAAATAAAGAAATAGACCTGATTGATGAAGAAGGTAATTTTACTGGAGAGACACAAACTGTTAAATCTATTTCAGCCATAAAAGAAGAAAAATAATAATTCTACAACCGTTTATCACAAATACTGATAAACGGTTTTTTTATGCCTTAAAATTACGCTTCTTTCTGGTTTGCTTCTATCTCTTCTGTTAAATCTAAATCTCTTAACGTTGGGTTTAAAGCACCAATACCAACAACAGTAAGTAACGTCATCGTTCCTCCAAAAACAACCGCCATAGAAGCTCCTAAAAACTTTGCGGCTAAACCACTTTCAAAAGCACCTAACTCGTTAGAAGAACCAACAAACATAGAGTTTACAGAAGAAACTCTACCTCGCATATCATCGGGTGTTTTTAATTGTAGTATTGTTTGACGAATAACCATTGATATTCCGTCTGCAGCACCACTTATAAACAATGCTAAAACACTTACCCAAAAAATAGAAGATAACCCAAAAGCGATAATGCTCAACCCAAAAATAAAGACAGAAACCAACATTTTTTTACCTGTTTTTCTGTTGATAGGAATGTATGTTGTTAAAAACATGGTAACAATACTTCCCATAGAAATAGAAGCATTTAAAATACCGAAACCTTCTGGCCCAACTTTTAAAACATCTTGTGCAAAAACAGATAAAATAGCTACGGTTCCACCAAATAAAACTGCAATCATATCTAATGTTAAAACACCTAAAATAGCTTTATTATGAAACACGAACCTTACACCAGCTTTTAAACTTTCTTTCATTGGTTCTCCAATTTTTTTATTTAAAATAGGTTTCTTTTCTATTAAAAAAGTAAAAATTAAGGATAGAATGACCAAGATAAAAACCAAACAAAGTGTTTTATCAACACCAATCCAACTGATTAAAAAACCACCAAATAAGGCTCCAGAAACCGAAGCCGTTTTCCAGGTACTTGTACTCCATGTTGCCGCATTATGATATATCTTTTTAGGAACTAATAATGCCACTAAAGAGAAAATTGTAGGTCCGAAAAATGAACGTAAAAATCCGCCAAAGAAAACCAAAGCGTAAATTGAATATAGAATTTTATTAGTAGACCAATGACCAACAACAACATCTGATGTTAATAAAAACAGCCCCAAACTAATCAATGAAAATGCTGCTGTACAAATAGCTAGTAAGTTTCTTTTTTCATTTTGATCTACAATATGACCCGCAAATAAAGCCATTGTAAACGCCGGAATAATTTCCATTAAACCAATAACGCCTAAAGATAAAGGATCTTTTGTAATAGAATATACTTGCCATTCTATGACAATAAATTGCATAGACCAACCAAAAACGAGCAAGAATCTAACAAATAAAAAAATATTGAATTCCTTAATTTTTAATGCTGCATAAGGATCTTGCTTTGTCATTATAAAAAATAGATAGTTGGTTGTTTTTATAATATACCTACAAGGTTTTAGAAGCCTTGTAGGATGATCTGTTAATTTAAAATAAGTAACTAAGGTTCTATTTAACTCAATTTCATATCCATTAAAATGGCAAAAGTTTGATTAATATCTTCTTCTTTTACAACAATCGTCATTTCATTTGTAGTAGAAATAATTTCTTGTAGCGGTATATCTGCCCAAGCCAATTGTTTTAAAATAAAATAATAAATACCAGATTGTTCTTGGTTTTCTTTTGGAAGTTTAATAGTAATAGAAGCCAAATCTAATACACTAGAAATAAGGGCTTCTTTTTCAAAAATCTCATTTACAAAAGGCTCTAAATTTTTACTAGTAACAATATTAGTTTCAAAAATACCTTGAGAAACGGTTAAAAAATAATCAGAACTTTCTGAAGATTTCATTAAAATTTTTGCAATCTCTTTTAATAATGAAGTTGTATTTTTAAAAGTAAAATCACACAAATCAGATCGTACAATTACATCTCCTAAATCTAAAGCTAATTTTTTTATGTTCTTTCTAATACGTAATTCACTTGCAGGAGAAAGTCTATTAATAGCCATCATAACTGCACCAACCTTAACTTCCTTTTTTAAAGCGGTAGAAACTTCCGGTAAAATAATTCTTGCTAAAGAAGAAACATTTATCAACTTTTCATTTAAAGCCTCTTCTATAAAAGGTGTTTTTCTAATGGTGCTTTCTACAACTTCTTGTATTGTTTTCATTGTAATTGTTTAATAATTAACTTCAATGTTCAAAAATAAACAATTTATTATAAAAACAACATTAAATATCTGTTATAACTATTAGTTACATCTTATTTTAAATAGAATTAGAAATTCTTTATTTAGATTCCCGTTTTCACGGGAAAGACAATTTTAAGGGAAACCTAGAGGTAAAAACCTCAAGGAACATTTAATCTAATTTATCTGTCAATTTTTGAAATTCTTTTTTAGGGTTTTTATTTGCATATAGAATATTGTAAACGGTATCTATAATAGGTGTATTTGCCCCGTTTTCTTCTTTCATTTTAAAAGCACTTTTGGTCGCATAATACCCTTCTGCAATCATGCTCATTTCCATTTGTGCAGATTTTACCGTATACCCTTTACCAACCATGTTTCCAAATTGTCTATTTCTACTAAAAAGAGAATAACCGGTAACCAACAAATCTCCCAAATAAGCAGAATTATTGATGTTACGTTTCATTTTATGCACCTTTTTTATAAAGCTTTTCATTTCTCTAATAGCATTACTCATTAGCACTGCCTGAAAATTATCTCCATACCCCAAACCATGTGCAATACCTGCTGCAACCGCATAAATATTTTTTAACATAGCTGCATATTCTGTACCAATAATATCGTCTGAAATTTTAGTTTTTATGTACCAACTTTGAATAGATTTCTCTATAAATTTGGCATTTTCTTCATCTTTACAAGCAATAGTTAAATAAGATAAACGCTCCATAGCTACCTCTTCTGCATGACAAGGTCCCGTAATAACACCAATATTTTCTATAGGAACATTAAATTCTCTATTAAAGTGCTCGCCAATAATTAACCCTGTTTCGGGTACAATTCCTTTAATAGCAGAAAAAATAATTTTTCCCTCTAAAGAAGACGTTAATTTTTTTAATTCACTGGTTAAAAAAGCAGACGGAATTGCAAAAATAAGAACATCGTAATTTTCTACCGTGTAATTAATATCACTAGATAAATCTAACTGACGTGCATACACATCTGCAGATTGTAAATAATTAGGATTATGATCGTTTTCTTTTATGTGTTCAATTGCTTGTTCATTACGCATGTACCAACCAATTGTTTCTAAATTTTCGCTCAACATTTTCACAATTGCGGTTGCCCAACTTCCTCCACCAAAAACTGCTATTTTTTTTTGCTTATTCATCTATTGATCATTTTATACATCAAAAGTAATAAAACTATTATCTTTTGAGGATTGCATTTACGAATTATTATATTTGTGTTCGCTAATTAAAAATTTTGAGTTCCTTAAAACGTTTTTTTAAAGACACCATAATATACGGAATTGCAGCTGTTTTACCACGTGCAATAAATATCTTTTTGGTAAAACTACATACCTCTACTTTAGATGCAGAAAAATATGCTATAAACACAGATTATTATGTGTACGCTGCCTATTTAAATGCACTACTAACTTTTGGTATGGAAACTGCCTTTTTCCGTTTTTTTTCTAAAGAAAAAGAGAAAGGAAAAGTGGTGTCTACATCCTTTATTAGTTTGCTAATTTCTACACTCATTTTCTTATGTTTAGCCTTATTTTTTAATAATGAAATTTCTCTTTTCTTCGGATTTAAAAATCCTTTATTTTTTAAATTATTAGTATATACAATTACGTTAGATACTTTAGTAGTGGTGCCATTCGCATATTTACGTGTTACAAACAAACCTTTAAAGTTTACAGCCATAAAATTAATAAATATTGGTGTCTTTTCTATTTTAAATGTTTTCTTTCTTTGGTTTGTACCTTATGCTTTAAAAAACGAAATTTCTTTACCAGAATTTATTGTAAATTATTATAACAATTATCCTAAAGTAATTCACATTTTTGTAGCCGGTACACTCGCAAGTTTATCTACTTTTCTGTTACTTTTTCCTGATGTTTTTAAATTTAAATTCGATTTTGATATTTCGCTTTTCAAAAGAATGTTTAAATATAGTTTTCCTATTATGATTGGAAGTTTAGCATTTGTAACCAATGAAAATTTAGACAAACTGCTGTTAGGAGATATTTTAGGCGAAAAACAAATGGGAATTTACGCGGCTTGCTATAAATTAGGCGTTTTTATGACTTTGTATATTATGGCATTTCGTTTGGGTGCAGAACCTTTTTTCTTTAATAATGCTGATAAAAAAAATGCTAAAGAAACTTATTCGAAAGTTTTGACTTGGTTTACCATTTTTGGAGCCTTTTTTATGCTAACTGTAGTTGTTTTTATCGATTTGTTTGCGCAAATATTATTAGGAAAACCAGAATACTTTACAGCGCTTTCTATAGTGCCAATTATACTTTTAGCAAACTTATTTTTAGGTATTTATAACAATTTATCCATTTGGTATAAACTAACGGACAAAACAAAATACGGAATGTACTTTTCTATTGTTGGCGCCATTATTACCATTGTTTTTAACTTAATAATGATCCCTAAAATTGGTTTTATGGCTTCTGCTTGGGCAACCTTAATAGCCTTTGGTACCATGATGGTATTGTCTTATTTTGTGGGTAAAAAACATTATCCTGTAAATTATAAATTAAAAAAAATAGCTTATTATTTAGTATTCTCTATTGTTTTTGAATTGATTTCTTTTACCGTATTTAGAGGACAGTATTGGTTTTCTATTTTAACCCTTTTTCTTTTCTTTGGATTGATTTATTTTAACGAAAAAGAGGAAATTAAACAAATATTAAAACGATAAATTATGAAAAGAATATCACTTTTATTTTTAGCTTTTCTACTTTTTTTTATTTCTTGTAAAGTAAAAACAACAGAAGAAGTAAAAGAAATAAAATCTAAAGTAAATTCTGAAAAAACTTCTACAAAAGCAGCCAATGTTACCATTTTAGAAAAAACATTTGTTATTGATGGTTTAAACGATATTCCGCATAAAATTTGGTTGTATTTACCTCCAAATTATAACTCATCAAAAGAGAAATATGATGTAATATATATGCACGATGCACAAAATTTATTTGATAATGTTACTTCTTTTGTGGGTGAATGGGAAATTGATGAAACATTAAATAATCTTTACAAAAAAACAGGGAAAAGTTTTATTGTTGTTGGTGTAGAAAACGGTGGAGAGAAAAGAATTGAAGAATATACACCTTGGGAAAATGTAAAATACGGTGGAGGAAAAGGTAAAATTTATGTAGATTTCTTGGTAAATGAACTAAAACCTTACATCGATGAAAATTACAGAACCAAACTCACCTCAGAAAATACCGCAATTATTGGTAGCTCTTTAGGAGGACTAATTTCCTTTTATGGAGGCTTAAAATATCCTGAAGTTTTTGGCAAAATTGGTGCACTTTCTACCTCTTTTTGGTTTTCTGATAAAGTAATTACATTTGCCGAAGAAAATGGAAATCAGCAAAAAACAAGACTTTATTTATTAGTGGGTGATAAAGAAGGAAATTCTATGGTTCCAGATACCGAAAATATGGCAGAATTATTAATAGATCTTGGTTTTCCATCACAAAATTTAAAAACAAAAGTACACCCAGATGGCAAACACACAGAGTCTTTTTGGAAAGCAGAATTTTTAGAAGTAATTACATTTTTATTTAATTTAGAAAACAATGAACGTACAAATAATTAACAAATCGAAACACGCAACACCTAATTACGAAACTGAAGGTGCTGCAGGAATGGATTTAAGAGCAAATATTGAAACTTCAATAACATTAAAGCCGTTAGAAAGAGCGATTGTTAAAACAGGCTTATTTATAGCTTTACCAATTGGTTTTGAAGCACAAGTAAGACCAAGAAGTGGTTTGGCTGCAAAAAAAGGGGTAACTGTTTTAAACTCTCCAGGAACTGTAGATGCAGATTATAGAGGTGAAATTGGGGTTATTTTAGTCAACTTATCTAACGATGATTTTGTAATAAATGATGGTGAAAGAATAGCACAATTAATTATAGCAAAACACGAGCGTGTAAACTGGCAAGAAGTAACTGTTTTAAATGAAACAGAACGTGGTGCTGGTGGTTTTGGAAGCACAGGTGTTTAAATACTAAAACACTTCTTAAGATAATTATTTATAACTTTTATTCCCGCTTTCGCGGGAATTTTATTTTAAAAGGAAAAGGAATTTTTAAGTTTTTGCATGTATTCTTTTCCAATAGGAATAACGTTTTCTTCTAAATCTATGAAAACATCTTTTGGATGTAAAAATATTTGTCCTTTTCTAGTATTTAACTTTTCAATACAATCTTTGTTTATAATAAAACTCTTATGAACTCTAATAAATTTTTTTGGTAACGTTTCTTCAAAATGTTTTAAAGATTTTGAAGTAGATAACTTCTCACCAGTTATATTAAAAACATTGGTATAGTTTCTTTCTGCTTGTAAAAAGCAAATGTCTTTATAAGCCAAAATATTTATGTAAGAACTTGTTTTTACTGCAAGATGTGTTTGTCCTTCTGTAAACACTTTTTCAAATAATAATAATGACTTTTGTAGTTCTACAGGTTCAATTGGTTTACTTAAAAAATAAGATACTTTATTATTTACTGCTTCTTTTGCATAATAATTATGTGCTGTAGTCATAATAATAGTTGGCAACTCTATAAAAAATTCCTTTAATTTAGGAATAAGTGTAAAAGAATTTTTATCATCAATTTCTACATCTAAAAAAATAAGATTGGGTTTTGTTTTAATAATTAAAGAAAAAGCATCTTCTAAAGTTGTTGCAACATCAACTAACTTATAATTAGAATGTTCTTTTAAAGTTGCTTTTAAATCATCTAAAGCATCTTCTTTGTCTTGTA
The DNA here is from genome assembly GCF_011379025.1 of Polaribacter sp. 11A2H. Classification (NCBI taxonomy): domain Bacteria; kingdom Pseudomonadati; phylum Bacteroidota; class Flavobacteriia; order Flavobacteriales; family Flavobacteriaceae; genus Polaribacter; species Polaribacter sp. 11A2H. The sequence goes on from NZ_WTLD01000008.1 coordinate 99,318, forward strand.
TAATTACGTATTTGTATTTCATATTCTCATTAAAAAAGGAAAAATCTCAAAAAATAAAATTTTTACAAATTTAGAGATAAAAAGTATTAATTAAATTAATTTTAGGATAAACAATAATAAAAAAAGGACGAAATTGTATAATTAATTGTACTTTAAAGTATTAATAATTAATTTTTAAATATTTTTTCTAAAATTAATAAGTTTAATTATATTTAAAGTTAATAACAAAAAATTTATGATTTATGATTTTAGGTGTATGTCAATGGTTAAGTACAAAAACACAGTTTACTGCAAAAAATATTAGAATATTATTTGTACTGTTAGTTTTATTTGCTGGTTTAGGGCTTGGTGCTTATCTAATTTTATGGTTGGTAAAAATAGTGTCTAAAGAATAATTTAGTCTTCTAATACTTTATAAACCTGACTCATTTTTCTTACCTCTTTGTATAATAAATTATAAGGTAAAAAAGTGTGAGAATGATATACAAAACCTAACTTTTTATAGAATTGAAAAGCTTGGGGTTGCTCATCCATTGCATCTAACCAAATAATAGTATAGCCTTTTTGAATTGCTTTTTCTGATAACCAAGAAACAAGTTTTTTTCCAATTCCGTTTCCTTGCATTTTTTTATGAAGATAAATTCTGTGTAATTTTACTTGTTTTTCTTCGGATAAATATTCTAATTTTTCATCCCAAATAATTCTAAAATTACCAACAATTTCATCCTTAAAAAGGATAAAATAATACTCCGTATTTTCTTCGGATATTTCTTTTAAAATATGCTCTTTAGAATATTGAGCGTTTATATACCAATCTCCTTTATCTTTCCAAAAATGACTGTATGCTAAAGGGTAAACTTCGCGCATTAAATCATACAATTTAGTACAATCTGTAGTTGTTATATTTTTTAAGGATACTTGTTTTGTTAGCTTAATCATATTGCAAACTTATAAAAGTAATTGTTGCTTTACAAAAAGAAGTAAATTATACACAACAAAAATAAATTCGTTTTTTTAGCATAAAAAAAACTGCTATAGATTGATTACTTCTATAGCAGTTTAATAATAATAGTTAGAACTTTTAATATTTATTCTTGATTTTCAATAGCAATCTTAATTTTACCTTCAAGTTCTTCTGCCAACTCAGGATTGTCTTTAATTAAGCCTTTAACAGCATCTCTACCTTGGCCTAATTTTGTTTCTCCGTAACTAAACCAAGAACCACTTTTCTTAACAATACCTAACTCTACACCAATATCTAAAATTTCACCAACTTTAGAAATTCCTTGTCCATACATAATATCAAATTCTGCAATTTGGAAAGGAGGTGCTACTTTATTTTTAACAACTTTAACTTTAGTACTGTTTCCAATAACCTTGTCTCCGTCTTTAATTTGTGTTCTTCTTCTAATATCTAAACGTACAGAAGCATAAAATTTTAATGCGTTACCACCCGTTGTAGTTTCTGGATTACCAAACATTACTCCAATTTTTTCACGTAATTGGTTAATAAATATAACCGTACATTTTGTTTTAGAAATTGTACCTGTTAATTTACGTAATGCTTGAGACATTAAACGAGCATGTAAACCCATTTTAGAATCTCCCATTTCTCCTTCAATCTCTGCTTTTGGCGTTAAAGCCGCAACAGAATCAATAACCACAATATCAATTGCACCAGAACGAATTAAGTTTTCTGCAATTTCTAAAGCTTGCTCACCATGATCTGGTTGAGAAATAATTAAATTATCTATATCTACTCCTAAATTTTCTGCGTAAAATTTATCAAATGCGTGTTCTGCATCAATAAATGCTGCAATTCCTCCTGCTTTTTGAGCCTCTGCAATTGCATGTAATGTTAAGGTAGTTTTACCAGAAGATTCTGGTCCGTAGATTTCAATAACTCTTCCTCTTGGGTAACCACCAACGCCTAAAGCCAAATCTAACCCTAAAGAACCAGATGAAATTGCATCTATATCTTCAGTTACTACATCACCTAATTTCATTACAGCTCCTTTACCATACGTCTTATCTAGCTTATCTAGAGTAAGTTGAAGTGCTTTTAGCTTTGCTGTTTTTTCTTTATCTGCCGCCATTAATCTTGCTTTTTTTAATTTTAAATAAGTGCCACAAGTTACAAAAAGAGTTTCTTTTTGTACTCATCTTTTTTTGTATTTTTATAAAAAATTGAAAAAGATGAAAAAGGAAATCGTAGAAAGCTTATCCAAAAATTTTGAAGACCACTCTCTAACTACTGAAAGTGGTATTGAGTTTTGGTTTGCAAGAGATTTACAAATTTTATTAGGGTATTCAAAATGGGAAAATTTTATAAAAGTTATTAATAAAGCTAAAATTGCTTGTGATGTAACTGGTAACGAAATTCTTGACCATTTTCCTGACGTCAAGAAAATGGTTGAAATTGGTTCAAATACGAAAAGAGAAATAGATGATTTAATGTTAACAAGATATGCTTGTTATTTAATTGCACAGAACGGTGATCCTAGAAAAGAGAGCATTGCTTTCGCTCAAAATTATTTTGCAATGCAAACTAGAAAATTTGAGTTAATTGAACAAAGAATTAAAGATTGGGAAAGATTACAAGCAAGACAAAAATTAACGTTGTCAGAAAAAGATTTATCAGAATTAATCTATGAAAAAACGGGTAATGACAAAAATTTTGGGTTAATAAGAAGTAAAGGAGATCAAGCATTATTTGGGTTGTCTACCACAACAAATGAAAGTTAAATTAGGGATTCCTAATAGTAGAGCTTTAGCAGATTATTTACCAACTATTACCATTAAAGCAAAAGATTTTGCAACAGAAATAACCGTTTTTAATACCAAAGAAAAAGATTTAAGGACTGAAAATAGTATTTCTAAAGAGCACGTAACAAACAATAGTTCCGTAAGAAAAATACTAATTGAAAGAGGAATTAAACCAGAAAATTTACCACCTGAAGAGGATATAAAAAAATTAGAAAGAAGGGTAAATTCTGAATCAAAAAAAATAGGTAAAAATCCTGAAAAATTAAATTAATATGAAAAGTATACAATCCTTAATTTCTAATGATAAAAAATCTAAGGTTAACATAGAAAAAGGAGAAATTATCAGTTTTAAAAAAGATGATAAAGAATATATTCATCAAAAAGGAAACAAAGGTTGGCGTAATTCTGATGATGAAATGTTTCCTGTAATTGGTCCTACTTCTAAAAATAATTTTAGAGTGCATACCAAAAATGGAGATGCAATTTTAGATCAACATGGTTTGTTGCGTGAGTTAGAATATTCTTTAGTTTCTTCGGATGAAAACTCGGCTAAATTCATCAAAAAATATAAAAAAGATACACTTATTAACAATAGTAAATTTCCTGTAAAATCTACAGAAGAAAACCTTTCTTGGCCTTTCGATTTTACATTTGAAAAGAATTTTACCCTAGAAAATGATGTTTTAAACATAGAATTTATCATTAATTCTATTGAGGGAATGCCATTTATGTTGGGCTATCATCCTGCATTTATGTTGTCTGGTACTGGTAACGAAACTTTAATTTCTAATGATACAGAAATTACTTTAGCCGATGTTTATAAAGCGGGTGCTAATGCTTTTCCTATTTTAAATGCTGATAAAATCACTTTAAAAAATAGTGATAGAAACGATTTAGAAATTACTACAAAAGGTTTTCATAATTTTATGTTGTGGACAGAAGTTGATAACATGCTTTGTATTGAGCCAATTACGCAATATACATCGTACACAGATCAAAAATTTTCTGAAAAAAACATGCGTTTATCAACAGGAAAAAATAGTTTTGCTGTCGCTATTAAAATATTATAAATAACTTCTTAAGTTATAAAACTTAAAAACTACCCTTAAAAAAATGATAAAATATACCGTAATTATTAGCTTATTAGTACTTTTTTCATGTAAAAAACAGGCTACAGATACACCAACTATAGCCTTAGAAAATAAAACAATCATAAAAAAAACAAGTCCGAATTTAGAAAAAACAACCATCACTTTTCCATCTAAAGATAGTTTACCAATTACTGCAGATATTTATAAAAGTAAAGAAACGCCTATCACTATTTTACTATGTCATCAGGCAGGTTATAGTAGAGGAGAATATAAAGATACTGCTATAGAATTAACAAAATTAGGCTATGCTGTAATGGCAATAGATCAACGTTCTGGCAACACGGTTAATAATATAGATAATCAGACAGCAATAGCCGCTAATATAAAAGGTTTAGGCATTTCTTATTTAGATGCAGAACAAGATATTGAAGCTGCTGTAGATTATATATACAACCAAAATGGCGGACAAAAAATAATATTAGTTGGTAGTTCTTATTCTTCTTCTTTGGCGCTTTTAATGGGTGTACATAATGCTAAAATTAAAGCGGTTGCAGCATTTAGTCCTGGTGAATATTTTAAAGGAATAAACATCAATAAAAGCATAAGTACGTATAAAAAACCTGTTTTTGTTACTTCTTCTTTAAGTGAAAGTGCGGGTGTTAAAAAGTTGGTTGATAAAGTAAATGCTAGTTATTTAACACATTTTATACCAGAAGTAAAAGGGATTCATGGTACTAGAGCACTTTGGGAAACTACAGAAGGTAATGAAACCTATTGGGCTTCCTTTAAGGAGTTTTTATCTTCTTTAAAAGACGAATAAATTGATAGAAAAACATCGTCATTTTATAATTCACAAACCTTGGGGAATGATTTCTCAGTTTGTAAATCCCGCAAAGCGGAAGAAAAAACTTTTAGGAGATTTACATGATTTCCCAGCAGGAACCATGGCAATTGGTCGTTTAGATGTTCCGTCGGAAGGATTACTTTTATTAACAACGGATGGAAAAGTATCCGCAGAAATTAGAAGTAATAAATACGAAAAAGAATATTACGTACAAGTAGATGGAGTAATCACCGAAAAAGAAATAGCACAGTTAAAAAATGGTGTAGAAATTGGTTTTAACGGTAAAAAATACATGACAAAACCAGGGAAAGCTTCTATTATTGATGATCCTAAATTTCCGCTGAGAAGCATGAAAATTAGAGATGAAAGACACGGACCAACAAGCTGGGTTTCTATAATTATTAGAGAAGGAAAATTTAGACAAGTACGTAAAATGACTGCTGCTGTCGGTTTGCCTACTTTACGTTTAATTCGGGTTAGAATTGGAACAATAGAATTAGGTAATTTAGAAATTAGTGGCGTAAAAGAAGTGGATTCTTTTATGTGACAATTATCAGAAAAAAAGAATATTTATATTTCTAATTTTGTGTAATGAACAATTCTAATACCACATTATATATAGTAGCTGCTGTAATTATTTTTCACTTTGTAGTAGGTTTTGGTTATCTTATTTATAAAATGACAAAAAAGGGCGATAAATAATCATTTACTTGTCATTTTTACTTCTAAAACGATAAAGCTAAATAGATTTTATAAACTTATTTTTTAATAGAACAACTTTGTTTTATTTTTACACTTTATTTTCTTTTTTAAAACCTCTATATGAGTGATAAATCTCTTTGTGATGAAATCTATTTTAATGAGTTTTATACTTCTCATGTACAGTCTGCAAGTAATTTTGCTTACTATAAATCTGGAGATAAAAACACCTCTTTAGACTTAGCACAAGAAGCATTTATAAAGGTTTGGGAACAGTGTTCTAAAATAGATTTTACAAAAGCCAAGTCTTACTTATTTACAGTTATTAACAATCTTTTTCTAAATAAAGTAAAACATCAAAAAGTAGTTTTTGAATATGCAAAAAGCAGTCCTTATTTAGATGTTAATAACCAAAGTCCAGAGTATTTATTAGAAGAAAAAGAGTTTAAAGACAAACTACAAAATGCTATTGCAGGTTTAACAGAAGGAGAACGTGAAGTTTTTTTAATGAATAGAATTGATGGAAAAAAATACAGAGAAATAGCAGAATTGTTAGAAATATCTCAAAAAGCAGTAGAAAAACGAATGTCATCAGCATTAAAAAAGTTAAGAAATAAAATAGACGGAATTTAACACCAATTTAAGGTAGGGTAAACTACTGATTAGTTGTTCTATATATAGAATACCAAGAAAATGGAAAAAGAAAACGACATCTTAAAATGGCTAAACAGAGAAATTTCTGATGAAGAATTAACGCAGTTAAAAGAAACTAAAAATTTTAATACTTTAGAAAAAATAGCACATTATTCATCTCAAATAGAAACGCCTAAAGTAGATATTCATAAATCTCTTGCAGACCTAAAATTAAAAACTAAAAATACGTCTAAAAAAGGAAAAATTGTGTCCTTTAATTATAAGAATATTTACAAATATGCCGCAGCTATTGTTGTGTTATTAACAACTTCTTATTTTCTTCTTTTTAATACTAATAATTATAAATTTAAAACAGCATTTGCAGAAACAAAGAACTTTAATTTACCAGATAATTCTGAGGTAGTTTTAAATGCAAATTCAGAAATTTCTTATGCTAAAGAAGATTGGCAAGAAAACAGAAATTTAACCTTAGACGGAGAAGCTTTTTTTAAAGTACAAAAAGGAAAAAAGTTTACCGTAAATACAGAAATTGGAGATGTTACTGTACTTGGTACACAGTTTAATGTAAAGGAAAGAGCTAATTATTTTGAAGTAAAAACCTATGAAGGTTTGGTAAGTGTTAGCTATAAAAATAAGTTGATAAAACTACCTAAAGGAACCATTTTTAAAGTGGTAAATGGAGTTGTAGATACCACCAATACTTTTAATATAGATGAGAAATCTTGGTTACAAAAAGAGTCTAATTTTAAAAGTACAGCTTTGCATTTTATTTTAGATGAAATAGAAAATCAGTTTGGGTATACAATTGAAACAAAAAACATTGATTTAGATATTTTATATTCTGGTGGCTTTACACATAGAGATATAAATATTGCCCTAAAATCTGTTACAATTCCGTTGCAATTATCTTATAAAATTGATGGTAAAAAAATTACTATCTTTAACCATGGTAATTAAAATACGGCTTCTTGTTTGTTGTTTTTTATTGATAACAAGTGTTGTTTTTACTCAGAATTCTTCTGATAAAACAACGCTTTCTTCGTTATTATTAGAACTTGAAAAAAGTTATGATATAAAATTTTCATATTCTGATAATGATGTAAAAAATATTTTTATCCAAAAACCAGAAAAAGGAATTTCAATAGAAAACCTTATCAATTTTTTAAATAAAGAAACCTTTTTACTATTTAATACTTTAGATAATAGATATGTAACTGTTTCTTTTTTGAATAAGTATATTTCTATATGCGGAACTATTTTAAACTCAAACTCTTTAGAACCTTTATATTTAGCTTCTGTAAAAGTAAATGGTTATAAATTAGGAACAACAACCAACAATAAAGGTATTTTTTATTTAAAAAACATACCTGTAAATGCTAGTTTAACTGTTTCTTTTATAAGTTTTAAAACAAAAAATATTACGGTAAAAGAATTGTTTTCTACCAGTTGTAAACAAATTTATTTAGAAGAAAAAACAGAAGAATTATCCGAAGTAACAATGCCTAAGTTTATAACTGCCGGTTTGCATAAAAATACTGATGGAAGTACGGTTTTAAACACAGAAAAATTAGGAATTCTACCTGGTTTAATAGAACCAGATATTTTAAAAACAATTAAAATTTTGCCAGGTGTACAAAGCATCAACGAAAGTATTTCTAATATTAATGTTAGAGGTGGTAGCAATGACCAAAATTTAATGCTTTGGGATGGTATTAAAATGTACCATTCAGGTCATTTTTTTGGACTTATTTCTGCTTATAATCCGTATTTAACTAAAAAAGTAGCTGTTATTAAAAACGGAACAACTAGTGCTTTTTCAGACGGAGTATCCTCTACCATAAATATGGAAGCTTCTAATGAAATTACTAATAAATTTTCTGGAGGCGGCGGTTTTAATTTATTAAGTGCAGATGCTTTTTTACAAGTACCTATAAAAGATAATTTAGAACTGCACATTTCTGCCAGAAGATCTATTACAGATGTTATTAACACCCCAACTTATAAAAATTATTTTACTAGAAGTTTTCAAGGTAATACTACCAAAAAAAATACTGTAAATAACACAGATTCAGACTTTTATTTCTATGATTATTCTTTTAAAATTTTATATGATATTAGTTACAATCATGCAATTAGAACAAATTTTATTCACATAAAAAACAATTTAGATTATAAAGAACAATACACTTCAAAAAATACTGAAATAGAAGAAAATAGCATTTTAAAACAAGAAAATTTGGGTGCTAAAATTAGTTGGGATGCTAATTGGGATGCTAAATTTTCTACTAATTTATCTATTTTCTTTTCAGATTATAAAATAAACTCTTCAAATTATAATAGAGATGTAGATCAATACCAAAAACAATTTAATAATGTATTAGAAACAGCTATAAAATTGCATACTAAATATGAGTTTTCTGATATTTTAAAATTAACTAATGGGTTGGTTTTTAATAAAATAGAAGTTAATAATAGCCTTACCGTACATACACCATCTTTTAACAATACAGACAAACATACATTGTTAAAAAGTGCTTTTTATTCAGAAATTGAGTATCATAAAAAAAATACATATACCAGATTTGGAGTGCGAGCAAACTACTTTGAAAAGTTTGATAAATTTTTAGTAGAACCTAGAATTAATATTCGTCAGCAATTAAATACCGAATTATCTTTAAAACTAGAAGGTGAATATAAAAACCAAACTACGGCTCAGAAAATAGATTTTGAAAATAACTTTTTAGGAATTGAAAAACAAAGATGGATACTTTCTGATCATGATAATACACCTATTATAAAAAGTAAACAAGCTTCTTTTGGTTTGGAATATTCTAAAGAAAATTTTTATATAGATATTACTGGTTTTTACAAAAAAGTAGATGGAATTACTGCAGAAAATCAAGGTTTTTATAACAATCTAACCGCTAATTCTATAGGAAATTATGATGTAAAAGGTGTAGAATTTTTAGTGAATAAACAAAATAAAAAAATTAGTACTTGGCTAAGTTATACCTATGCCAAAAACAATTATACATTCAATATTTTTACTCCGGCTACATTTTCTAATAGTTTAGATATTACACACTCTTTAAGTACTGCTTTTAACTATAATTTAAGTCAATTTTTTAAAATTTCATTTGGTGGGGTTATGCGTTCTGGTAAACCGTATACAAAACCTGTTGTAGGAAATGAAACCATACAAAATGAAAATAGAACAATTGTTAATTATAACAATCCTAACCAAGAAAAATTAGCTAATTTTTTTAGATTAGATCTTTCTGCAAGTTATAATTTTAATTTATCTAAAGTCTTAAAATCTACTATTCGTCTTGGTTTTACCAATATTACAGACAAACAAAACATTATAAATTCTTATTATCTTCTAGATAATACTAGTGAAAATAATGTAAGAAGAGTAGATAATTATTCTTTACCTTTTACTCCTAATTTAAGTTTTAGAATCAATTTTTAGTTACCATTTTTATCCATTCTAATATGCGGAATACCATCTTCTAAATACTCCTCGCCTACTTGAATAAATTGATGCGACTCGTAAAATTTCTTTAAATATTTTTGAGCAGAAATTGTAATTTTATCTACTTTAAAATCATCTTTAATGGCTTTAATAGAAGCTTTTAATAAATCGTGTCCAAAACCGTATTTACGTTCGTTAGCAGCAACTACTACCCTACCAATACTAGCATTTTTAAAATAATCTCCTGGTTTAAAAATACGTGTATATGCAATAATTTTATCATTTTTAAAACCAAAAACATGTAGTGCTTTTTGATCTTTAAAATCTACATCTTGGTACACACAGTCTTGTTCTACCACAAAAACTTCCGATCGTAATTGAAGTATATTATACAGTTCTGTTGTATTTAATTCATTAAAAGATTTTATTAAAAAGTCCATTTTGTATCAATTTAAAAGAAAAAATCACTCAATCTAATAGTAAGTTTGAGTGATTTTTATTTATTTTTTATAATTTTTGTATCAAGAATATTTTACTAATTATCCAGCACAAGAAATTTTATTAACTCTGTCTCCATGTCTTCCACCTTCAAATTCTGTAGTAAGAAAAATATCTACAAAACCAATAGCTTGTTGTAAAGACACAAAACGTGCAGGAATAGTAAGAATATTTGCATTGTTATGTTGTCTTGTTAATGCAACCAATTCATTATTCCAGCATAAAGCAGCTCTAATACCTTGGTGTTTATTTGCTGTCATTTGTGCTCCGTTTCCACTTCCACATAAAATAACACCTAATGTTGCTTTACCACTTTCTACAGCGTCTGCTGTTGGATGAATGGCATCCGGATAATCCATAGAGTCGTTTGTATTGGTTCCAAAATTTAGAACTTTATACCCTTTTTCTTCTAAATGTTTTATAATTTCGAATTTGTATTCTGTACCTGCGTGATCGTTACCAATAGCAATAGTCATAATAAATTGATTTTAATTGTGTTGTAGTAGCAAAAATACAGAAAGTAACGGTTATCAACAGTTATAAACAATCAAAAAAACACCTTTTTTAATAACTTATTAATTTTTAACTCTTTAGCTATGTTAGGTAATTGTTAAGAAGTATCAGTAAAGTTTTACAAGTAAATTTGGTATATTAAATTAAAATTACAATACAGCGAGTACTATGACATACACAACTTTATTTATGAGTTTTTGATAAAAGTTTATCAACATAAAATTAACCATTTGTTTACATCAATTGGGTTGTTAACTATTAAGAATTTTAGGTTAACTACTGTTTATAACTATTGTTAACAACTCTAATTTTAAATTGATTTTTAAGCTTTTAGGTAACTCATAACTTGTCAATGATTTTTAATAACTGAAATATAATAATAAAAAGTGTTTTTTTTATAGTAGCTATTCACACACTATTATAACCATTATTGTTTTTTTTAAATTTAAAAAGAAAATATAATTATAATATAGAATGTTTATAACTGTTGAAAACGAAAAAATGAAATAGGAGGAAAGCAAAAAGAAAATAGAGAAGAAATTGATTTAGCTTTCATTAAATTATTTATTCTTTCTATATTTTAAAAATTAAAATTTAGATTAACCTTTAAAAAATTAAAACAATGTAGCTTTATTCAACTTCTTCTTTCGTTTAAAAATATAAGCTATATAGTATTTTGTGGTGATTTTTCTTTAATTTACCACAAAATTAATAGCCTTTTTAATAATTTTTACATGTACTTCTCCTGTTCCAAGTAGCTCACCATCAGCCTGAATAAAAGGTTTTTCTGTTTGTGGAACCACCCTAATTTCTTTGGTTTTATAAGTTTCTATTTTTTTATGATCTACAATTTTACCAGAATATAATTTAGGTAGATTTAAAATTAAATCAAAGATAGTCAGGTTTTTAGCTATGGTAACATCTAATAAACCATCTGTAGTATGTACTTCTTTTGTAAACTGCATACCACCACCAGAAAATTTACAAATACCAAAAACTGTCATTAAACAATTAGTTTCTAGTATTTTATCATCAAAAATAATTTTAAACACTGTTTTTTTATAAAAGAGTAAACCGGCAATACCACTTAATATATAAGCCAAAGACCCAAAATGTTTTAAAGTTTTTAGTTTATTAACAATGTAACCATCATAGCCTAAACCTGCTACATTATTAAAATAAGTTGTTTTATTTTTAGTTTTTAAAACACCAATATCTTGTAAAATTATATTCTTTTTACAAATAATATCAATCGCTTTTTCAATGTTATTAGGTATGTTGTATGTCTTTATCCAATCGTTGCCAGTTCCCTGTGGAATCACAGCAATAGTTATATTAGAAGTTTTTGCGTATCTTTGCAGCATTATTCCGTTAACTACATTGTGTAGTGTTCCATCTCCACCAATCGAAATAATATTTCTAAAGCCTTGCTGAATTGCGGTATTTACCAATTCAATTTCGTGTTTAGAAAATTTTGTAAAAGCAAAAGAAAAGTCTATTTTCTTATTGTTTAATAATTGTTGAATTTCCTTCCATTGTTTAGAAAAATTCCGATTTCCAGAAATAGGATTTGCAATTATAAACCAAGATGTAGACATAAAAATAATAATTAAAGTAATGCCAAATTACAATTTTAGATTGATAACTATTTTTTAATAGCCAATCACAGTAAATAATTGTAATTTAGTATCATATAATAAGAAGTAAGAATTAATGACAAAAAAGAAAAATAAAATATATAAAAAGAAAGGGAATGTTGTAAAAGACTTAACCAGAAATATATTTAAAGTATTAAAACAAGACAGCGAAAAATCTTATAATCATAAGCAAATTGCTGCAAAATTAAAGATTTCTGATACAGACGGGAAAACCCAAATAATTAAGAAATTAGCAGAATTAGCTGCAACAAAAGAAATAAAAGAAGTAGAACGTGGCAAGTTTCAAGTAAATGTTGATAAAAAATATTCTATTGGTACTTTAGATGTAACTTCTACCGGAAATGGATATTTTGTAACAGATGATTATGAAGATGATATTTTTATCCCGAATATTAATTTAGGTAAAGGTTTACATAATGATACTGTAAAAGCGTATGTTTATAAAAGACGAAGCGGAAAGAAATATGAAGCAGATGTTGTAGAAATTATAGAACGTGCAAAAACAGAATTTGTAGGAGTTTTACAGAAGAATAAAAACAAAAATTTTGGTTTTGTTGTACCAGATAATAACAAAATGTATGCAGATATTTTTGTTTCTGAAAGTAAAATGAATGGAGCAGTAGATGGCGATAAAGTACAAGCTACTTTGTTAGATTGGCCTAAAAATTCTAAAAATCCGTTTGGTAAAATAACAACTGTTCTTGGTAAACCAGGAGATCATAACACAGAAATGCATTCTATTTTATTAGAATATGGATTGCCTTTTGAGTTTGAACCAGAGGTAGAAAAAGAAGCAGAAAATTTATCGATAGAAATTACCAAAGAAGAAATTTCTAAGCGTAGAGATATGCGTAAAGATTTAACTTTTACGATAGATCCTAAAGATGCAAAAGATTTTGATGATGCCTTATCATTTACAAAATTAGAAAATGGTAATTACGAAATAGGAATTCATATTGCAGATGTTTCGCATTATTTAGAACCAAAAACTATTTTAGATGATGAAGCTTATAAAAGAGCAACCTCTGTTTATTTAGTAGATAGAGTAGTACCAATGTTACCAGAAATGCTGTCTAACGGAGTGTGTTCTTTAAGACCACATGAAGAAAAATTAACGTTTTCTGCAGTGTTTGAATTAAATGAAAAAGCACAAATAGTAGGCGAGTGGTTTGGTAGAACAGTTACTTATTCAGACCAACGTTTTGCGTATGAAGAAGCACAATCTATTATAGAAAATGTAAAATTATCTGATGATATTCAGCCTTATACAATGCCAGAAGATATTTCTATCATTGATAAAGAATACACAGTAACGCCAGAAATTGTAGAGGCTACTTTAAAATTAGATGAATTGGCTAAAATTCTTCGTAAAAAAAGAATGAAACAAGGCGCAATTTCTTTTGATAGAGTAGAAGTAAAGTTCAATTTAGATGAAGAAGCAAACCCAGTAGGCGTTTTCTTTAAAGAATCTAAAGATGCTAATAAATTAATTGAAGAATTTATGTTGTTAGCAAACAGAAAAGTGGCAGAATTTGTTGGTTTTTCTAAAGGAAAAGCAACAAATAAAACATTTATTTACAGAGTACACGACGAGCCAGATGTAGAAAAATTAGCTTCTTTACAAAACATGGTGCGTAAATTTGGTTATAAAATTAATACAGATACCAAAAAAGAAACTTCAGATTCTTTAAATCAGTTATTAAGTGATGTACATGGTAAAGCAGAATCTAACATGATTGAAACTTTAACTATTAGAACTATGTCTAAAGCAGTCTATACAACTCAGAATATTGGGCATTATGGATTAGCTTTTGATTATTACAGCCATTTTACGTCGCCTATTAGACGTTATCCAGATGTAATGACACATAGATTACTACAACATTATTTAGATGGCGGAGACAGCCCAAAAGCAGATAAGTATGAAGAAAAGTGTAAACATTCATCTAACAGAGAAGAATTAGCCTCTAAAGCAGAAAGATCATCAATTAAGTACATGCAAGTAAAATACATGCAAGATCATAAAGATGAAGAATTCGAAGGCGTAATTACTGGTGTTACAGAATGGGGAATTTATGTAGAAATTGCTTCTAATAAATGTGAAGGAATGGTTAGAATTAAAGATATAAAAAGTGATCATTATATTTTTGATGAAAAACAGTATGCTATTGTAGGTCAGGCTACAAAAAAGATTTACCAATTAGGTGATGAAGTTGTAGTTAGAGTTAAGCATACAGATTTAGAAAGAAAACATTTAGATTTTGCTTTAATTGAAGCATAATTTTTAAATGATATATGATTGATTTAAAAATTCATTAACTAATTTTTAATGCTTTTAGGTTTTTATCTTTTTTATTATTGTGACAATAAAAAAGGTAAAAAGCCTTTATAGTGGTATAATTATTGAATTAAATATAGTAATCAAAACTTTTGAATAATGAAAAATGTAATATATATCTGTGCTATACTGTTAAGTTCTATAACAATAGCACAAACAACTGTAACTAAAAATTTAGGAGATTATTCTGAGTTAAAAGTTTTTAATGGAATAGAGTTAGAATTGATAAAATCTGCAGATCAAAAATTAGAAATTACTGGAGAAAAGTCTGAGATGGTAAAAATTAAGAATGTAAATAACATCTTAAAAATATCATTACCTTTTTCTTTAAAACCAGAAAACAATGCCGCAGATGGTCAAGTACTAGTAAAACTATATTATAATAAAAATATAGCTATTATAGATGCTAATGAGGGTGCAACAGTAACTGGTAAAGATGTAAATCAAGATAAATTAGAAGTAAACGCACAAGAAAGAGCTTTTATTAATTTAACAACAGATGTTAAATATTTAACTGTTAAAACATCTTCTGGCGGAATAATAAAACTTTCTGGTACTGCAGATACCCAAGAAGTAGATGTAGATTTATATGGTGTTTATAATGGTTTTGACATGCAAATAACAAGTAATTCTAATGTTTTTGCAGGTACAGGAGCAAAAGCAGAAATTTTAGCAGGCAAAACTTTAAGTGCAAAAGTAAGCTTTGGAGGATCTATATTTTACAAAGGAAATCCGGAGGTTGTTAAAGATAAAAAAGTAATTGGTGGAATTATTCAAAAAAGGAATTAACAAAGGTTACTGTTATTCAGTTTTTTGTATATTTGTATTATTAAATTAAAGAAAACATGTATAGTTTAGCAACAAATTTTATGTTCATTGGTGGTCCACAACTAATTATTATTGTGGTAGTAGTTTTACTATTATTTGGTGGTAAGAAGATTCCAGAATTAATGAAAGGTTTAGGAAGTGGAATTAAAGAGTTTAAAAACGCTGCTAAAGAAGAACCAGAAGAAAAATTAGAAGAGAAGAAATAATAGTAAGTTATTCTTTTTAAACATAATAAAAGCTCAATTTGTATAATACAAGTTGAGCTTTTTTAGTTTATGAATTAAAAAAATCCCCCAATATTTTTAATTCTTTTTCAGGAGACAAATATATATATCTTAATTGAAATTAATAAAATTTTGTTGTAAACAGGAAGATTTTTAGAGTATTTGGGATAAATGGGAAGGATTATTGTATCAAGCTTTGCAAAGATTGTTTAGAAAAACTCCTGGATACTGGAATAAGTATTGGTATAAATTTTGATTCTAATAAATAACCTCTTGCATTTCCAGAAATATCTGTTATATAATTAATATTTACGATATAACTTTTATGACATCTAATAACATTAGAATACTCTTTTAGTTCGGTTGCTATTTTTGTTAAAGTAACTCTTAATATTTTTTCTTTAAGGTCATTTTCATTTTTTAAAAAGAAACTTGCATAGTTTCCTTGAGAAGTAATATAAACTAAATTATCTATTAGAAAAGTAATATTTTCCTTTCCATTATCAGAATTAATACAAATTTCACTAGCTAGTTTTTTAGTATTACTAATTTCTTTTTCTTTTTTAATTTCTTTAATTTCAAATACTTTTTTTTCCCTTCTAATTCTTATATTTTTTTCATTTAAAAAAATAAAGAAGATTAACGGAATTAAACTAACTAACAGCGTATAAAATAGAAATTCTAATAGGCTAATTTTTCTAAGATTATAGGGTTCTGAATATACTTCGCCAAAATACCATAATACAATACCTACTAACGTAACTCCTATAATCATTAAAAGTAGATTTCTACCAATAGTCCAATTATCTTCATTAAAGTAGTTTTTAAAGATAAGAGCCGGTATATATAAGACAATTAAAGTGCCTAAAGATGCTATAAATGCTATTCCTAAAGTATATTCTAAAATAATTACTTTAAAATGGGTAAGGTAAAATGGCCTAAAAATATATAAAAATAGGAATATAAATAACCCATGAAAAAAACTGATTTTAAGTTTATACTTAAGAGATGGGTTAAAATAATAAGGCTTAGATAGCCATTTTCCAATTTTTTTCATAAAAAAATAAATTTTAATTAATGAATTAAATTTTTAAGTTCTTCTTTTTTAAATGACCTAGAAATAGGAATTTGTTTTGTTAATAATTCAGATTCTAAAAAGTATCCTCTTGCATTTCCAGAAATTGCATTCATATGTTTTGTATTTACAATGAAAGATTTATGACACCTTATAATGTATTTATTACCTTCTAATTTTTTATTAATATTAGATAAAGTATTTCTTAAAATATGTTCTTGTACACCATTTTTAGAGTTTATAAAAAAGCTAGCATAGTTACTATTAGAACTTATATATATTAAGTTATCTGTATTAAAAGTAACGTTTTCTTTATTATTATTTGCTAGTATCTTTATTTCTTTATTATTTGTTTCTACAGAAACAGGTATTGTAACTTTAAGTCCCATTATTTTCTTCGAATTTTTTATTCGAGAAAAGCGATGTAATTTTTCACTTATAAATATAAAAATTATTATCGGAAAAATAGACACAGAAAAAGTATACAGAAAAAAAGATTTTAGAGATACTAAATCCATATTATCTGTATTTTGAATAAATAAATTATAAAAATAATTACTAAAAGTGATAGAACTTACTAAAGCTATAAGTAACATTATTTGTTTACCAACGGTCCAATTTTCATCTTTAAAAAAATCTTTAAAAAAATAAGGAGGTACTGTAAAGAAAAAGGCTTTTAATAGAAAGGTTATTAAACCAAAACCAGCAGTATATAAAAGTTTGTTATTTAAGCTACTAGATATAGTATATGGTTGAAAAAGAAAAAGAAATAAGAAAATAAAGTAACCAACTCCTAAACTTAATACAATATTATATTTTACAGAGTTTATAAAAAAGTAAGGCTTTTTAAACCAGTTTATAATATACATTTTTGTTCTAATTTAATAGTACTACTAAAAACATCTTTTAAAATTACTATGTATTTAGTAACTTTAAAAGATGCAGATAATTTGTATTAATAAAATTTTATTTATCTAATTTTTTAGGTTTTGCATTTTTCATTGCTTCACCAATTTGGTTACTTGCTGTAAAACTTGCAACCATATCATTTAACATTTGGCTACCTGCTTGTGGTGAGTTTGGTAATAATATTAAATTACTGTTAGTTTCACTACCAATAGATTGTAAAGTATCATAATGTTGCGTTACAACTATTAATGCAGATGCTTCTTGGCTATTTATACCAACTCTGTTTAAAACGTCTACAGATTCTTCTAAACCACGTGCAATTTCACGTCTTTGGTCTGCAATACCTTGTCCTTGTAAACGTTTGCTTTCTGCTTCTGCTTTTGCTTTTTCTACAATTAAAATACGTTGTGCATCTCCTTCATATTGTGCTGCTGTTTTTTCTCTATCTGCAGCATTAATTCTGTTCATTGCTATTTTTACTTGAGCATCTGGGTCAATATCGGTAACAAGAGTTCTAATAATATCGAAACCATAATCTAACATTGCATCATTTAATTCTGTTTTTACAGCAATAGCAATGTCATTTTTCTTAACAAAAACATCATCTAATTTCATTTTTGGTACTTCTGCTCTTACTACATCAAAAACATAAGAAGTTATTTGATCATGTGGATAATCTAATTTATAAAAAGCGTCATATACTTTTTCTGTGATTACTTTATATTGTACAGAAACTTTCAATTTTACAAAAACATCATCTAAAGTTTTAGTTTCAATAATAACATCTAATTGTTGAATTTTTAAACTCAATTTTCCAGAAATTTTATCAACAAAAGGAATCTTTAATTTAAGTCCAGATTGTTTAATGCTATGAAATTTTCCAAAACGTTCTATAATAGCAGCAGTTTGTTGCTTTACCATAAAAAATGATGAAAATAAGATAAGTGCAATTATAACAATAGGTATAATAATAGAAGTTGGTATCATAGTTTGTTTTTTAAAAGTTAATAATTTGTTTATATGTAAAGATAGGGTATTTCAGTAGTTATTTATAGGACGTAATTTTATTTAAATGTTACAGTTTTATAAAAAAAAATCCTGTAAAAGTATTTTTTACAGGATTTTTTATATGTTTTAATTAATAAATTATTCTTCTTCTTTCGGAAAATATTTATATATTTTTTTGTTATACTTTATCCACTTTTTATATTTTTTTGCAGAAAGTAAACCTTTCATTTTTTTAACTAGTATTGAATCTTCTTTCTTTAGTATTTCAGAAATTGGTTTTAGGTTTTCTCCCATAGTTGTCATAACCTTTTTCTGAGTAGAACGATCACCTGTTTTTATTACCTCTTTCTGAAAATTATCTACCATATCTTTGGTACTTCTTAGTACAAAGGTATTAATTCTAGTGATGTCTTTAATATCCTTATTGTACTTTGTTAATACCTTAGAAAATTCTTGCCCTTCTTTAGACGTAAGCTTTATACTAGATTTTTTAGCTGCTTTTTCTATATCATAATTAACAATACCAACATATCTTTCTATATTAAAATCTGGATCTGGAGCTTTTTGTTCTGTTTGTGGCATTTGTCTTTGTCTGCCACTATTGTTTCCATAACTACCATATTGTGCTTGAGTTGTAAAAGCACAAAATAGAATAATAAATAGGATTAAGTTTTTCATAATTATAGTTTTTCTATTGCGTTTTCTAACCTTTTTACAGTTTCTTCTTTACCAATCATTGCTATGATATCAAATAAATGAGGTCCTGCTAATTTACCTACCAAAGAGAGTCTTAAAGGTTGCATTACTTTACCAAAACCAATTTCCTTGCCAGAAATCCATTCTTTAACTATTTTTTCGGTATTTTCTGATGAAAAGTCGTCAATAGAAGAAATTACAGTACTTAATTCTTGCATTAATTCAGCAGTTCCTTCTTTCCAGTTTTTCTTACTAGCTTTTTCATCATATTCTGTTGGAGTTTCAAAAAAGAAGTTTGATAAATCCCAAAAATCATTTACAAAAACGGCTCTTTCTTTTATAGATGAAACAACTTTTAAAACAAACTCTTTGTCTTTTGTAATTCCTTTTTCAGCTAAAATAGGCAAGTATAAATCAGTCAACTCGTCATCAGACTTTGTCTGCATATATTGTTGATTGAACCATTTTGCTTTATCTGGATTAAATTTTGCGCCAGATTTACTCACACGTTTCAATTCGAAAGCTTCAATTAAAGCTTTTAAATTAAATAATTCTTGTTCTGTTCCAGGATTCCATCCTAAGAAAGCCAACATGTTAATAAAGGCATCAGAAAAATAACCATCTTCTTTATATCCACGAGAAACATCACCAGAAACTTCGTTAGTATATTCTAAAGGAAACACCGGGAAACCTAATTTATCTCCATCACGTTTGCTTAATTTACCTTTTCCAACAGGTTTTAAAATTAACGGTAAATGTGCAAATTTAGGAGCATCCCAACCAAAAGCTTTGTATAATAAAACGTGCAGTGGCATAGAAGGTAACCATTCTTCACCACGAATTACGTGTGTAATTTCCATTAAATGATCATCAACAATATTTGCTAAATGATAGGTTGGCATTCCGTCTCCTTTAAATAAAATTTTATCATCTAAAGTATTGGTATCAATTCTAATATTTCCACGAATTTCATCTTCCATTCTTAAAAGCTCGTCTTGTGGAGTTTTAAAACGGATTACATAATTTTCACCAGCATTTATTTTAGCTTGTACTTCATCATCTGTTAAAACTAAAGAATTTACTAACGTTCCGCCAGCTCTGTTATGCCAATTGTAGATAAAAGTTTTTCCTTCCGCCTCGTGTGCTTTTCTTTCTGCATCTAACGCTTCAGTAGAATCAAAACAATAATATGCCCAACCGGTTTCAATTAGTTTATCTGCATATTCTTTGTACAATGCTTTACGTTCTGATTGTCTGTAAGGACCAAATTTTTCGTTCTTACCCGGACCTTCATCAAAAGGAATATTACACCATTCTAAAGCGTCTATAATATATTGCTCTGCATTGGCCACATAACGAGTTTGGTCTGTATCTTCTATACGAAGTACAAAAGTTCCGTTATATTTTTTAGCAAATAAATAATTGTATAAAGCCGTTCTTACACCACCAATATGTAAAGGTCCTGTAGGACTTGGTGCAAAACGAACGCGAACATTAGATTCCATTTTTTTGTTTTTTTTTGATTCCTGCCAAAGCAAGTAAGACATTATATATTGCAACTTAAAGAAAATTTAAGGTGCTTTTTTAATGCGCAAAGATAGTTTTTATAAGAGAGAATAGAAATTAAGGAAAAGAAAAAATAGAGGTGTTTTTTAACTACTTTTTTCGTTATAAAAGTTTTGTATTGAAAAGCCCCTTCAGGTTTTTAAAACCGGAAGGGGCTGATACGCTTACTAATTTTGATATATGAGTTAATTTTTTAAAACTTTTTATAAAGACCAACTGTTAAGGCAACTTGTTTGGCCACATTGTTTCCATAAAAAGCAGCGGGTAAACTTGCGGTAATTCCAAAATTATCAGAAAATTCTCCAATTGCTTTTATACCAACAACACCATATTCTTGATCATTAACATATAAACCTGTTGCTTTATTAGAATTTGGTATTTCTATATCTCCGTTTTCAAATGATTTTTCAATATCCAGAAAACCTATCAACCAAATATTTTTATAAATTTTGCCACCATATTCTCCACCAATTTTAAAATTAGAACTGTAATTATTGGTTCTAATTTTGGTTCCTATAAATGTTTGTACATAAGATTTATTAAAACTTTTACCAGCTAAGAATAGGGGAGTGAACGTAAATGCATCATAACCTGTTCTTAAACCAGAATTTTCATCATACGAACCTGTATTCGATTCTACAGAAAACTGACCTGAAAGTAACCAATCTTTTTTATAGAAATTATGTTTTACACCAATTTCTATATTTCCTAAAGCAGTTTTATTATTTGTATGTTCTGGACAAGGACCAATTAAACAAGGATTTACTAACTCTTTGTGTTTAATGATTTTATAAGGCACATTTACGAGTAAAGTAGTTTTATTAGAAATACCATATTCACCATAAAGTTGAAGGGTATTATCTGTTAGTTCTCCATTAATAGTATAATCAGGATCGCCAAACAATTCATTATAACTTGGTATCGTAGAAAAGGATACTTGTGTATAAAATTTTCCTTTTTCCTGTGTCCAAGGTCCTTGAGAAAATGCAGAAATACTTACTAATAAAAATAGAAGTTTTGTTATTTTTTTCATTTTAGTTAATTTTAACTTTAGTTGTACTTATTATTAATTACTTGTAAAAATCGTTTTAACAGTTATTTGGTTGCTTATCTATGTAAAAATAGTATTTTTAATAGTTAATTATGGCAGAATTTAAGAACATAGAAGAGAAGTTACATCAATTTACACGTAAATACTACACGAGTGAATTGATAAAAGGAAGCATATTATTTCTTTCTTTAGGATTTCTGTACTTTTTTTTCACGGTATTTATAGAATTTTTTTTGTGGTTAAAACCAACGGCAAGAACTATTTTATTTTGGGTTTTCTTAATAGTGGAATTTTTTTTACTTATTCGATTTATTTTTGTGCCAATTTTTAAATTATTTGGTCTTAGAAAAGGAATTACTTATGAACAATCTTCCAAAATAATTGGTGCTCATTTTCCTGAAGTTCAGGATAAATTATTGAATGTTTTACAATTGAAAAAAAATAACAATAATTCTGATTTATTGTTAGCAAGTATTCAACAAAAAGAAACAGAACTACAACCCATTCCGTTTGTAAAAGCTGTAGATTTTACCAAAAATAAAAAGTATTTAAAATATGCAATAGTTCCTGTTTTAATATTTTTAATAACCTTATTTACACATACTAATGATAAATTATCTCAAAGTTTACAACGTGTTGTAAATCATAATACAGCTTACAATCCGCCTGCTCCATTTTTATTTTCGTTAAAAAATAATGATTTAAAAGTATTACAAGGAAAGTCTATTTCTATTTTGGTTGAGACCATCGGAAAAGTATTACCAATGGAGTCACTGATCCACTTTGAAAATCAGCAATATTTTTTAAAAAATAATGGTAACGGAACCTTTACTTATACTTTTTCTGATGTTCAACAACCAATTGATTTTTTTATTGAAGCAAACGGAGTTCAATCTCAAGATTATAAAATAGAAGTGATAAAAACACCTACTATTAATGCTATTTCTTTAGATGTTAAGTATCCCAGATATTTAGGTAGGAAAAATGAAATGATTAAAAATTCTGGTAATGTAATTGTTCCCGAAGGTACTACTATTACTTGGAATGTAACTGCAAATCAAACAGATTCGTTGGCTTTTATCAACAATAATAAAAGTGTTTTTTTTGATTCAAATTCAGATAATAATTTTACATATTCTAAAAGAATTCAAAACCCGTTAAATTATCAAATTTCATCATCCAATAAATATTTAAAAGATTTTGAGAATTTAGAGTTTTATGTAGATGTTAGAAAAGATGAATTTCCATTGATTTCTGTGCAATCTAATATTGATAGTATTTCACGTGGAGCTGCGCAGTTTGCTGGTCAGATTTCTGATGACTATGGAATTAAAAAATTACAACTCGTTTATTATAATAATGAGCAACCTACAAATCAAAATAAATTTGAGTTATTAATAACAAAAGAAAATATTCAAACTTTCTTTTATCAGTTTCCTGACGGACTAAACTTAGAAGCAGGAATTAATTATGAATTGTTTTTTGAGGTATTTGATAATGACGCTGTAAATGGAAATAAAAAAACAAAGACTAAAGTTTTTAATTATCGACAAAAAACAACGGATGAAGTAGAGGAGGAGTTGTTGCAAGAGCAAAGAAATACGATTAATAATATTTCAAATTCAATTCAGAAACAACAAAAGCAGCAGAAAGAATTAGAAAAAGTTCAGCAAGATTTACAAAGTAAGAAGCAAATTAATTGGAATGATAAAAAGAAGATTGAAAAATTTGTAGCGCGTCAGAACAATTATAATAAAATGATGCAACGTCAAACTGAAAAGTTACATGAAAATTTAGATGAAAAAAAAGAAGAAAATGAAGATCTTCAAACAAAAAAAGAAGAACTAAAAAAACGCATCGAAGAACTTAAAAAAATAGATAAGCAACAAAAATTGTTAGATGAAATTGAGAAAATGGGTAAAAAACTTAACAAAGAAGATTTGTTAAAAAAAGCCAAAGAATTATCGCAACAAAATAAACAACAAGAAAGAAGCTTAGAACGTATTTTAGAATTGACAAAACGTTTTTATGTTGAGCAGAAAACAATGCAAATTGCTAATAAGGTTGAAGTATTATCTAAAAAACAAGAAGTGCTATCTCAAGAAAAAGAGTATAATTTAGATAATCAGAGAGAAATAAAAAAAGAATTTGAAGCGATAAAAAAAGATTTAGAAGAACTTAATAAGGATAATGAGAAATTAAAAGAAGCTATGGAGCTTCCGGATGTGGAAGATGAAAAAGAAGCTATTGATACTGAATTAAAAAAATCTGAAGAAAATTTATCTAAAGAAAATAATTCTGATGCAAAAAAGAGTCAAAAAAATTCATCAAAAAAGATGAAAGAAATGAGTGCTAAAATGCAAAAAGCAATGTTGGAAATGGAGGGAGAATCTATGGAAGAAAACATAGATGACTTGCGTAAAATTTTAGAAAACCTTGTTATTTTTTCTTTTAAACAAGAATCTTTAATGCATAAGTTTGATCAAATTTCCACATCACATCCAGATTTTGGAAAAGCTTTAAAAAGTCAGAATGTTTTAAAAACGTATTTCGAACACATAGATGATAGTCTGTATGTGTTGTCTATGAGGTTGCCTAAAATTTCAGCAATTATTAAAGATGATTTATCTACAACGCATTATAACTTAGACCAATCTTTATATAATTTTTCTGAAAATCTTTTTTCATATGGAGTTTCTAATCAACGTTACGTTATGACTTCTGTAAATAGTTTAGCAGATTATTTAAGTAACATATTAAGTAGTATGAAGAATTCTATGTCTATGAAAATGGGCAAAGGAAAGAAAAAGAAAGGTGATGGTTTTAGTCTTCCAGACCTTATAAAGAAGCAAGGAGAGTTGTCTGAAAAAATGCAGGAAGGATTTAAAAAGGGTAATAAACCTAGTGATAATAAAGCTGAAGGCAAAGAAGGAAAAAAAGGAGAGAAACCAGGAGAAATCGATAAACCAGATGGTAATGGACAAAAAGGTAAAGTAGACAAACAGGGAACGAATGGAGAGAAAGGCGAGAATGGAAAAGGTGGTTCTAATAATGATTTGAACGGAGAAATTTATGAGATTTATAAGCAACAAAGTTTATTAAGACAAGAACTACAAGAACAAATTAAGATGTCTGAGGAAGCTGGAAATGTTAATAATTCAGAAGCTAAAAAAGCTTTAAAGAAGATGGAATACTTAGAAAATGAAATTTTAGAAAAAGGTTTTAACGCTGAAACACTTCAAAAAATGCAGCAATTAAATTATGAATTATTAAAGTTAGATAAAGCTGCTTTAGAACAAGGAGAAGATAAAAAAAGAAAGTCTAATTCTAATTTAAAAGAATTTGAAAAGATAAATATAAAGGCTTTAGAATTTAAAAAGCAGTTTTACAATCAAACAGAGATATTAAACAGACAATCATTACCTTTGCAGCAGAATTATAAAAACAAAGTTAGAGCATATTTTTCTGACTCAAATAAGGATTAATTATGATTACTTTTAATTACGAAACAGATTTTGATTTAAAAGATGAAAATCTTTTAGAATATTGGATTGATAATGTGGTTTCAAAAAAAGGTTTTAGTTTAGGTGAATTGAACTATATTTTTTGTGATGACGAATACCTTCATAAATTAAATGTAGAGTTTTTACAACACGATACTTTAACGGATGTAATTAGTTTCGACAATACTTTAGGTAAGTTAATTAGTGGAGATATCTATATTTCTATTGAAAGAGTTGCTGATAATGCGAAAGATTTTGAGGTTTCTTTTTTAGAAGAATTACATAGAGTAATGATACATGGCGTACTTCACTATATGGGGTTTAAAGATAAAACAGAAATTGAGAAAAAAGAGATGAGAAATGCCGAAAATGTGGCATTATCTGAATTCAAATAATTGATAATCAATAATATAAATACAAGGTTTCACGTGGAACTATAATATAATGAGTTTATTTTCAACAACATACGATGTTATTGTAGTAGGAGGTGGTCACGCTGGTAGTGAGGCCGCGGCTTCTGCTGCCAATATGGGTGCGCATACCTTACTAATTACAATGAATTTGCAAAATATTGCGCAAATGAGTTGTAACCCTGCAATGGGTGGAATCGCAAAAGGACAAATAATTAGAGAGATTGACGCGTTAGGTGGTTATAGCGGAATTGTTACTGATAAAACAGCGATACAGTTTAAGATGCTAAACAAATCTAAAGGACCTGCAATGTGGAGTCCAAGAGCACAATCTGATAGAATGCAGTTTGCAGAATGTTGGAGAACAATGTTAGAGCAAACAGAAAATGTAGATTTTTATCAAGATTCTGTAAACGGTTTATTGTTTGATGGTAATAAAATTATAGGAGTTAAAACTGCTTTAGGTTTAGAAATAAAAGCAAAAACTGTTGTAATAACTGCAGGTACTTTTTTAAATGGATTGATCCATATTGGAGATAAAAGTTTTGGAGGTGGTAGAGCAGGTGAGGGAGCATCAACCGGAATTACAGAAGATTTAGTTGCTAAAGGTTTTGAATCTGGTAGAATGAAAACAGGAACGCCACCAAGAGTAGATGGTAGATCTTTAGATTATTCTAAAATGATAGAGCAACCTGGTGATGAAGTTACAGAGAAATTTTCTTACTTACCAACCACTAAAGCATTGGTAAAACAACGCTCTTGTTGGCTTACGTATACAAACTTAGATGTGCATGATTTGTTACGTACTGGGTTTGATAGATCGCCAATGTTTAATGGTAGAATTAAATCTACCGGACCAAGATATTGCCCTTCTATAGAAGATAAAATAGATCGTTTTGCAACCAAAGATAGACATCAAATGTTTATTGAACCAGAAGGATGGACAACCTGTGAAATGTATGTAAATGGTTTTTCTACTTCTCTTCCAGAAGATATTCAGGACAAAGCAATTCGTTCTGTTGCTGGTTTCGAAAACGTAAAATTTTTAAGATATGGGTATGCTATAGAATATGATTATTTTCCGCCAACACAATTAAAACATTCTTTAGAAACAAAGTTAATAGAGAATTTGTTTTTTGCAGGACAGATAAATGGAACTACAGGTTATGAGGAAGCTGCTGCACAAGGTTTAATGGCTGGTGTAAATGCTGCTTTAAAAGTTCAAGGAAAAGAACCGTTTGTATTAAAAAGAAACGAAGCTTACATTGGCGTTTTGGTAGACGATTTAATAACTAAAGGAACAGAAGAGCCTTACAGAATGTTTACTTCTAGAGCAGAATATAGAACGTTGTTAAGACAAGATAATGCAGATTTAAGATTAACTCCAATTGGTTTTAAATTAGGTTTAGCATCTCAAGAACGATTAGATAGAGTTATAGAAAAACAAGCGAAAGCAGATTTGTTAATTCAGTTTTTACAAGAAACGAGTGTAAAACAAGAGGAAATTAATCCTATTTTAGAAGCAAAAGGATTGGCTTTAATTAATCAATCTATGAAGCTTTATAAAATTGCGGCTAGACCTCAATTAGATTTTTCTGATTTTAAAAGCGTAAATAAATTAACAGCTTTTTTAGAGGAAAATACAATTGATAAGGAAGCTATTGAGCAAGCTGTTATTCATTTAAAATATTCTGGTTACATAGAAAAAGAAAAGAACAATGCAGATAAATTAAATAGATTAGAGAATGTTATGATCCCTTCTACATTTAATTATCAAAAAGTTAAATCTCTGTCTTTTGAAGCTAGAGAAAAGCTTAGTAAAATACAACCTACATCCATTTCACAAGCGAGTAGAATAAGTGGCGTTTCACCCAGCGACATCTCTGTGCTTTTGGTTTATATGGGTAGATAAATTGTGAAAATAATTGCTATGTTCCTCGTGGAACAATTTAAAAAGAAAAAGAATTATGGGGGAAAAAAGAGGGCTTCACAAAAGACTAGAACCATTTATAAATTGTAAAGATTTTACAGTTTCAGATGAAACTTATGAAGTAATGTTTAATAAGGAATATGATATGTTGGTGACTTCACCAATTCCTGTAGATTTAGAAAATTACTATAAGAGTGAAAACTATATTTCACATACGGATAGTAAAAAAACTTTTATAGATAAAGTATATCAGTCTGTAAAAAATATTACGTTAAAAAGAAAATTAGCTTTAATTAATTCTTTTAAAACAGAAGCAAAAAATATTTTAGATGTTGGAGCAGGTACAGGAGATTTTTTAAAAATATGTACATCTAATAATTGGAATGTTTTTGGTGTAGAACCAAGTGTTGATGCAAGAAGAATAGCTAAAGAAAAAGGAGTTTTTTTAGAAGAAGAATTATTGGATATTCAAAATAAAAAATTTGATGTAATTACACTTTGGCATGTTTTAGAACATGTTGAAAAATTGTCTGATTATATTTCTAAATTAAAAGAATTGCTTTCTGAAAATGGAAGATTAATTATTGCAGTTCCTAATCATAAAAGTGATGATGCAAAATATTATAAAGAGTATTGGGCAGCTTTTGATGTACCAAGACATATCTGGCATTTTTCTCAAAACTCCATTCAGAAAATTTTCTCGGAAGATAATATGGAGGTAGAAAAAATATTACCAATGAAGTTTGATTCTTATTATGTTTCGCTTTTAAGTGAAAAATATAAAACAGGTAAAATGAATCCTATGAAAGCTTTTTATAGAGGCTTTGTTTCTAATTTAAAAGCAAGTTCTAGTTCTGAGTATTCTTCTTTAATCTATGTGATTAAAAATAAGTAGTATTATAATTTTTTTTAAAAAATATTAGAAACCTTCAAAATTAAAATTTTGAAGGTTTTTTTATGATGATAAATCAAGTTGTTCCTCGTGGAACATTTTAATTTTTAATCTAAAATTAGGAGCGTTTTTTTAAACAATATTTAAAAAATTGATCTAAGAATGGTTTTATGGTTTAGCTACAAACATTAAATTAAAAAATAGATTACCAGGTAATAAATATTAAATTTTATATAATCATTATTAATGTTGGAGTAGTGGTAGCTTTTGTAGAATTATATAATACCCGTTTTACAGATTTATAATAAGTTTGAAAAGTTCAGTTACTTCAAAATAAATTACTTTTTTATAAATAGAAGTAATTAGAATGTAATTCTGATTTTTAGTTTCTAAATTAAATTATAATTAGTTTTTACTAAAAATTGTATTCTCTTTTAAATTCTGGTTTAGTTGTGTTTTTTCTTATCGGATAAAGTTCAATTTTTTTGTAAACAAGTCGTAATGTATAAATATTTAAGAATACTAAATAAAGATGTTTTTAAGAAAGAGATATCAAAATTGAAAAAAAGAAGGTTCTAAAATCAATTTTCAGTTTCATTTACATCAAAAAGAAGAAAAGGATATCTTACTTTAGTTTTTGTGCTTAAAAAGCCATTAAAAACGATTTTAAAAAGACTTGTTAAAAGTTTAACTCTAATAGAATAGAAATGCCTTAGTTAAAAAAGAAAAGCTCTTAAAACGATTGTTTTAAGAGCTTTTTCTATAAATATTATTTATATAATTGATAAAAAATATCAGTTTTACTTATTTAGTAAATATACACCACAAAGTGAAATGATAAAATAGACACCTAAAGACATCGCTCCTGGATAATCTTTTGCAAGACGTTGCCCAATAAGCATAAAAATTATACTGATAGCAGAAAGCTGTATTCCGAGTAATGCAATTTCTTTTGCTTCTGAAGTATAAATTTGATACACTCCAATAATCATAAATCCTACAGCAATAATTTCTATGATTAATAAAATGGATAATAAAAACGGAACACTGCCTTTTAATGGAGAATTTTTAAAATGATCTTTTATAAAAGAGATCGTTCCTTTCCAATCTAATATTTTTTCAAAGGCAGATATTAAAAATGTGATGATTAAAAATAGTAAGATTAAAATCTCAGTTGGGTAATCAGATAAAAAACGCATAATTACTTCCCTTTATGATTTTCCGAATAATCGATGTAAAAAGCTTTTCGACTTTTCTTTCATCTCTTCTATTTCTTCTTTAGCATCTTCTGCAAAATCGGCTAAATGTTCTGCTGCGTCTCCAGCTAATTCGGAGCCTTTTTCTTTTAAATCTTCAAAAGTTTCTTTGGCGTCATCTGTAAATTCAGTTGTTTTTTGTTTTGCAATTTCTGTGTACTCTTCTGCTTTATGTTTTACTTTCTCTATGTTTTCATCAGATAAAAGTTCATTTACTTTTCCTTTTGTATCTTCAAAAACCTCTTTAGCATCTTCTACAAATTCATTCGCTTTTTGTTTCGTATTTTCAAGGGTTTCTTTTGCATCGTTAGAAATTGAACCAGCAGTTTGTTTTAGGTTATCTTCTATATTTTTACTTTTATCTGACATGATTTTTTGATTAATTTGTTCTTATATATTTCTAAAGAAAAGCTTTATCTATCGGTTCCCAAAGCTCAATTTTGTTTCCTTCGTTGTCTAAAATCCAACCGAATTTACCGTAGTCATGTTCTTCCATTTCACCTACAATAGTAACACCTTCTTTCTTTAATTCTGCTAATAATTCGACTAAATTTTCTACTCTGTAATTAAACATAAAATCCTTTTTAGAAGGTTCAAAATGTTTGGTATCCTCTGCAAACGGACTCCATTGTGTTGCGCATTTATTTCCGTTTTCATCTTTCCACCAAAAAGTAGATCCCCAATCGTCAGTATTAAATCCTAAATGATTTTTATACCATTCTTTTGCTGCTTTTGCATCTTCAGATTTAAAAAACAAACCTCCAATTCCTGTAACTCTTTTTTTCATAAACTTTTTCTTTTTAATATTAGTTTCATAAACTGCCATACATTCATCAACAGATATCATCTGGATACAAAGAATGAGAAATATAATAGCCTATCATTCCATACGGAATACCTTCTTCTATACAGTTTGGTAGGTTTTGTTTGATTGTTGTACGTAAATCTAATAGCGTATTTTACATTCTTTAGGAACCTGATTTATATATTCTTCTGCTGATGTGGCTTTGTATTGCATAATTTTAGATTTATACAATTGTCATTTCAAAATGAGACTTTCTTGTTGATTTAAAAATCTCATAAAATTTGGCAATAATAAGATTCTTATTCATTCTTCGTTCGGAATGGCAAAAGTGTAACAAGTTAAACATATTTTGTGAATTACTAGCATTGAATAATCCTATAAAGTAGCTATTGTAAAATTGAATAACTTTATGAGTTTTCTTCAAAAAAGGTCTAAATTACAAAACTGGGGTAACCATATCTGAGCATAAAAGAAATACAAAATTGTCACTTCTACCAAAGGAGAAGTCCCATAACAGTGATAACACAAACCTATGTAATTTCTCATGAAAAGGTAGAAACTATTACTTCTTAGATTTTATAATACAAAAAAGACCCTTCAGGTTTTTAAAACCTGAAGGGTCTGAATGTTAAAATAAAATGATCTATTTAAATTTTGCCTTAATTTTATCTACAATAGTTTGTGCTAATTTTTCTTTACTTTCAACAGTCCAACCGGCAACATGTGGCGATAACAAAACATTCTCTGCATTGATTAAATATTGAAAAGCTTCTGGCATTTTATCATCAGAAAACAAGTTTTCAAAAGAGGCTTTTTCATATTCTAAAACATCTAAACCAGCACCTAAAACCTTACCAGTTTTTAAAGCTGCAACTAAATCTTTGGTGACTACAGATTTTCCACGAGCGGTATTTATCAACCAAAAAGGCTTTTTAAAACCATTGATAAAATCTGCATTTATCAGGTTTTCAGAAAGTGCTGTTTGTGGTATGTGTAAACTTAAAACATCTGATTTTTCTTGTAATTCTTCTAAAGAAACTTGTTTACAATTTGCATCGCCAACATTTGGTTTTATATCATAACACAATACTTCCACATCAAAACCACGTAGTTTTTTTGCAAAAGATTTCCCCATATTTCCATAACCAATTAAACCAACCGTTCTACCGTCTAGTTCAATTCCGCGGTTTTCTTCGCGTAGCCATTTTCCGTTTCTAACTTCTTTATCAGCTTTGTTTAGCTTATTAAATAGCGATAATAGCATTCCTAAGCTATGTTCTCCAACGGCGTTTCTATTTCCTTCTGGAGCAGCAATTAATTCAATATTTAAGCTTTTTGCGTACGCACAATCTATATTTTCTAAACCTGCGCCAACCCGTGCAATAAACTTTAAATTAGTAGCTTTATCTAAAAATGCTTTATCAATAGAAAATCGACTTCTAATAATAAAACCATCGTAGTTGTGAATTTTAGCTAGAATTTCTTCTTTTGAAGAAGTGTAATCTTCATCGTTACTAAAACCCAACTCGCAGAGTTGTTTAAGTAAAAGAGGATGATTTGAATCTAAGTGTAGAATTTTCATTTGTAATAATTTTTTGACCACATAGAAACATAGTCAACAGAGGTTTTTATTTCCCACAAATTTTACAGATAAACACACACTTCATTCGTGTTTATCTGTGAATTTAGTGGATCATATTTTTGTAACAAGAAGTCCCTTCCCTTTGGGAAGATTAGGATGGGCTCTAATATTGCTCCTTATCATTAGGGAAATCACCAGTTTTTACATCTGCAATATAGCTTTCAAAAGCACCAGTCATATCTGCATGCATATCAGAATATCTACGTAAAAAACGAGGATGAAATTCATGTGTCATTCCTAACATATCGTGGGTAACTAAAACTTGTCCGTCTACACCATTTCCGGCACCAATACCAATTACAGGAATAGAAATAGCCTCTGCAACTTCTTGTGCTAATTTAGCTGGTACTTTTTCTAAAACAACTCCAAAACAGCCTAATTTTTCTAACATTAAAGCATCTTCCATTAATTGTTTTGCCTCTTCTTCTTCTTTTGCTCTAACCGTATAAGTACCAAATTTATAGATAGATTGTGGTGTTAAACCCAAATGACCCATTACAGGAATTCCGGCATTTAAAATGCGTTTAATAGATTCTTTAATTTCTTTACCACCTTCTAATTTAATAGAATGTCCGCCGCTTTCTTTCATAATTCTAATGGCAGAACGCAAGGCTTCTTTTGGGTCAGATTGATAACTACCAAAAGGTAAATCTACAACCACTAGACATCTGGTTATTGCTCTAACAACAGAACTTGCATGATAAATCATTTGATCTAACGTAATAGGTAAAGTTGTTTCATGACCTGCCATAACATTTGAGGCAGAATCACCAACCAAAAGAACATCGATTCCAGCTCCATCTAAAATTTTTGCCATTGTAAAATCATAGGCAGTTAGCATGGAAATTTTCTCTCCATTCTTTTTCATATCTACCAAAGATTTTACGGTAACTTTTTTATATTCTTTTTTTGCTGTTGACATACTTTTTGTTTTTAAAATAGTATGTAAATGTAAGGAAAAGCATAAAGATTAAACAAGTTAATATTTCGTTAATCTTAAGAAAAATAAATTTTATTATTAAGCTATTTGTTTAGATTTATTGCTGGTTACTTATAATTATCTAATTAAATTTCTAACAACCTGTATTTAATTAATTATGTTTTAGGTGTAAAAAGAAGTGATAATCTAAAAGAGTAAAGAATAAAAAATAACATTATCTTTGACCTTTATTTATTAAATGACAGAAGAGCAAGTTGTATTAAACACAGACAAATGGATAGATAATTATGCAGACTATATGTATAATTATGCTATTGTGCGTGTAAATAACAGTGATTTAGCTAAAGATTTAGTTCAAGATACTTTTTTTGCAGGATTAAAGTCTGCTAAAAATTTTCAAGGAAAATCTACAGAAAGAACTTGGTTAATTTCTATTTTAAAAAGAAAAATTATAGATTATTATAGAAAAATAAATTCTAAAAAAGGGCAAGCTGAAGTTAGAATGAATTTTTATGATGATGGTGAAAACGAAGGTAATTGGTTAGAAGAGAGGGTACCACAGAGTTGGGACAATGAATCTGAGAAAACCATTGAAAACGAAGAATTAAAAAGTCAGTTAGATTCTTGTATAGATGCTTTGCCTAAAAAATATGCAATGGTTTTTAGAATGAAAACCATACAAGGGTTCGAAACTGAAGAAATTTGTAAGGAGTTAGATATTACAGCGTCCAACTTATGGGTTATCATTCATAGAGCAAGAACACAGCTCAGAAAATGTATGGAAGATAATTGGTTTAATAATTAAGAGATGTTTAAAAATTTAAAAATTACTTGCGACGAAGCAACTACTATTTGTGATAAAAGCCAATATGGTGCTGCTTCTTTAGTTGAAAAAATAAAACTAAATCTACATTTTTTAAGTTGTAAAATATGTTGTCTTTACACAAAGCAAAATAAAGCACTTACAAATATGTACAAAGGGCATGCAAGAAGTTGTAAACCAACAAAACGTTGCCTTAGTAAAGAAGAAAAGGAAGCTCTTAAAAAAGAGTTAGCTAAAATAAAAGAATAAAAATATTTTGGTAGTTTTTAAAAAACTACATTTTTTGATTTTTTGTTAGATTGAAACGGGATTTATAGAAATATAGATTCCGTTTTTTTGTACATTCGCTTTTTATTTTCTCGGGTACAGCCGAGAGATTTGTAAAGAAACTTAATAAGGTCTCGACTGTACTCGACCAAACATCAGATGCATTTTTTACCAGAAAATATTGACAACTACGCTGTAGATCACTCACAACAAGAACCTATAATTTTAAAACAATTAAGTAAAGAAACTTGGCAAAAAGTATTAAACCCAAGAATGTTAAGCGGTGATCTTCAAGGAAGAGTATTGTCTATGATTTCAAAAATAATTCAACCAAAAAATATTTTAGAAATTGGTACTTATACTGGGTATTCTGCTTTGTGTTTAGCCGAAGGTTTAGCACCCGAAGGAAAAATTTTTACATTAGATAAGAATGAAGAATTAGAAACACTTCAAAATAAATACTTTGAAAAATCTGGTTTTAGAAATCAAATAAAACAGTATGTTGGTAAGGCAATAGATATTATACCTACCATTAATGAGAAATTTGATCTGGTTTTTATTGATGCAGATAAAACAAACTACATTAATTATTTTCATTTAATTATAGATAAAATGAATTCTGGTGGAATTATTTTATCTGATAACGTACTTTGGAGTGGTAAAGTTGTTGAAAAATTAGATCCAAAAGATAAGGATACAAAAATACTTTTGGCTTACAATAAACTATTAAATACAGACGATAGAGTTGAAACGGTACTTTTGCCAATTAGAGATGGTTTAACAATAAGCAGAGTAAAGTAGTTTCTGTTTCACAGGATAAAAAACAATGTTTGTAAACAAAAACATAGCTGTTTAAAAACAAATAAAATAGTTAAAAAGAAGCTGTTAAATTATTAATGATGGTTTTCTTTTTGTGCGGTAAAGATTTTTTTTGAATGTAATGTGCTATTCTATAACTAAATTCAGAATAAAGTAAAGTTAGAAATTACGTTTTATAGGACCTGTTAGATCTTCAATATTATCTTTTACAGAATTAATTCCTTTGTTAATGTCTTTTGTAATACTTTTAAATTCTTCATTAACACCTTTAGTAACTTCTTTTGCAGAATCAGTCTCTGAAATAGGCAATTTAGCACTTTCATTAATTTCTCTCTTAATATCGTTGGTTGCATCTTTTACCTGACGCATTCCTTTTCCTAATCCTCTGGCAATTTCAGGAATCTTATCTGCACCAAAAAGCATTACCACAATTAACATGACAACCATTATTTCTGGACCACTAATAAATAAAAGAGTAGAATTCATAAAACAAAGGTAAATATTTATTCAATATATAAACTTCACAAACCAAAATATTTGTAGTTTAGAAAAAAAAATATATTAAATATAGTTTAAATGCTTAAAAGAGTACTTGTAGTTTTGTTTGTAACTGTCTATTTTACAAGCTGTAAAACGGTTAAATTATCTAGAAATATTGATCAAAAAATAACAGCTTCTTTTTATGATAATCAATTTACGGGAATTTACATTTATGATGTAGCTGCAGATAAAGTACTTTATAGTTATAATGCAGATAAGTATTTTACACCAGCTAGTAATACTAAAATTTTTACACTTTTTACGGGGTTAGAAATGTTACCAGATTCAATTCCGGCTTTTAAATATGCTGTAAATAAAGATACAATTACAATACAAGCCACAGGAGATCCTACTTTTTTGCATCCATTTTTTAAAGACAGTACCGCTTTAAAATTGGCAAAAAAATACAAAAAGGTACATATAATTGCTAATAATATTTCTGATAAAAGATACGGACCAGGTTGGGCTTGGGAAGATTTTGATAGCTATTTTAGTCCAGAAGTAAGTGCTTTTCCTATGTATGGAAATGTTGTGTTTGTCCAAAATGAAGATTCAATAAAAGTTGCTCCTAACTATTTTGCTGATAAATTAGAAATTACAGATAAAAGTTATGGAAGAAAAGAGCTTTCTAATTCTTTTTACTTTGGAAAAAATAGGAAAAGAGAAACCAAAATTCCGATGATTATAAGTGATTCTTTGCTTTTAAATCTCTGGAATGATATTTTACCCAACAAAGTAAGTTTAATGCATAAATCAGTCTTAAAACCATCTACAGTTGCATATAGTATTCCTAAAGATTCTTTATTTAAAAGAATGATGGAAGTAAGCGATAATTTTTTAGCAGAACAGATTTTAGTTTTAGCTTCATCCACTCTTTCAGACACGTTAAATTCTGCAAAATCAAGAAATTTTATGTTAGAAAATCAATTGAAAGATTTAAAACAAAAACCACGTTGGGTAGATGGTTCTGGATTGAGTAGGTATAATTTATTTACACCGATTTCTTTTGTGGAAGTTTTAACCAAAATGCATCAAAAAATTCCAATAAAAAGGTTGTTTCAGTTTTTTCCGGTTGGCGTAAAGTCTAGGACTTTAAAAAATTGGTTTTCTGGAAACCCAAAACCGTATATTCATGCAAAATCGGGTACTTTAGGGAACAATTATAATTTAAGTGGTTACTTAATTACAAACTCCGGAAAAACATTAATATTCAGTTATATGAACAATCATTACATGCATTCTAATGCTGAAGTAAAAAAGAAAATGCAAGCTGTTTTTGAGGAGTTAAGAGATAATTATTAAGTATATTTAAAAAAAGAGCAACATATATGGAAGAAGCGATAAATGATTTTAGTGCAGGAGGTTTTATTTGGCAAGTAATTCAAATAATATTTTTGGCGGCCGCGGTATATTTTTTATTCAAATTTTCGAAACGTTTTAGTAAAAAATGAATTTTAATGTTTTGTTATTAACAAGTATATTTTTATGGTTTATTTTTACCATATAATAAATTGCTAAATCTAAATATCAAGAAATAATTATAAAAGTAAATACTTTTTTTTAAACCCTGTGAATTTAGGGGATAAAACAAATTTTTACTGTTATATAAAGCGTTACCAAAAATTAAAAAAAAAATGAACGAAAGAAAACACATTCTAATTTTATTATTAATTATTACAACAAACCTTTTTTCTCAAGAGTTATTTGTTACAAAAAGAAATTATAGCGACAGTTCAAATTATTTTCATACACTTTTAGGAATTGACCAAACAAACGGAAATACAGTAAATACTATTAACTTGAGTACAAACTTTAGCAATTCATCTCAAAACGCTGATAATAGTCCTGAAAGTTTAGTTTTTAATCAAGCAACAAATGAAATAATTGGAATTGTTGGAAATATTATTGTTAAATTTAATATAGCTTCAAATACAGAAACAAGTTTTATTTTACCAGTAATTACATCAAGCGATTATGGAGATATAATTGTTGCTAACAATAAATTGTTTGTTACAAAACGAGACTATAGTAATAGTTCAAATTATGTTCATTCTCTTTTAGAAATTGATCAAACAAACGGAAATACAGTAAATACCATTAACTTGAGTACAGACTTTAGCAATTCATCTCAAAACGCTGATAATAGTCCTGAAAGTTTAGTTTTTAATCAAGCAACAAATGAAATAATTGGAATTGTTGGAAATATTATTGTTAAATTTAATATCGCTTCAAATACAGAAACAAGTTTTATTTTACCAGTAATTACATCAAGTGATTATGGAGATATAATTGTTGCTAACAATAAATTATTTGTTACAAAACGAGACTATAGTAATAGTTCAAATTATGTTCATTCTCTTTTAGAAATTGACCAAACAAACGGAAATACAGTAAATACTATTAACTTGAGTACAGACTTTAGCAATTCATCTCAAAACGCTGATAATAGTCCTGAAAGTTTAGTTTTTAATCAAGCAACAAATGAAATAATTGGAATTGTTGGAAATATTATTGTTAAATTTAATATTGCTTCAAATACTGAAACAAGTTTTATTTTACCAGTAATTACATCAAGTGATTATGGAGATATAATTGTTGCTGAACAAAATTCTTTGAGTGTTGAGAATGATAATTTAATTTTATCAAAACTAATTCCTAAAAAAGCTTATAATATTTTAGGGAAAGAAATTTCATTAAACACGAAAAATGTTTTAATGATTATAGAGTTTGAAAATGGAAGTAGGAAAAAAATAATGAAATTAAAATAAAACTTTTGGTAACACCGTATATAATTTATTGCTGGCTTCTCGCCTATTTACGAAAGTCCTCGCGGACTTTCTTGGTCTGTAATTATTCACTAAATTAGGTGCTTAAAACGCGCAACAAACCATATACAACAACGTTGTAACCTATTAACCACTCAAACCAAAATCTGAATTGAAAAATAAACTTAATATTCTTTTACTAAGTAGTTTTCTTTTAGCTTCAATTCTTGTTTTTTGGATTTATTAC
Organism: Polaribacter sp. 11A2H; assembly: GCF_011379025.1. NCBI lineage: Bacteria > Pseudomonadati > Bacteroidota > Flavobacteriia > Flavobacteriales > Flavobacteriaceae > Polaribacter > Polaribacter sp. 11A2H. The sequence continues at coordinate 138,050 of NZ_WTLD01000008.1, forward strand.
CAAACAACTCATAGAATTGTAGATATTGAGTTTGACCAAAATCTTGATAATTCTGAATTTTTGGTTTGTAATGAAGATAGAATTTCACAATACTACTCAATTGGAACTAATTATAAAGGCGGAAAAAAAGCCATCAATAAAGAATTAAACGAACTTTTAAAAAATACAAACTTTAACGAAACAGGTATTATAACTTTTAGATTTATAGTTAACTGTAAAAATCAGATAGGTCGATTCCGAGTAAAAACAGTAAATACGAATCTAAAAGAAAACCATCTTAAATCTGAAAGTATCAAACTTATTCAAGAATCAATAAAAAGCTTACATGGTTGGGAAGCAGGAAAATGGAAAGATGAAAGTCTTGATAGTTATTATGTTTTGAACTTCAAAATTCAAAATGATAGAATCTCAGATATATTTTAAGAATTATGAAAATTTTTATCAAAATAATTAAGATTGTTTTCACAATTTTGTTTTTCGCTATTTCAATAGTAATAATCTACTTTACAGCTTTATCTCCTAAAGAAAAAAGATTCAAAATGGCTGAACATTCTCAAGGTCTTTATCTTTCGCAAACTATGTTTAATATTTTAAAATTCCAACATTCAGATTATTCTGATGTGTATTTTGAACAATCTGTTGCTTTTAACAAAAGAGGCGAATATGCAAAAGGTTTTGAACTTTTAAATAAAGCAGTTGAACTTGAACCAGAATCACATTTAGGTTATCGAGGATGGTTAAAATTGAGAAAATTAAGAGCCTATGAAAGTGCTTTAAATGACTTTAATAGGTTAGATAGTTTAACAACAAATTTTGTAGATGCTCCTTGGGGAGAAAATATTGATTTTTTAAGAGGAGAATGTTATTTCGGAAAAAACAATTATAAGAAAGCTATTGAAAATTTTAACCTTAATGTTGAAAACAATAAAGAAGATTGGGTAGACATCCACACTTTTGTTTATTTAGGACTTTGTGAATACGAACTTGGGAATTACGAGAAATCTATATCTGAATTTGAACGAGCTTTAAAACAATCTGAATTTACACCAGAATCCTATTTTGGAATTGCAAAAGCATTTGAAAAACTTGGAGAAATTGAGAAAGCTAAAGAGAATCTTTTAAAAGCTGAAAAAAACATTGATTATAAAAGAAACGATATTTATAACGAATTTTTAAACGAAATATATCTGTCTGAAATAATGAAATTTAAAGCAGAACTGAATAAAAAATAACTGGTTACAACACCGTATAAACTTTATTGCTGGTTTTAGCTCACTTGGGAAATTCCTCCGGAATTTCGCCGTTCGTGTTTTATTTACTAAATTCACTGCTTAAACAACGCAACAAAGCTTATACAACAACGTTGGCGGTAATTTGAGCATACCAAACATCAAAGAAAGAAATGAAAGAATATTTAAAATCATTTAATTTATTTACCGACATAGAGATTAATGATTTCTTGAATTTATCTCAAACTATTTTATTAAAAAAAGGCGATTTATATATTAATAATAATGAAATTTGCGACTCTATAGCTTTTGTCAAAAGTGGAATTTTTCGTTCCTATTATTATTCAAATAATGAAGATGAAATCACATATTGTTTCACTTTTCCTAATAAATTATTAATGGCTTATTCTTCATTTATTTCACAAAAAAAATCTGAAGAAAATATTCAAGCTCTGACAGATGCTGAAATAATTTCAATACCAAAAGCAACTTTAGAAAATTTAGCCAAATCAAATAGTAATTGGTTGCGTTTTTTGAAAATTATTGCCGAAAAGGAATATGTTGAATTAGAAAAATGGATATTTAATCATCAAAAAGATAAGGCTCAACAACGCTATTTAGATTTAATTACAACGCAACCTGAATATATCAAAGAGATTCCACTACATTATATAGCTTCGTACCTAGGCGTTACACAACGTCACCTAAGTCGAATAAGAGCTAATATTACGTATTAGACAAATGTCCTCTTCATAAACTTTTAGTGCTTCATAAATTTGCATATAATTTAAAAACAGATATTATATGAAAACAATAATTTTAATTGGAGCAAACGGAAAAATGGGACAAGCTGCTCTTACGGGTCTAGGAAAACACAAAGTTATAACTGCTGGACGTTCTGCTGATAGCTATGACTTTCAAGTAGATATTACAAGCGAAGCATCATTAAGGAAATTATATGAAGATGTTGGTCATTTTGATGCTGTTGTAAACACTGTTGGTGTTTGTGAATATGCAAATTTTACTGAAATGACCGAAGAACAATGGATGAGTACCATTTTAAGTAAAATGATGGGACAAATAAACATTGTACGTATTGGTCAAGAATACATTGCAGATAAGGGGTCATTTACTTTAATAACAGGAATTTTAAATACTAAGCCTATACCTTTTGCAATTGCTGATGCTACTACTAGTGGCGCTATTGATACATTTGTTAAATGTGTTGCTTTTGAAATGCCAAGAGGAATCCGAGTAAACTCAATAAACCCAACTGTTTTAGAAGAGGCTTGGGATGTTTATGGTGAAATGATGCCAGGTTTTGAGCCAGTTCCTGGAAAGTTAGTAGGTAAAGCTTTTGAACGTTCGGTTGATGGATTTATTACGGGTCAAGTAATTTTTGTAGATGCATAAATACAAACTTAAGCCGTATATAATTTATTGCTAAGTCCTCATCTATTTACGAAAGTTTGTGAGGACTTTTTATTTAGTTATTATTTACTAAATTAGTAGCTTAAAACACGAACCAAACCAAACACAAGAGCGTTACTTTTTTAAACATTTTTGTCACTATCATTCTTGCTTTTTTTTAGAAGAAAATCAAAAATTGAATGTCATGAAGTTCTATTTAAATCAAACTCATATTATAAGAACCTTTCAGATGTTCATAAAACTAATTTTCAAGTAAGAACATTATTATTTATTTCTACAACAAACTTCAGTTCAGAGCCTGATTTCATTGTAAATAAAAAAATGAAAATTATTATTTCGAGTGCTTTTGTTCAAATTACATTTGGATTAAAAACGGATACTTTAAATAAGTTTAATGATGTATTTGTTGCACCAAGTTCTTACTCTTATAAAAATAATACAGCAGTTTTTAAGGGTGATGTAAATATTGCAACTAGAAAGGTAAATATGTCTTGGCCTGCAATAGAAAAGGGCTTTAAAATTACAGATGATGCGCTTAATTTATCTATTCACGAATTTGGTCATTGTTTAATTTTCGAGAATCATACAAGATCTTATTTCTCTAAAATATTTAATAAAGGAGATTTTGAAAATTGGAAAAGTCAAGCAAAAACGAAATTTAAAAAAATAAAAGCGAAAGAAAACATCGTTTTAAGAGATTATGCAGGTACAAATCTTGTTGAGTTCTTTTCAGTTTCATTAGAAACCTTTTTTGAACAAGCAGCATATTTTAAAGAAAACGAACCAGAACTGTATGAAAGTATGACGCAATTATTAAAGCAAGATCCAATTAATAAAAAGAATCCTATTTTATAATATTTACAGATTTTTAATCAACTTTAAAAATTAAACTTCGCTTGCCGATCATACATAATAATGCTTCCGGCAACAGAAACATTTAAGCTCAATTCCGATTTAAATTTTACCAAATGATGCGATTTTTCAATAGCTGCATTAGACAATCCATGATCTTCTGCGCCTAATAAATATACGCAACGTCTCGGATGTTTAAAAGTTTCTAATTGTACTGCTTTTTCATCTAATTCTACCCCCACTAACATGGCGCCTTTTGGCAAGTTGTTAAAGAAATCATCAAAATTTTCGTAATGAAAATAAGGCATTGCTCCAGTAGCTTTGTGTGTATCGCAAGCTTGTTTAGCATAGCGATTGCCAATGGTAAAAATAAAACTTGCACCCATATTTTGTGCAGAACGCCAAAGAACTCCTAAATTTTCGGGCGTTTTTCCATTCTGAATTCCGATTCCGAAAAAACCTTGTTCTAAATTATTTACCATTAGTTTTTAATCAACATTCTTTTAATCTCGTTCAATTTCATTAAGGCTTCAATAGGTGTTAAAGTATCAATGTTTGTTGCTAAAATTTCTTCTTTAATGTTTTCTAAAAGTGGATCGTCTAACTGAAAAAAGCTAAGTTGCATTTCTTCATTTTGTTCTTGTTTTAAAACGTCTTTAACTTCAGCATTTTTATTGTTCTTTTCTAGTTTTGCCAAAATTTTATTCGCTCTGTGGATTACCATATTTGGCATTCCAGCAAGTTTAGCAACATGAATACCAAAACTATGATCAGAGCCACCAGAAACCAATTTACGCAAGAAAATAATGGTGTTTTCTAATTCTTTTACCGATACATTAAAGTTTTTAATGCGCTCAAAAGAAGTAGTCATTTCATTCAGTTCATGATAATGTGTAGCAAACAACGTTTTTGCTTTGGTTGGATGTTCGTGTAAGAACTCAGAAATAGCCCATGCAATCGAGATTCCGTCATAAGTAGAGGTTCCCCTACCAATTTCATCTAACAAAATTAAACTGCGCTCAGAAACGTTATTTAAGATCGAAGCGGTTTCATTCATTTCTACCATAAAAGTAGATTCCCCCATAGAAATATTATCACTTGCACCAACTCTAGTAAAAATCTTATCTACAATTCCGATTTTTGCATTCTGAGCCGGAACGTAACTTCCCATTTGTGCTAATAAAACAATCAATGCTGTTTGTCTTAATATTGCTGATTTACCAGACATATTGGGTCCGGTAATCATAATTATTTGTTGCTGAGTTCTATTCAATACCACATCATTTGCAATATAAGCTTGATCTATCGGTAATTGTTTTTCAATAACTGGATGACGACCATTTTTAATCTCTAAATCGGTACTCTCATCCATAATTGGACGCACATAATTGTTATCTATTGCTAAAACCGAAAAAGACAATAAACAATCAATTTTTGCAATAATCTGTGCATTTTCTTGGACTATCTGTACATATTGAATGATATATTGTAATAACTTAGAAAATATTTCTTGTTCTATTTTGGCTATTTTTTCTTCAGCACCTAAAATTTTAGTTTCGTATTCTTTTAACTCTTCAGTAATATAACGTTCTGCATTTACTAAGGTTTGTTTACGAATCCATTCTTGCGGAACTTTGTCTTTATGAGAATTTCTAACCTCTATATAATACCCAAAAACATTGTTGAAAGAAATCTTTAAACTTGTAATTCCTGTGCGCTCTGTTTCACGCTTTAGCATATTATCTAAATACTCTTTACCAGAGTTAGAAATAGCGCGTAAATCGTCTAATTCTTTATGAACGCCTGTTGCAATGGCATTTCCTTTATTGATGTTTACCGGAGCTTCATCAAATAAAGTTTCATTAATTTTTTCAATTAAATCATTGCAAGTATGTAACTGATTTCCGAGAGCTTTTACAGCCTTATTTTTACTCTTTTCTGCGGATGCTTTTATCGGAAGAATCGCCTTTAAAGAATCTTTTAAAAGTACAATTTCTCTTGGTGAAGCTTTACCTGTTGCTACTTTAGAAATCAATCTTTCTAAATCGGATATTTGTTTTAATTGATAGGTTACCGTCTGAGAAAACTCATCAGAATCTATAAAAAACTTTACCAATTCATGACGATTTTTAATCTCGTCTATATTTTTTAATGGAAGCGCCAACCAACGTTTTAACAATCTTCCGCCCATTGGCGATATCGTTTTATCAATAACATTTAATAACGTTACTGCGTTTACAGAATTCGGATTATAAAGTTCTAAGTTTCGAACCGTAAAACGATCCATCCAAACATAATTATCTTCAGCAATTCTACCAATATGCTGAATGTGTTTTAACTGATTATGTTGTGTTTCAGATAAGTAATACATCACTGCACCGGCAGCAATAATTCCGTTTTTAACATCTTCGATTCCAAAACCTTTTAAACTCTTTACTTCAAAATGATTTTGTAATGTTTCGTTTGCGTATTCTTTTTGAAAAACCCAATCGTCTAAATAAAACGTATAATAACGGTTTTCAAAAAGTTCTAAAAATTGTTGTTTGTGTTGTTTTTGAACCAAGACTTCACTCGGACTAAAATTCTGCAACAATTTATCGATGTATTCTGCATTTCCTTGCGCCACTAAATATTCACCTGTAGAAACATCTAAAAATGAAATTCCGAGTTGTTTTTTATCAAAATGAACCGCCGCTAAAAAGTTATTGGTTTTGGTTTGTAAAACTTCGTCATTTAAAGAAACTCCAGGAGTAACCAATTCTGTAACACCACGTTTTACAATGGTTTTGGTCATTTTCGGGTCTTCTAACTGATCGCAAATGGCAACACGCATTCCAAATTTTACCAACTTTGGTAAATAGGTATTTAAAGAATGATGCGGAAAACCGGCCAATGCAGTTTCTGTTTCACTTCCGGCACCACGTTTTGTTAAGGTAATTCCTAAAACATCAGCAGCTTTTTTAGCATCTTCACCAAAGGTTTCATAGAAATCTCCTACTCTAAAAAGTAACATTGCATCAGGATATTTATTCTTGATTGCGTTGTATTGTTTCATTAAAGGAGTAACCTTTTTTGCTTTTGATTTTGCCAAGTTTTTGGAAATTTTCAGTTAGTTTTGCGAAGATAGAAAAAGTAGTCAGTATTCAGTTGGCAGTTTGTAGTGAACTTATTCACAATAAGTCAGAACTTTTAATTAAAGGGCGATAGTTAGGAGTTTTATTTACTGAGGCATGCTTTAAAATGTTAAATATTTGTTTCGAAGCATATCTTGTAACCTTGGGTTGAGGTTGTTGATTAAAACAAAATTTGGGCTAAAGCCATTATGCTGGAAATACTTTAAGACCTGTGGATAAATCTACAGGTAATTGAATTAAAATTATGGATTGTTACAGACTTTAGTCTGTGTTTAATGATCAGTTAAATATTGGCTTTAGCCAAATAATTATAGTTAGGAACGCGATAAAACTCTTATAAACGAATGTTTTTAAAACCTCTGTGAGGTTTGGAGTTTTGAATAAAATAAGTATGAGAAAATTAAAGAATAACGAGTTAGGAAGAATTACTGTTGATGAATTTAAAACAGTAGAGAAGACGCCTATTATAGTAGTTTTAGACAATATTAGAAGTTTAAATAATATTGGTTCTGTGTTTAGAACGAGTGATGCTTTTTTGATTGAAAAAATCTATTTATGTGGTATTTGCGCTACTCCGCCAAACAAAGATATTCATAAAACAGCTTTAGGTGCAACAGAATCTGTGGCTTGGGAATATGTAGAGGATACGTTGACTTTGGTTGAAAAATTAAAAGCAGAAAATGTAAAAGTCTTATCTATTGAACAAGCAGAAAACTCTACAATGCTCGACACTTTTTATCCGACGATAGGAGAGAAGTATGCTATTGTAATGGGTAATGAAGTTAAAGGAGTACAACAAGAAGTTGTAAATGCGTCTGATTTGTGTATTGAAATTCCGCAATTGGGTACCAAACATTCTTTAAATATCTCTGTTACTACAGGGGTTGTTATTTGGGACTTGTTTGTGAAGTTAAGAAAATAGTCCTTTTTTCATACTGTTTGTCTTTTTCGAACAGATAGAGAAATCAGATAAGGTTGCTTTGGTTTGTATATTGTTGTTATGAGGTTTCTCCTTGCGGCTAAATGACTAGTGGGGTGTTATTTTTTTGATTTCTTTAAGCATTATATTGAATTGTCAAATTAGACTAAAAAAGGTGTTTTATAAATACAAGTAGTTAGCAAACAAGTTTAGCCCAGATTGAAGCATTTGTTTGAGCTCTTTTTTGCTTTTTTTAGCAAAAAAAGCGAGTGCAGAAAGCTGGAAATAGCTTCTAAAAAATTTAGAAACCCAGTACTAATTTAGCAATAGAAAAGTAGATTAAAATTCCTAAAATATCATTACTGGTAGTTATAAATGGGCCTGTTGCTAAAGCAGGATCGATGCCTTTTTTAGCTAAAAGAATAGGGATAAAAGTACCGATAATTGAGGCAATAATAATTACGGAAATTAAGGAAGCTGCTACGGTAATACCTAAATCTAGTGGAAAACCTAAAAACAACATTCCGGCAGACATTAATAAGGCAGCCAATACAAAACCGTTTAACAAGCCTTGTAATATTTCTTTTAACAACCTTTTAAATAGTGATCCTTTTAAGCTGTCGTTTGCCAAACCTTGCACAATAATTGCAGAAGATTGTACACCTACATTACCTGCCATTGCAGCAATTAAAGGGGTAAAGAAAAAAAGTTCTGGAAAACTGCTCATTGCACTATCAAAACTACCTAAAATAGAAACAGAAACAAAACCACCAAAAAGGGCTAAAATTAACCAAGGTAATCGTGCTTTTGTAAGTTCCCAAATGGTATCATTTGCTTCTACATCTTTAGAAAAACCAGCAGCCATTTTATAATCTTTGTCGGCTTCATCTCTAATAACATCTAAAATATCATCAATAGTAATTCTACCTACTAAAACGTTGTTATCATCTACAACAGGTATGGCTTCTAAATCGTATTTAGCCATTATTTTGGCAACGGCTTCATCATCTTCATGCACGTTTACAGCATCTACGGTTGCTTTACAAATGTCTGCTATTTTATGGTCTGATTTGGCAATTATTAAGTCTTTTAAAGACATTCTACCTACTAGTTTATCTTCTTTATCTACTACGTAAATAGAGTGCACTCTGGTAACGTCTTTTGCTTGTCCTCTTATTCTGCGCATGCAGCCGGCAACGGTCCAGGTTTCATAAACTTTTACGAGCTCTTTTGCCATTAAAGCTCCTGCAGAATTATCATTATAAGACAATAACTCTTTAATATCTGCCGCATGGTCATCATCTTCTAAAGCAGACATTACACGTCTTTGTCGCTCTTCTGAAAGTTCACCAATAATATCTGCAGCATCATCGGTATCCATTTCTCTAACCTCATCGGCAATTTCTTTTGCAGATAAGTTTTTTAAAATTTCTTCACGCGTATCTTCGTCTAATTCGGTAAGTATTTCTGATGTTTTTTCACTATCTAAAAGTTTGATTATATAGATAGCTTCATCAAAATTAACTTCGTCTAAAACTTCTGCAATATCGGCAAAATGGACTTCAGAAAATAATGCTGTTATTTCTTTATCATTTTTAGAAATGATAAGTTCTGATAGGTTTTCTAGGGATTCATCATTGATTTCGAACGTCATTTTCTGCCAATTTTTGCGTAAGTGAAATAAACTCAGAAACAGATAATTGTTCTGGGCGTTTCGCAAAGATAGGGTCTTCTTTTAGAGAATCCGAAATATTGAAAGACTTTAAACTAGAACGAAGCATTTTTCTTCGTTGGTTAAAGGCGGTTTTTACTACTCTAAAAAATAACTTTTCATCTACAGGTAACGAATAATCTTTTTTACGAACTAATCGTATTACTCCAGAATCTACCTTTGGTGGCGGATTAAATACTGTTGGCGGAACTGTAAATAAATATTCTACATCAAAAAAGGCTTGGGTTAAAACAGATAAAATTCCGTACACTTTACTACCTTCTTTTTCTGCAATTCTCTTAGCCACTTCTTTTTGAAACATACCTGCAAATTCTGGTACGTAGTCTCTATTTTCTATGGCTTTAAAAACAATTTGTGTAGAAATATTATAAGGAAAATTACCAATAATTGCTACTTGCTTTTTATTAAAAATATCTTGAATTTGATTCTTTAAAAAATCGCCTTCAATAATTTCGAAATGTTCTTTAGAGGTGTCTAATTTAATGTGCTCTAAAGGAAAAGTTTCATGTAAATAAGCAACAGATTCTCTGTCTAATTCCATGACAGTTACTTTTGCTTTTTTAGGTAATAAGTATTTGGTTAAAACCCCCATTCCCGGACCAATTTCTAAGACATCATCATACCCATTTCCAGTTAAGGCATCTGCAATGTTTTTTGCAATGCTTTCATCCATTAAAAAATGCTGACCTAAATGTTTTTTTGCTTTAACTGACATGTTTATGTTTTTTAAAAAGTAAAGAAATTGTTCTTAATTGTTAGTATTTGTAGGGTAAAATTCTTTTATCAACCTTAATTCTGTTCTAAAAGCTAACATTTTATCTCCAAATTTTCGCAGGCTTTCTTGTTGTAATATTTCTGCTTCGTGTTTGTAATAATCGTCTAAATCTTCTCTTGTATTTGCGGTATATTGTATCGAATACGTTCTACCACCCATTTCTTCTTCTACCAAAACTTCGGTTAATTTAGCTACTGTAAATTTGCCTGTATTTAGTACTTTTAAAATGTGCGATTCCATCCAGGTTAGCCATTCTAAATGAACGGTTTCATCTATATTTATAGTTACGTTGTATATGTACATGCTATTTTTTTTCCTTATCCTGCAAGGTTTTTAGAACCTTGCAGGTTTATTAATTTATTTTTATACCTACAAGGTTTTTGAACCCTTGCAGGATGATTAAATATCATCTCCTCTTAATTTTCGGTATTTTTTTCTAGCATCTACAAGATAAATACTAGAAGAATAGTCAAAAATAATCTTTTGATAGTATTCTGAGGCTTTTTCTGGGTTGTTTAATTGATTATTATACAATTCTGCCATTTCATAGTAGACATCATCTGCATAAATACCTTGATTATCGGCGGCTATAATTTTTGAAAAACTGGCAATAGCGTCGTCATATTTTTTTTGTTTGATGAACAACTTTGCTTCAAAAAATAATACATCATCATAAATTACTTCCCCAAGTGTTAACCCGTTTTCAAAAACGTTTTTAGGTGTAAATAAACTGTGTAATTCTGTTAATGCTTCTTCATTTTTATTCTGATAAGAAAGCAGTTCTGCCTTGGCCAATTGTTTTAAGCCAGACGGAATAGAATCTACTGGTTCATTATCTGTAATTTTTAAAAACAACTCTAGAGCGTCATTGGCAATTAATTGTGTTGTAGCGCCTTTTAATACTTTTAACTGTGCTTTAGCCCATGTAAAATCTGCTTTATAATAACTTGTTTGTGCTACTTTAAAACGTGCTTGTTGTGCTAATTCGTGGTTTTTAAGTTGCGTTTGAATTTGAGAAAAATAGATCAATGCTTTGTTGTAATTTCCTGTAAAAACTAAAATATCTCCTAATTTTAGTTTTATTCTGGCTTTATCAAATCGAGAACGAGAATAGTTTAAAGCCTCTTCTAAAACAGTTTTAGCTTCGTTTGGTTGGTCTTTTTTAAAAGTTAAAAAATCAGCATATTCTACTTGTAATTTTATGGTTGATGTATTTTTACCGTACTGATTAAAAAGAGATAGAAACATATTTTCTACTTCAGGATTATTTGTTGCGACTGCTATTTTTGTAAGATATAAAGAAGCATCAATTTTTTCTATTTGTAAAGTTTTTTGTTGGGTAATAAAATAAAAACATTCTTTAGCAGTGCTATAATCTTTGTTTTCAAAAGCTATTTTTCCTAAATCAAAAATAGAATTTAAATCAACAGGGTTTCTTTTGTACAAAGCTTTTTTTTGCGTAAAAGCTTTATGATAATCTTTCTGTTGTGTAAAAAGCCAACTTAATAAAAGATTCCAAACATCTTTTGGGTTGCTTGCAGATTTTTTTAAAAGTGTTTTTCTAAATAAAATATTTGCTTCATTTTTTGCATCATCTGTAATATAACTACTCGTATATCTTTTTACTAAATCGTAATTTTCAATGTTTTTATCAACTAGATTAAAGTAAGCCTCAAACATTTTTTTTAAATCACCTTTTTCACCATAAATCTGAGCAATTCTAAAGTTATAATCTGCTTTTTTATTTTTAGCCATTGTTTTTGTATAAGCTAAAATTGCATGATCTAAAAGATTGTAATCTTTAAAAAGTCTACCAATAAATCCGCCATAAAAACTGTTTGTATCAATAGAATTTAAAGCTAAAGAGTAATTTTTTTCTGCCAACTCTTGTAATTCTTGTCTTTGGTAGTTATACCCTAAGTGCACATAGAAAAAAGCTTGTTTAGGGTCTTTGTCAAGTGCGGTTTTTAATAGTTTTTCTACTTCATTAAATTTATTGGTTTCTTGATAACAAGAAATCAATCTACTTAAATAAGTAGTATTAAAAAGGTTGTTAGCATATAAGTTTTTAAAGATTTGAGTGGCTTTTTCATACTCTCCTTCTCTATAGTAATCTTCTGCCAAATAATAATCACCTTGAGAAAAGCTAACGCTAGTTATGGTAATAAAAATAAGTAAAAACAGTTGTTTCATCAATTTCAAAGATAAGTAAGAAATATGTTAAATTTTTATTAAAGACGTCTGTTCTAAGGTGTTCTTTGTAACATTTTGGCACGAAACTTGTCTAAAGAGAATATAACCAATCAAATTTTAAGAAGATGAATACATTTAAAAAACAATACGAAACAGCAAAAAACAATTCTATAGAGTTTATGAAAAACGGACAAATTAGTGCGTATTTAAATTCACTTTTAGAAATGAATAAATACAAAAGATTAATGGTTGCTGTAGTTGCAAATTAGTTTGCAGCTACCAGTCTCAGTAAGCAGTGAAAAAAAGTAATCAGTCTCAGTTTGCAGTACTATTAGAACTGCAAACCGCTACTGAATCATATTTTCACAAACTTTAGCACTGAATACTGCTACTGTAAACTGAATACTAAAATTAATCTATAATATCGAACCCGCAATAAGGTACTAAAGCATCCGGTATTTTAATTCCGTCTGCAGTTTGATAGTTTTCTAAAATACCTGCTAAAACACGAGGTAAAGCCAAAGAACTACCGTTTAGGGTGTGTGCTAATTCGCTTTTACCTTCTTTATTTTTAAAACGTAATTTTAATCTATTTGCCTGAAAAGCCTCAAAGTTAGATGCAGAACTAATTTCTAACCAACGGTCTTGCGCTGTAGAAAACACTTCAAAATCGAAGGTTAAAGCAGCTGTAAAACCAGTATCACCACCACACAAACGTAATATTCTATAAGGTAATTTTAACTCTCTTAAAATATCTTTAATATGTTCTACCATGCCGTTTAAAGCTTGGTAAGAATTATCTGGATGCTCAATACGTACAATCTCCACTTTATCAAATTGATGCAATCTATTTAAACCTCTTACGTGTGCACCATAACTTCCTGCTTCACGTCTAAAACAAGGTGTATAGCCCGTTACGGTAATAGGAAATTCAGCTTCTTGCATTAAATTACCACGAAACATGTTCGTGATAGGAATTTCTGCCGTAGGAATTAAATATAAATCATCTACCGTAGAATGATACATTTGCCCATCTTTATCTGGCAATTGACCCGTTGCCGTTGCAGATTCTGTATTTACCAAATGTGGCACTTGTACTTCTGTATAACCTGCTTTGGTATTTTTATCTAAAAAATAGTTAATTAATGCACGTTGTAATCTTGCTCCTTTTCCTTTATAAACCGGAAAACCAGCACCTGTAATTTTATTACCTAATTCGAAATCAATGATATCGTATTTCTTAGCTAATTCCCAATGAGGCAAAGCATTTTCTCCTAAATCAGGAATTGTTCCTTCACTAAAAATGTTCTCGTTATCTTCTTCAGAAGTTCCTGCTTTTACAGAAGTATGCGGTATGTTTGGTATTTGATAAAGTAACGTTTGCAACTCTTCTGCAAAAGCATTAAAATTATCACCAAGCTCTTTAGATTTCTCTTTTAACTGAACTGTTTTTTCCTTTAAAAGATTCGCTTTCTGTACTTCTCCAGATTTAAAAAAACCACCAATTTCTTTGGATAATTTATTAGATTCTGCCAAAGTATTATCTAACTCAACCTGAGTAGATCTTCTATTCTCATCCGCAGTTAAAACTTGTTCAATAATAGTTGCTGCATTGGCAAAATTACGTTTTGCTAAACCTGCTAAAACCGTTTCTTTGTTGTCTCTAATAAACTGTACTTGTAACATTTTTGTAGAATTTTTGTAAATGCAAAGATATAATTTGTGAAATTGTTTTACACTAAATTATACATAAAAGTATGCTGTAAAATTCTAAACAAATAGGCACAAAGAAATCATAGAAAATAGATGTTTTCAAATGTTTTTTGGGCGTTACCACAAGGGTCAGGCTTTCGCACTCGCTTTTTTTGTAGAAAAACAAAAAAGAGCTCAAACAATTGCGCTATCCTTAACGCGTAGTGAATACTAAAAAAGGAAGTTATTATAAGGTTACTCAGTTCAGACCCTTCAGGTTTTAAAAACCTGAAGGGTCTTTAATATTAAATACCGAAATTGTCATTTCGAAGTATTGAGAAGTCCCATAACAGTGATAACACAAATCTGCAAAAAAAAAAAAATTGTAAAAACTTAAAGGTTTTCTTTAATATACTCTCTAGCCGTTTGTTCATCCTTTTTAATCTGAACAACTAATGCATCAATAGAACTAAATTTTTCTTCATCACGTAAAAAATAAAGTAATTCTATCGTTAAATATTCGTTGTATAAATTTTGGTTGAAGTCAAAAAAGTGGACTTCAATTGTTTGGTAAGTTCCATCTACGGTTGGTCTGCTGCCAATATTCATCATTCCAAAAACAGTTTTATTGTCTATGGTAGATTTTACAACATAAACCCCCGTTTTAGGTATTAATTTATACGCTTCTTTTACATCAATATTTGCCGTTGGATACCCAATTTTTCCGCCTAACTTTTTTCCGTTTACAACAGTACCACTCAGCATAAAGTTATAACCCAAATAATCATTGGCAGTTTTTAAATTTCCAGTAGCCAAAGCACTTCTTACTTTTGTAGAACTTACAGAAACATCATCTATATCTTGTGCCGGAATTTCCTCTACCACAAAATCGTATAAATGGCTATATTCTGTTAATTGAACAATGTTTCCTTCCCTATTTTTCCCAAAATGATGATCGTAACCAATAATTAATTTAGAAATATTTAGTTGATTTACCAAAACATCACGCACAAATTCAAGTGCATTCATTCTAGAAAATTCTTTACTAAAAGGATGAATGATTAAGTAATCTAAACCTGTTTTTTTAAGTAATTCTGCACGTTCTTCAATCGTGTTTATCAATTCTATAGTAGCATCTTTTTGCAAGACCATTCTTGGATGCGGAAAAAAAGTAAGTAAAACAGATTTACTATTTGCTTTTTTAGCCTCTAAAACTAGTTTGTCAATAATTTTTTGATGTCCAAAATGAACGCCATCAAAAGTACCTATGGTTACGTATGTTTTTTCTGAAGTAGAAAAATTAGAAATATTCTGAATTGTATTCAAAAAAAGATAATTAAATATATGACAAATGTACAATAACTAACGGTTTTTACTAATATGAAAAAGAGTAGTTTTTAAACTTTCTATTTAATAATATTATGGTGATATATTGCTATAATCTTAAAATAAAGACCTGTTTGTTAAATTATTCAAAAAATATTGTATTTTGCATTTAGTTAACAAAAAAATCAAATTATGATAAAAAAAATTATACTTCTTGCAATTATAGCTTTTAGTAGTGTAACAATGGTAGCTCAAACCACTGTTACAGGAACTGTTAAAGACGCTAAAACAGGAGAAACTCTTCCTGGAGCAAACATTAAAATTTCTAGAAAGGCCGTAGGTACTACTACAGACTTCGATGGAAATTTTGTATTAGAGGTTGCAGACAAACCCCCTTTTACCATAGAAATTTCTGTATTAGGTTTTCATACAGTAAAAGTAGAAATTACAAAAAACAATCAAAAAGTAGCTGCTAATTTAAAAGAAAATGCAACTTCTTTAGATGAAATAGTGGTTTCTGCTTCTAGAACTCCAGAACGTATTATGGAATCTCCAGTTACGGTAGAAAGAATGGATAGTAGAGCTATTAAAAACACTTCTGCCCCCTCTTTTTATGACGGATTAGAAAACTTAAAAGGAGTAGATGTAAACACAAACAGTTTAACTTTTAAGTCTGTAAATACACGTGGTTTTGCAACGTTTTCTAATACTCGTTTTATGCAGTTAGTAGATGGTATGGATAATTCATCGCCAGCATTAAATTTTGCATTGGGTAATTTATTAGGAATGTCTGAGCTAGATGTAAAAACGGTTGAGTTACTTCCTGGTGCATCTTCTGCTTTATATGGTGCAAATGCATTTAACGGAATAATGTTTATGACAAGTAAAAGTCCTTTTGAAGATCAAGGTATTAGTATTTCTTTAAAATCTGGAATTACAAGTCAAGAAGCAGCTGGAGACAATGAGTATAATGATTTTAATCTTAGAATGGCGTATGCTTTTTCTGATAAGTTTGCTGCTAAAGCTACTTTATCTTATTTAAAAGGTACAGAATGGCATGCTACAGATTATAGAAATACCAGAGATGGTGGTTATGCTTTTGGAGATAGAGATTCTGATAGAAACTATGACGGTTTAAACGTTTATGGAGATGAGGTTTCTACCAATCTAAGAGGTGTTGCAGAAACATTAGAGGGGTTAGGTATTTTACCTGCCGGAGCTGCAGCTTTAGTGCCGAGTGAAAATATAAGTAGAACAGGGTATGATGAAAGAGATTTAATGTCTTATGAAGCTAAAAGTGTAAAATTTGGGAGTTCTTTAAATTATCGTCCTTTTGGAGATGATCGTTTAGAAATAATATGGAATTCTAAATTTGGTATTGGAAATACTATTTACCAAGGTACCAATAGATACAATATTAAAGACTTCTTTATGGAGCAACATAAATTAGAAATTAAAGGTAAAAATTTCTTTCTTAGAGGATATATGACAAGTGAAGATGCAGGTAATTCTTATGATACTCGTTTTGCAGCTATTAATATTAATAGATCTTGGAAAGATGATAATACATGGTTTGGTCAGTACACAGGTGCTTTTGTACAAAGTACTTTAGCCGGTTTAACTGCAGACCAAGCACATGCAATTGCTAGACAAACAGCAGAGTCGGGTAGGTTACTTCCTGGTTCAGCAGAATTTAATGCTGCTTTTGATAAAGTAATAGCAGATCCAAATTTAGTTACAGGTGCAAAGTTTCAAGACAACACAAAATATTATCATTCAGATGCAAACTATAACTTTAGAGATTATATAGATTGGGCAGAGTTTCAGATTGGTGGTTCTTATAGATTATATTCTTTAAATTCTAACGGAAGTATTTTTACAGATTATGATGGTCCTATAGAATACAATGAATATGGTGTGTATACACAAGTTCAAAAACAATTTTTAGAAGACGATCGTTTAAAAATTACGGCTTCTATTCGTTATGATAAAGCACAAAATTTTGAAGGTAACTTTTCTCCAAGAGTTTCTTTTGCGTATGCAGGCGGAGAAAATAAAAATCAAAATTTTAGAGCCTCTTTTCAAACAGGTTTTAGAAACCCAACAACACAAGATCAATATATTGGATTAAATGCTGGTAGAGGATTTTTAGTAGGTTCTGCACCAGATAATTTAGATAGATATGTAACAAATCCTTTAACAGTTAGTGGTGCAGGTCAGAATTTTACAGGATCTGGAACCACTGCTCTTTCTGGAAGATCTGCCTATGAAAATGCTTTTTCTGCAAGTTCTGTAGAAGCATTTGCTGCCGGACAAGTTGCAGCACCAAGTAATGCGAATGTATCTATAGTAAAACCAGAAAAAGTAACTGCTTTTGAAGTTGGTTATAGAGGTTTAGCTTTAGCAGACAGTCAAAGAGTAACTGTAGATTTAAGTGTGTATTATAACCAATATGAAGATTTTATTGCAAACAAAAATGTTGTCGTTCCTTTTTATGGCGATGTTAACTTAACACAAACAGCACCAGTTGGATCAGGAGGATCGCAAGTTCCTTTAGCATTAGTGGCTTTAGGAAGTGGAGATTTTACCGCTTTTCAAACATATACCAACTCTGCAGCAGATATTAGCTCTTACGGTGCTTCTATTGGTTTAAATACAAAAATTTTAGATGGATTTAATTTAGGTTTAAACTATACGTTCTCTAAATTTGAATTTGACCAAGCATCTGATCCAGATTTTGAAGCTGGGTTTAATACTCCAGAACACAAAGTAAAATTACAATTTGGGAAAACAGATTTATTTAAAAACTTTGGTTTTAATATTAATGCAAGATGGCAAGATGAGTACAGATGGGAGTCTACTTTCTTAGATGCAACAATTGCTTCTAGAACAGTCTTAGATGCGCAAATTAATTATAGCGTTCCTACTTGGAAATCTGTTTTTAAATTAGGTGGTGCTAACTTAACGGGTAAAGAATATTTAAGTGCTCCTGGTGTTGGTGCAATTGGTTCTCAGTATTACCTTTCTTGGACAATTAATAACTAAAATAAAATACGATAATTTATGAAAAATTATAAATATATAGGATTGTTTCTTTTAACGCTTAGTTTAACATCTTGTGATGTGAATAATGAGTTAGATACAATTTCAGAAGATGCAACAGCAGTAGCACTAAACGCAAACGGATTAGATTTCTCTAAATACGTTTCTCTTGGTGCTTCTTTTACTGCAGGTTATACAGATGGGGCTTTATTTAAAGCAGGTCAAGAGAATTCTTTTCCAAATATTTTAGCAACAAAATTTAAAGCTGCTGGAGGAGGAGATTTTAATCAGCCATTAATGAATGATAATACCGGTGGTATGATAATTCCAGTTCCTGGAGTTGATGATTTTGCTTATCGATTAATTTTTAATGGAGCAACTCCGCAAAGGTTAAATGAATTTTTAACAAATTTAGGTGCTCCTGTACCACCAGTATCTACAAATGCTGGAGTAAGTTTGGCAGCAGATGGTAGTATTTTTACAAATGTTGGAGTGCCAGGTGCAAAGAGTACTCATATCAACCTTAATGGTTATGCAAGTTTGAACCCATATTTTGGACGAATGGCAAACTCACCATCAGTTTCTATGTTAGAATATGCAATTGCACAAAACCCAACATTTTTTACATTAACAGAAATTGGTGGTAATGATGTTTTAGGATATGCTACAACAGGAGGAGATGGTACAAACCCAATTACACCAATAGCTACTTTCGATTTTGTCTTTAATGACATGGTAAATCAATTAACAGCAGTTTCTTCTAAAGGAGTTATTACAAATGTTCCTAATATTACAGATTTACCACATTTTACAACGGTACCTTTTAATCCTTTAGACCCTAATGATAAAGATACAGGTGCGGCTCTTAAAGCTCAAATACCTACATTAAACACTGTTTACGGAGGTATAAATAGAGTTTTTACGGCTTTAGGTGAAACAGATAGAATTATTGAATTTTCTTTAGAGAATACAAATCCTGTTGTTATAAAAGATGAAAGTTTAACAGATATATCTGCTCAAATTACTGGAGGCTTACTTTCTAGTGCTACCTTTGTTCCTTTTGTTCAGCAATTTGGTCTTCCTGCAGAAGCTGCTCCATTAGTTGCCTCTTTATTTGGGCAATATTATGGACAAGCAAGACCTGCAACGGCAAAAGATTTATTAGTGTTATCTAGTAGTGGGGTAATAGGTAAAATAAATACTACTTCTTTACAATTTTTAATGAGTAAAGGGTTGCCACAAGCTTTAGCGGGTCAGTTTTCTGCAGAAGGAGTAACACTTCCATTAGCAGATAAATGGGTGTTAACACCAGAAGAACAATTAGAAATTAAAACGGCTACAGATGGTTATAATGCTACAATTGCTAGTGTTGCTAGTGCAAAAGGGTTAGCTTTTGTAGATTTAAATGCTATTTTAAATGAAGCTTCTACAAGCGGAGTTGTATTTGATGGTTATACAATGACTACAAACTTAGTTACTGGTGGTTTAATCAGTTTAGATGGTATTCATTTAACAAGTAGAGGTTATGCTTTAATGGCAAACAAAATTTTAGCTTCTATAGATGCTAAATATGGTTCTAACTTTACCACAGCTACAAATAGTTTAGCAAAAGCAGGAGCGTACCCAACAAATTATTCTCCTAGTTTAAAATAATAAAATAGCGTATTAGTTGCATAAAAAAAGGTTGAGAATATTAATTTTCAACCTTTTTTGTTTTTATAAAGTGTTGTTTACTTAAGACAACATCATTGTTGCTCTTTTTACGCCAGCAACTAAAATATCTATTTCTTCTTTTGTATTGTAAAAAGAAAAAGAAGCTCTTATGGTTCCTGGTATTTTATAGAAGTCCATAATTGGTTGTGCACAATGGTGTCCTGTTCTTACTGCAATCCCTAATTTATCTAATATAGAACCAATATCATACGGATGAATATCGTTTACATTAAAAGAAATTACAGCTGTTTTATCTTTTGTCGTTCCGTAGATTCTTAATCCTTCTATTTTTAAAAGTTCTTGTGTTCCGTAAGCTAAAAGCTCATGTTCATATTCAGCAATATTATCAAAACCAACGGAATTCATATAATCTATGGCTGCTCCAAAAGCAATTCCGCCACAAATATTTGGGGTTCCAGCTTCAAATTTATGAGGCAAACCTGCGTATGTAGTTTTTTCAAAAGTTACGGTTTCTATCATTTCTCCACCACCTTGGTAAGGAGGTAGTTTTTCTAACCATTCTTGTTTTCCGTATAACATTCCAACACCTGTTGGCCCACATAATTTGTGAGCAGAAGCCACATAAAAATCAACATTTAAAGCTTGTACATCTGGTTTTATATGAGGTGTAGCCTGAGCTCCATCAATTAAAACAGCAGCATTCACCTTATGCGCAGCATCAATAATTTCTTTAATTGGGTTTACTGTTCCCAATGCATTAGAAACGTGGTTACAGAAGACTAATTTTGTATTCTCATTCAATAAATTATGATATGCCTCCATGTTTAAAGAACCATCTTCTAACATAGGAATTACCTTTAAAACAGCGCCCGTTTTCTCGCACAACATTTGCCAAGGCACAATATTAGAATGGTGTTCTAAAGCAGAAACAATTATTTCATCACTTGTACTTAAAAGTGATGCAAAACCAGCTGCAACTCTATTAATACTGTCTGTTGTACCAGAAGTTAAAATAATTTCATACGCTTCTTTAGCATTAAAATGATGTTGAATTTTAATACGCGCTTGTTCGTATTTATCTGTTGCTTCCTGACTTAAAGTGTGTACGCCTCTATGAATATTAGCATTGTAATTACTGTAATAATCTACAATTGCATCAATAACAACTTGTGGTGTTTGAGAAGTAGCAGCATTATCAAAATAGACTAAAGGTTTTCCGTGAACGGTTCTTTTTAGAATTGGAAAATCTGCTCTAATTTTATCAACATTTATCATACAAAATCAATTTAAAAGACAAAGATAACCGTTGATTTTTTAAACTTGTGATAAAGACAATATGATTTTCTTATTTTTACATAATTAAACTCTTTTTCTGATGAAAATTTTTAAACGTATTCTACTTTTAGTATTGATTCTTGTTTTATCTACAGTAATTTATAATTATCCAAAATTGAACCTATTGGCTGGTTATTCTGCTAAAAATATTGCTTCGTCTGTTTTTGTTGCAGAGAGAACTCTAGAATATACTGATACCACGGACAATGATTTTTCTCCAGTTAATTTGGCTTCGGATAGCGTTGATTTAGAAAATAAAAATGCAACATCTTCTGCTTTTGGCTTGTTAACAAGAAAAGCTATTTATAGAGAAGGTTTAGGAGCTGTTTTAACTTTAAAAGAAAGTGATGAAACTGCAGATTACTTAATTCCTAAAAGGTTAAAACCAGATAATAACACACCTTATCCTTACGGAAATGCACCACAAAAAGACACCATTTTTGCAAATTTAGATTATGATAAAATTGATGAATCTGTAGATTTTCTATTTGATTCAATCAATAAAACAAGAGCTGTTTTGGTTGTTTATAAAGATCAAATTGTTTCAGAAAAATATGCAGAAGGCTTTCATAAAGAGTCAAAATTATTAGGTTGGTCTATGACTAAGAGTTTGTTAAGTACTGTATTTGGAGTTATGCAAACCCAAGGTGGAATTAATGTGTTTGATAAGGCTCCTATTGATTCTTGGCAAAAGGACGAACGTAAAAACATTACTATCAATAATTTATTACAAATGAATTCTGGTTTAGAATGGGATGAAAATTATAGTAGAATCTCAGATGCAACTAAAATGTTGTTTTTAGATAGAGATATGACCAAGATGCAAGAAAATAAGCCTTTGGTTGGTACTCCAAACGAAAGTTGGAATTACTCCTCTGGAACCTCTAATTTATTATCAGGTATTTTAAGAACTTACTTTAAAACGCATCAAGAATATTTAGATTTTTGGTACACTAATTTTATTGATAAAATAGGGATGAATTCTATGGTCTTAGAAGCCGATTTAAGTGGGAATTACGTGGGTTCTTCTTATTCATGGGCAACTGCAAGAGATTGGTCTAAATTTGGGCTTTTATACCTTAAAAATGGTAATTGGAATGGAGAACAATTATTTACCAAAGAATGGGTTAACTATATAACTACGCCAACGCCAACATCAAACGGAACTTATGGTGCGCAGTTCTGGCTAAATGCAGAAAATGATTTTAAAGATGTACCCAAAAACATGTATTATGCAGATGGTTTTCAAGGACAAAGAGTGTACGTTTTACCCGATCAAGAGATGGTAATTGTCCGTTTTGGTTTAAAGAATTTTGATGAAAACACCTTTTTAAAAGGGGTGATTGAATCGATAAAATAAACTTTATCATTTCTAATTATAAAAATTGCTAGAATTTAGAGAAATATGATACAAACACAAGAAGAATTAATAGAAAATGCGCTTTTATATTTTAAGAGAGGCGATTTTTCTTTAGGGTATAGAACGCTTTTAGATGCTTCTTTAAATACCGATTCTACAGAAATATTTACAAAAGTGTTAGACTTTGTAGAAAAATATGAAAATGAAAGTAGTGATGATAAATCGTCGCTACTTTTGTTGTTTACAGAATGCTGTAATCAACTAAAAAAGATAAAAATTGAAACCAAAAACTTAGTTGGTACACCAATTTTAAAAGCAGAAAATATTACCAAAGATTATAACAAAGGTCGTTTTGTTTTAGGTCCTGTAAATATCGAATTGAAAAAAGGCGATGTTTTTGGTTTGGTTGGCGAAAATGGAAATGGAAAAACAACATTATTAACGGTGTTGGCTTCTTTAAATAAAGTATCTGCAGGTAGTTTAGAATATTCTTTTTCATCAAAAAATAAAGACGCTTACAATGTGTTGTCTAAATTGGTTTACATACCGCAAAGAACCGCAGTTTGGTATGGTAAAGTTTTAGATAATTTAAAATTTGCATTGGTACATTATGGTGTAAAAGGCAAAAAAAATGATTTATTAGTTTTAATGATGGTTGCCAGGTTTGGTCTTTGGAAATACAAAGATTTAAAATGGAGTGAACTTTCTTCTGGATATAAAATGCGTTTTGAATTGGCAAGAACAATGTTACGTAAGCCAGAAATTATTTTATTAGATGAGCCTTTAGCAAATTTAGATATTTTGGCACAACAAATTATTCTAGAAGATTTAAAGATGATGTCTAAATCGCCTGTAAACCCAATTGCAATGGTGTTTTCTTCTCAGCAATTATATGAAGTAGAAAAAATTTCTGATGAGGTTATTTATTTAAGAAATGGTAAACCTTCTAATCAATTAAATATAGAAGGAAAAACAGCAAAGCAATTAATTATAGAATTAGATGCAACCAACGCTAGAGAAGAATTAGAAACTGTTTTTAAAGAACTGAATTTAGAAAAGCTAGAGTTTAATGGAGGTGTTTATATCTTGTACTTTAAGCATGAAATTACATTTAATATTGTGCTAAATACAATTGCAAGTCATCAATTAAATGTAACTTATATTAGAGATATTTCTAAATCTACCAGACGCTTTTTTGTGTATTAATCTTCTAAAAAATAATAATGAATTTCATCAATAAAATAAATAAATACCTTTTAGAACATTACCCATTAATATGGAATACTCGTTTAGTTTGGATGCTTGGAGTAAATATAATTATTCACCTACTTTTCTTTTTAATAGGCTTTTGTACTGTAAATGATTTATCAGATTTAAAAGAACATCATAAATTAGATGATTTTTTCTACATTACATCTAACGTGTATTACAACGTGTTAATCTCTATTTTTATCTTATTAATTTGGATTGTTTTTTACTTAAGAAATAATGCTTTTAAAAATTTATATTCCATAAAAAAAGGAATGATTTTTCAGCAATTTTGCATTGTTTTTATCATCATCTTAATAAGTACAACACAATTTTATTCTTTTAAAACCGGGTTAAAAATTAAAACGAGGTCTCTTTATAGTTGGCAAGAAATAGATAACGATATTAAGGTTTTTAATAAGTTTAGTTTGTTTTTAGCGCAAAATCAAGTTGAATATGAAATAGATAAAAAAGAATATCCGGCTCCTTTTCCTTTAAAGGTTGTAGTTGGCTATAATCATAATTTAGAAGCAAATATTGATACTACACAAGCTTTTATCAAAATGGATGGTCGTTTTTTACAGTTTTATAAGTTCAATAGTAATTATGATATAGAAACGAATAACTCTTACGAAGCTAGATCTGAGATTGTTTTTGATAATTTTGACGATAGAACTATAATTGATATAAGTGAGTTTAAAGAGTTTTTAAGTCCGTCGCTATTAAACTATTCAAAACAGGAGTTTAATTACGGTCAAGATACTTTAGATTATAAAAAACAGCTTCATTTCTACGAAGAAATATTAAATAATAAAGATGATGTAAAAATAAAAGCAGGCTTAAGTGAGGTGCTTTCTATCTCAAAAAAATATGAAATAAAACATAACTTAACAGTAGACAATTGGTTTAAATTAATAGACAATAAACCAAATTACCTTTTAACTGAATTGATTAATGAGAGCAACCCAAAAGAAGAATACTATGCAAGAACAGGTTATGGAGTAAACAATCTATCTTCGGGTAAAGATATTCCGTATTCTAAGCGTTTATACTTCGATTTTAATAATACTGATAATTTTTTTAAGAACGTATATGAATCTTATTTTTCTGGTTTTGATATTGTCTTTTTGTATTTTATAATTGCCTTTTCTTTTTGTTTAAGTATTCTTATTTTAATATTTAAAACAACAAGTATTAAAACATTATTGTTAAGTTTTGTAGCAAGTTTGGTTGTTTTGGTCTTAATAGTTTGGTTAATGTCTTCTTCTAACAATTTGTTTGGGTATAGTAAATACAACGAGTACTTTATAATGTTATTTATCTCGTTTTTAATTATCGTTTTTTCAATTTTTTCTTATATTTTAAACTGGAAAAAAACAATAATATCTATCTTTTGGTCTTTAGTTTTATTTGCAGTACCAACCTTCTTTTTATTTACTGCTTTTAGTTATTCTAGATTTTTAAAAGATGTTTATTTAGAGTTAAACCCTCAAAATTATAATTATAAAAGTAATTTTGAAACGTGGTTTCAGAATTATGGTTTTTGGGCAATACTGTTGATTAGTGTAATTACAATCTACGTGTATTCGTTATTTATTAGAAAATTAAAAGCAAGACCTGAGTAAACAATTTTAGACTAAAACATAATAAAACCACTTATTTCTAAGTGGTTTTTAAAATAATTTACTGGTTGTTTTATTAACTTTTACCTTTTATTAAACTAAGTGCTACAGCAGCAATTCCTAAAGCAATAGTAATATATGAATTGGTGTTGTCTTGAGATTTTATTAAATCTAAATCACCAATAGAAACTTCTGTTTCTGGTTGAATCATAGTGTAAGTTCCGTAAACAAGTAGTGCAACTCCGGCTATTAATAATACTGTTTTAATTGTTTTGTTCATGATTTTCTGTTTTATTATAAAGTTACGAAAAATATATAAATATAAAAAACCACGCAAATTGCGTGGTTTTTTATATTTATATAATAATTGATTTTGAGATCTACAAATCGAAACCAATATTTACGTTTAATTTGTTTGCAATTATCTTAGTAATACGTTGTTTTACCTCTGGTATTTTAACGCTTTCTAAAACGGTGTTTGCAAAAGCAAACATTAACAATGCTTTCCCTTCTTTTTTAGGAATACCACGTTGTTGCATGTAAAATAATGCTTCATCATCTAATTGACCAACAGTACAACCATGAGAACATTTTACATCATCAGCAAAAATTTCTAGTTGAGGTTTTGCATTAATCGTTGCTTTACCACTTAATAAAACATTATTGTTTTGTTGGTATGCGTTTGTTTTTTGAGCTTCTTTATTTACAATTACTTTACCATTAAAAACGGCTGTAGAGCGCTCGTCATAAATTCCTTTATAATCTTGATGAGATTCGCAATTAGGCTCTATGTGATGCACTAAAGTATGGTGATCTATATGTTGCTTCCCTTCGCTAATTGTAATCCCTTTTAAGATAGAATCTATGTATTCTCCTTTTTGATAAAAGTTTAAATTGTTTCTGGTGATATTTCCTCCAAAAGAAAAAGTATGTACAGAAACAACGCTATTAGATTTTTGTTCTACAAAAGAATTATCTACTAACGATGCATTTAAATCATCATTCTGAATCTTATAATAATCTACAAATGCTCTTTTATCAGCAAAAATTTCTGTAACCGAATTGGTTAAAACAGGATTGCTTGTTAAACTTTGATGACGTTCTATTATTTGAACATGAGAATTCTCTCCAACAACAATTAAATTTCTAGGTTGTAGCATTGTAGCAGCTTCTGTACCTGTAGTGAAATTGATAATTTGAATCGGTTTTTTTACTTCGGTATTTCTAGGAATATGAATGTATGCTCCTTCTGTTGCAAATGCAGTATTTAAAGATGTTAAATTATCTTTTTCTGCAATTTTATTAAAGTAGTTTTCTATTACTGGCTTATATTTATCTTTAGCTAAAGCTGCAGACATTAAGCAAACATCTATAGCATCGTGTGTGGTTTCTGATAAAAAAGAGCTGTATTTTCCATTGATAAAAACAATTTTATAAGTGTCTATATCATGTATAAAATACTGTTTTACATCAGCCATTTCTATATTACAGTCTTTCTTAGGAAAAATGCTATAATCGTGTTTTAAGACAGCGTTTAAAGAAGTGTACCTCCAAGCTTCTAATTTCTTAGTAGGAAACCCTAATGTTTCAAAGTTTTTAAATGCTTTAGAACGGATTTCGTGTATGTCAGAATTGGTGTCTACATCATTTTCAAATGCAAGGTATGATGATAATAGTTTGTCTTTTAATTCCATTGTTTCAGTCTTCAGTACTCAGTTTACAATAGTTTTATGAATTTTCATTAAACTATTGTAAACTGACTATTTTTTATTCTTAACTTAATTTTATACACAGTTGCTGGATGCAAACTGCTACTGATTTTACTGTGAACTTATACAAGTTCTTTAATCCAATCGTATCCTTTTTCCTCTAGTTCTAAAGCTAAAGAAGCATCTCCACTTTTTACGATTTTCCCATCATGTAAAACGTGTACAAAATCTGGTACGATATAATCTAATAAACGTTGGTAATGCGTAATTACAATTACTGCATTGTCTTTAGATTTTAATTTATTTACCCCGTTTGCAACAATACGCAAAGCATCAATATCTAAACCAGAATCAGTTTCATCAAGAATGGCTAATTTTGGTTCTAACATTGCCATTTGAAAAATCTCATTACGTTTCTTTTCTCCTCCAGAAAAACCTTCGTTTAAAGAACGAGATAAAAATTTACGGTCTATTTCTAATAATTCAGATTTTTCTCTGATCATTTTTAACATGTCTTTTGCAGGCATGTCTTCTAAACCTTTTGCTTTACGAGTTTCGTTAATTGCAGTTTTAATAAAATTGGTTACAGAAACTCCAGGAATTTCTACAGGATATTGAAAAGATAAAAACACACCATTATGTGCTCTTTCTTCTGGTGCTAATTCGCTAATGTCTTCTCCATTTAACTCAATTGTACCAGCAGTAACTTCATAATCATCTTTACCGGCAATAATATTAGCCAAAGTACTTTTACCAGCACCATTAGGTCCCATTATTGCATGTACTTCACCTGCTTTTACTTCTAAACTCAATCCTTTTAAAATTGATTTATCATCAATACTCGCTTGTAAATTTTCTATTTTTAACATTCTTTTTATGCTATTGGCTTTTAGCTTTTGGCTAGAAGCATTATTTTTAATAATTGTATATTTTATGGTTGGTTATAAATTATCCAACACTTCCTTCTAAACTAATCTCCAATAATTTTTGAGCTTCTACAGCAAATTCCATTGGCAATTTATTTAAAACCTCTTTACTAAATCCGTTTACAATTAAAGCAATTGCTTTTTCTGTATCAATACCACGTTGGTTACAGTAAAATAATTGTTCTTCACCAATTTTACTTGTAGTTGCTTCGTGTTCTACTTGAGCTGTTTTATTCTTAACTTCTATATAAGGAAACGTGTGTGCACCACATGCATTACCCATCAATAAAGAATCACATTGAGAGAAATTACGTGCGTTTTCTGCTCTTGCATGTATCTGTACCAAACCTCTATAGGAGTTTTGTGAGTTACCTGCTGAGATTCCTTTAGAAATAATGGTAGACTTAGTATTTTTACCTAAGTGAATCATTTTTGTACCTGTATCTGCTTGTTGAAAATTATTAGTAACTGCAATTGAGTAAAACTCACCTACAGAATTATTTCCTTTTAAAATACAAGAAGGATATTTCCAAGTTACAGCAGAACCAGTTTCTACTTGTGTCCAAGAAATTTTAGCATTGGTTTCACACAATCCTCTTTTGGTTACAAAATTGTAAACGCCACCTTTTCCTTCTTTATTACCAGGATACCAGTTTTGTACAGTAGAATATTTAATTTCAGCATCATCCATTGCAATTAATTCTACAACAGCTGCATGTAATTGATTTTCATCTCTACTTGGCGCAGTACATCCTTCTAAGTAAGATACATAACTCCCTGCATCTGCAACTACTAGAGTTCTTTCAAACTGTCCTGTTCCACCTTCATTAATTCTAAAATAGGTAGAAAGTTCCATCGGACAACGAACACCTTTTGGAATGTAACAGAAAGATCCATCAGAAAAAACAGCCGAATTTAATGCTGCATAAAAGTTGTCTGTAGTTGGTACAACGGTTCCTAAATATTTTCTTACCAATTCTGGATGTTCTTGAATTGCTTCAGAAATAGGCATAAAGATAATACCTTTTTCACCTAATGTTTTCTTAAAAGTAGTAGCAACAGAAACAGAATCCATTACAATATCTACCGCTACATTAGCTAATTTTTTTTGTTCGTCTAAAGAAATTCCTAAACGTTTAAAAGTGTCCAATAATTCTGGATCTACTTCATCTAAACTATTTAATTTAGGTTTCTTTTTTGGTGCAGAATAGTAAGCAATGTCTTGAAAACTTGGTTTCGCATAATGCACATTAGCCCATTCTGGTTCTTCCATTTTTTCCCAAACCCTATAAGCCTCTAAACGCCATTCGGTCATCCATTCTGGCTCATTTTTCTTTTTAGAAATTGCGCGAACAACATCTTCACTTAATCCTACAGGAAATGTGTCACTTTCTATATCTGTGTAAAAACCGTATTTATATTCTTGAGTTTTTAATTCTTCTTCTAGCTGTTCCTCTGTGTACTTTGACATCTTTTTCTTAAATTTTTAAAGTGAGAATGATTCTCCACAACCACAAGTTCTATTTGCGTTTGGGTTGTTAAAAACAAATCCTTTTCCGTTTAAACCTCCAGAGTATTCTAAGGTGGTTCCAACTAAATATAAAAAGCTTTTTTTATCAACAATGATTTTTACATCATTCTCCATAAACACCTTATCGTTTTCTTCTTTTTTGTTATCGAAAGTTAAATCGTAAGATAAACCTGAACAACCACCACTTTTTACACCAACGCGTACAAAATCGGTTGCTGCATTAAAGCCATCGTCAGTCATTAATTCTATGACTTTCTTCTTTGCTGTGTCTGAAACTTTTATCATAATTTTAAATAGATTAAATCTAAATTGTGGACAAATATACAATATAAGTCGAAGAAAAATAACAAACTTTCATTAACAAACCCAATTATGCAATTGGTTTTATTGATTGTTCTTTTAAGTAACCGTTTTACAGACCATGATATTATTTTAGATTAATAATATACTATTGCAGATTCTAAGAAAATATAAATACTCGTTTATATAAATTAATGTACTAACATTTTTTATTGTTGATAAAACTCTCTGAAATGAATTATGAATATAATAACAAAATATTGATAAATTTATAACTCATTTTGTACTTTCGATACATGGAATTGCAACCACCTTTTAGAAAAATAATTCATGTAGATATGGATGCCTTTTACGCATCTGTAGCAGAATTAGACAACCCAGAATTAAGGGGAAAAGCGATTGCTGTTGGTGGCGAAGGTAGAAGAGGCGTTATTTCTGCAGCCAGTTACGAAGCTCGTAAATTTGGTGTAAAATCTGCCATGAGTGGCGCTTTAGCCAGACAAAAATGTCCGCATTTAATCTTTGTAAATAGTAATTTTGCTCGCTATAAAGAAATATCAGCTCAAGTTAGAGAAATATTTTATGAGTATACAGACTTGGTAGAGCCACTTTCTTTAGATGAAGCGTATTTAGATGTTACAGAAAATAAGAAAGGAAATCCGTCTGCAAACACCATTGCAAGAGAAATTAGAGAGCGTATTTTTGAAGTAACTGGTTTACGGGCTTCCGCCGGAATTTCTATAAATAAGTTTATAGCAAAAGTAGCATCTGATATTAATAAACCTAACGGACAAAAAACAGTGCATCCAGATGAGGTTATTCAGTTTTTAGAAGAATTACCTGTCAATAAATTCTACGGAGTTGGTAAGGTTACCGCTGCAAAAATGTATAATT
The DNA here is from genome assembly GCF_011379025.1 of Polaribacter sp. 11A2H. NCBI lineage: Bacteria > Pseudomonadati > Bacteroidota > Flavobacteriia > Flavobacteriales > Flavobacteriaceae > Polaribacter > Polaribacter sp. 11A2H. The sequence goes on from NZ_WTLD01000008.1 coordinate 168,974, forward strand.
TGGGTATTTTTGTTGGGAACGATTTAAAGAAAAAATCGTTAGAAGAGCTGGTTAAATCTTTCGGAAAATCTGGTACTCATTATTATAATATTGTTCGCGGAATTCATAATAGCGCCGTAAAACCCAATAGAATTAGAAAGTCTGTTGCAGCAGAAAGAACTTTTAGTGAAAATATTTCTTCGGAAATTTTTATGATAGAAAAGTTAGAGAAAATTGCCGATGAGTTAGAAAGGCGCATGACTAAAACCGATACAAAGGGAAAAACGATTACCTTAAAAATTAAGTATTCAGATTTTACACAACATACTAGGAGTAAAACCAAAGAATATTTTATGCAGACCAAAAACGAATTTTTTCCTGTTGTAAAAGAGTTGTTGTTTCAAGATAAAATTACCAATTCGGTACGTTTATTAGGCTTGTCTTTTGGTAATTTAAATACCGAGTATAAAGAACCCGTTTGGGTACAGTTAAAGTTTGAGTTCTGACGCTAAGCGTCTTTTTGTATTTTACAAAATTATGGTAAACATTGTGCGGCAGCATTACTGAGTAATCTGTTAACTTAAATTATGAAGAGTTTAATGTCTGTAGGCTTGCCTAAAAATGAAAAGAATTAATAATATTTTCAATTGTTATTTCGACGGTAGGAGAAATTTCATAACCAGGAAAATACAAAACAGCGTAACTTTATGTGATTTCTCTCAAAAGGTCGAAATGACAAACTGAAAGAAAAACCATAAATCATATCAAAGAAAGGAATAAATTGTATGTTATTATTTAAGATTGATTGTTTTTATCAGGTCTTAGAATTATACAAATAATATTAAAAATGAAAATAGAAATTATCAGAACAAATTCTGAAGACAAAGATTTTATCAGTTTGGTAAAACAGTTAGATGCTTATTTAAAAATGATGGATGGGGCAGCACATGCTTTTTACAATCAGTTTAATAATATTGATGTTTTAAAGAATGTGGTGGTTGTTTTTGTTGATAAAAAAGCAGTTGGCTGCGGAGCAATAAAAAAGTTTGATGCTATATCTGTAGAGTTAAAAAGAATGTTTGTTTCTCTGGATGCTAGAGGAAAAGGAGTTGCTCAAAAAGTAGTGCAAGAATTAGAAACCTGGGCAAAGGAATTGGGGTATAAAAAATGTGTGTTAGAAACTGGTGAAAGACAAGTTGAAGCCGTAAAATTTTACACCAAATGCAATTATAAAAAGATTCTAAATTACGGACAGTACAAAGGAATGGAAAACAGTATTTGTTTTGAAAAAGCATTGTAAAAGTCAATAGATTAAAATGAAAAAACCTATAAACACAGATAGTTATAATAATAGCAATTTAGTTGCAGATGTAATTATTATTGGTGGAGGTTTAGCAGGTTTATGCAATGCAATTCATTTATCAAAATTTAATAAAAAGGTTTTATTAATTGAGAAAAATGAATACCCTAAACACAAAGTTTGTGGTGAATATATATCGAATGAAGTATTGCCTTATTTAGACTTTTTAGAGATTAATCCGTTTGATTTTGGCGCTGTTAAAATTAAAAACTTTCAATTATCAACTACTAAGAACAACCTTATTTCTGCAAAGTTACCTTTGGGTGGATTCGGAATTTCACGGTATCAATTAGATCTTATTTTATCAGAAAAAGCGATAAAAAACGGAGTTACAATTTTAAAAGATTCCGTAATAAATGTTGCTTTTAAAAATGATGTGTTTTTGGTTGAAACCAAAGAGAATAACACGTTCACTTCAAAAATTACGATTGGAGCTTTTGGAAAACGTTCTTTGTTAGATGTAAAAATGGAACGTGAGTTTATCCAAAAAAAATCACCTTATTTAGGAGTTAAAATTCATGTAAAAGGAAACTTTAGAGAAGATTTAGTAGCGCTTCATAATTTTAAAGGTGGTTATTGTGGTGTTTCTAAAGTAGAAAATAATGCGATTAATTTGTGTTATATCACCAATTACGCTTCCTTTAAAAAATATAAAAACATTAATGATTTTCAGGAACAAGTTGTTTTTAAAAATCAATTTTTAAAAGAAATTTTTAATAATTCTGAAGCTATTTTTGAGAAACCGTTAACGATTAGTCAGGTTTCTTTTGAAACCAAAAAACCAGTAGAAAACCATATTTTAATGTGCGGAGATTCTGCAGGAATGATTCATCCGTTATGCGGAAACGGAATGAGTATGGCAATTCAGTCTGCACAAATTGCCTCTAAATTGATTCTAAATTACTTGAATAGTGAAAAAGTGTCTAGAAACGAGCTCGAAAAGCAATATATTAGACAGTGGAATAAAAAGTTTAGTTTGCGTTTAAAAGCAGGTCATTTTATAGCAATGTTGTTTCGAAAAGATAGAATTGCAGCTATTTTGTTGCAAATTTTAAAGAAACTACCTTTTTTATTACCAATTATAATTAAGCAAACACATGGTAAACCAATGAAAATTTAATGGATTTTTTTATCAGCACAAAAAATAGAACAGACAAAGAAGAATTAATGGACGATTTTTCTATTGGCGGAGATTTGCTGCGAGACACTTTAGATAAGTTAGAAAATATAAATCGGTATTTAGGCGGAAATTTAGTAACTTTAAATTCACTGAAAAAAGTATTAAAAAATCACCCAAAAGAACAAGAGCTAACTATTGTAGATATTGGTTGTGGTCATGGAGATATTTTACGAGATGTGGCAAAATTTGGAAGAAACAAAGGCTATAAAATGACGTTGTTAGGTATTGATGCAAACCCCACAGCAATAGAATACGCCAATGAATTGTCAACAGCGTTTCCAGAACTGAGTTTTAAAACGGAAGATATTTTTTCTGATACATTTAAAAACAGACAATTCGATGTAGTATTGGCCACCTTATTTTTACATCATTTTAAAGAAGAACAATTGGTTTCTTTTTTAGGAAACACTTTAAAACAAACAAAAATAGCAATTGTAGTAAACGATTTACATCGACATAAATTGGCATATTACCTTTTTATGCTGTTGTCACTTTTTATCAAAAATAAAATGATTATTGAAGACGGATTAACGTCCGTTTTAAGAGGATTCAAAAGAAAAGATTTAGAAAGAATCTCTCAAAAATTAAATGTAAAAGCACAAATTTCTTGGAAATGGGCATTTCGTTTTCAATGGATATTGAAACGTTAAAAAGTTTTAGGTTTTACTTTAAACCATAAAAATCTAGTGAAATTCAAGTCGAAATAAATTAGTGAGAATTCGTGAAATCAGTGTCTAAAAATATGAAAGTTAAAATAACATCGGTTGCAAAACAACTACCAAAATATCACAGAGAAACAAAAGATATTATTCCGTTTGTAAAATTATGGATGCAAGAGCAAGATACCCGTTTTCAAAGAAAAGTGATTAAACTTTTTGAAGGCGCAGGTGTAGACAAGCGCTATTCTATAATGGATCCTGAAGAAGTTTTTGTGGCAACTTCTTTTGAAGAAAAAAATGATATTTACGCAAGAGAAGTTGTAAAACTTGCAGAACAATCTTTAAAAAAATCATTAGAAAAAGCGAGTTTAAAACCTACAGATATCGATTATATAATTACGGTAAGTTGCACCGGAATTATGATTCCGTCTATGGATGCTTATTTGATTAATTCCTTGCAAATGAAACAAGATATTGTGCGTTTGCCCGTTACAGAAATGGGTTGTGCAGCAGGAGTTTCGGGTATTATTTATGCAAAGAATTTTTTAAAGGCGAATCCTAATAAAAGAGCTGCCGTAATTGCTGTGGAAGCACCAACAGCAACGTTTCAGTTAGAAGATTATTCGATGACAAATATTGTAAGTGCTGCTATTTTTGGTGATGGAGCTTCTGCAGTTATTTTATCTTCTTATGAAGATGATAAAGGGCCAGCAATTATTGATGAAGCGATGTATCATTTTTACGATGCCACTTCTATGATGGGCTTTAAATTGGTAAATACAGGTTTGCAAATGATATTGGATAAGGAAGTTCCTCAGAAGATTTCAGATCATTTTCCGGCAATTGTACATCCGTTTTTAGAACGAAATAATTTGACGATTGATGATGTAGACCACTTAATTTTTCATCCTGGAGGAAAGAAAATTGTACAAACGGTAGAAGATTTATTTGGTGTTTTAGGTAAAAATATAGACGACACAAAAGAAGTTTTACGTTTGTACGGCAATATGTCTAGCGCAACTGTTTTGTATGTTTTAGAACGATTTATGGATCGAAATCTGCCAAAAGGAGAAAGAGGGCTTATGTTAAGTTTTGGTCCTGGGTTTTCTGCACAACGAATATTGTTGGAGTGGTAATTGAATGATGATAAGTAATGACTAGACCTCACAGGTTTTTAAAACCTGTGAGGTCTGATAAAGAAAACAATATGAAATATGAAGTTTTAGTAGAAGATTCTTTTTACCATATTTATAACTGTGGAAACAATAAAGAAAATATTTTTATTGAAGAGCAGAATTATGCTTATTTTCTTCTATTAGTAAAAAAACACCTTTCTAAAACTTTAGAGATTTTGACTTATTGTTTATTGAAAAATCACTTTCACTTATTAATAAAGACAAAAGAAGAGGTTGCTTCAAAAGAAATATCTCAATCATTTTCAAATTTATTTAATGCGTATTCAAAAAGTATCAATAAAAAATATGGAAGAAGTGGAAGTTTATTTAAAGATCGTTTTTCAAGAATAAAATTAGATAATGAAGAGTATTTAAGAAAGTTGATTTTATACATTCATTTAAACCCAACACACCATCAGTTTGTAGATGATTTTAGAACGTATAAACATTCTTCTTACAATTCTATTTTATCAGATAAAATAACAAGTTTATTAAGAGACTCTGTTATCAATCTTTTTGAAGACAAACAAAATTTTATCGAGGCTCATAAAATTAAAGAAGTAACTATTTTAGAATCTTTAACTTTAGAGTAATAAAGAAGACCTCACAGGTTTTTAAAACCTGTGAGGTCTGTTAAATTAAATAAATGAACCCAATAGAAATCATTAAAAACCTTCCGTATACAAATCCTTTTTTGTTTGTTGATGAACTCACAGAAATTTCAGAAAATGGAATTACCGGAAATTACACTTTCAACGAAAAAGCCTTTTTTTATGAAGGTCATTTTAAAGGAAATCCGATTACGCCAGGTGTTATTTTAACAGAAACAATGGCACAAATTGGTGTTGTTTGTTTGGGTATTTATTTATTAAAAGACGAAATTTCATCCGAAGAAAAAAAACCACAAATTGCGTTAACTTCTAATAATATTGATTTTTATTTACCTGTTTTACCAAATGAAAAAGTAACGGTAATTTCAGAAAAAGAATATTTTAGATTCAATAAGTTAAAATGTAAAGTAAAAATGATGAATGAGAAAAATGAACTGGTTTGTAGAGGAACTATTTCTGGAATGATAAAAGGTTAATTTTACAGACCTCACAGATTTTTAAAACCTGTGAGGTCTAAAATCGATAAACAAATGAAAAATAGAGTCGTAATTACTGGTTTAGGAGTGGTGTCGCCAAATGGCGTTGGTTTGCCTGCGTTTACAAATGCCATAAAATCAGGAACTTCAGGAATTACTTTTCATCAAAATTTAAAAGACAAAGGATTTTCTTGCTGTATTGGTGGAATTCCGGAAGTTTCTGAAGAAAAAAAAGCTGCATATTTATCGCCTTTACAATTAAGAGGTTTCAATAGTACAAGTATTTTATACGGTTGTATGGCAGGAATTGATGCTTGGAAAGACGCTGGTTTTTCGGTGGATGAAAATTCTAAATTAGACTATGATTCTGGTTTAATTTTTGGAACAGGAACCTCTGGTATTGAAAAATTTAGAGAAGCAATTTATAAAATTGACGATCAAAATGTAAGACGTTTGGGTAGTACTTCTGTGGTGCAAACCATGGCAAGCGGAATTTCGGCTTATTTAGGCGGAATTCTAGGTTTAGGAAACCAAGTAACCACAAATTCGTCTGCTTGTACAACGGGTACAGAAGCCTTGTTAATGGGGTTTGAACGTATTAAAAACGGAAAGGCAAAAAGAATGTTAGTTGGCAGTTCTAGCGACAGTAGTTTGTATACTTGGGGCGGATTTGATGCAATGCGTGTAATGTCTTATAAGCACAATGAAAGTCCAGAAAAAGGATCGAGACCTATGAGTGAAACGGCGTCTGGTTTTGTTCCTGGAAGTGGCGCAGGTGCCTTGGTTTTAGAATCGTTAGAAAGCGCTTTAGAAAGAAAAGCAACCATTTATGCAGAGGTTTTAGGTGGGAATATAAATTCTGGCGGACAAAGAAATGGCGGAACTTTAACTGCGCCAAATGCAGAAGCGGTTCAGAAATGTATAACAGATGCAATTTTAGATGCTGCTATTTCTGTAGATGAAATTGATGTAATAAACGGCCATTTAACAGCCACTTCTAAAGACAGTTTAGAGATAGAAAATTGGACCAAAGCATTGCAAAGAAAAGGAACTGATTTTCCTTACATTAACTCTTTAAAATCTATGGTTGGCCATTGTTTGGCTGCTTCTGGTGCTATTGAGTCTGTAGCTTCCGTTTTGCAAATTAAAGAACAGTTTGTGTTTCCGAATATTAATTGCGAAGATGTGCATTCAGAAATTTCTGAATTAATTTCTACAGATAAAATTCCGACAAAAATGGTGGAGAAAAACATTACTATTTTAGCAAAAGCAAGTTTTGGTTTTGGTGATGTTAATGCATGTGTTATCTTTAAAAAGTATAAATTATAACTAATTGTAAGTTATAGAAAGACCTCACAGGTTTTAAAAACCTGTGAGGTCTAAAACAATAAATAAAATATGACGAAAGAAGAAATTATATCGAAATTAACAACAATTGTAAAACCATATATTCAAAACGAAGAAGGTTTTAAAAACTTATCTGAAGAAACAGATTTTATAAATGATTTAGAAATAAATTCTGCAAATTTGGTAGATATTATTTTAGATGTAGAAGATGAGTTTAAAATAGAAATAGACAACGATTCTATGGAGAAAATGCTTTCTGTAAAAGCAACTATTGCTGTAATTCAATCTAAAATGGATGCATAATATTGGCAATGATATTGTAGATTTAAACCTTGCTAAAACCCAAAGTAATTGGCAACGAAAAGGGTTTTTAGAAAAACAATTCACCCAAAAAGAACAAGAAGAAATTCGTGATGCAGAGAATCCATTTTTAAAAGTTTGGCAATTTTGGTCTATGAAAGAAGCGGCTTATAAATGTTATACTCAAAAAATAGAAAAACGCTTTTTTGCACCTCAAAAATTTGAATGTAGTTTAATTTCTAAAACAGAAGGCTTTGTGCTTTTTAAAGATCATAAATATGGTACAAGTACAAGTTTTAATCCATTTTATATCCATACAATTGCCAAAGAAGAGAATAATGAAGTTGTTATTTTTTCAAAGATTGGTTCATCAAAAAAAACACATATCGATCTAAAAATACAATTGGCCATAGAAACAGGTGTTTTATCCGAGGAAATCATAAAAATAAAAACAACTGTTGGTGCTCCTTTGTTTTATCACAAGAAAAAATTATTAACCAAATCTTGCTCAATTTCGCATCATGGAAATTATGGTGCCTTTGTGTTTTCTTTAGAGAAATAAAAATAATATATGTCGGAATTAAAAGTTAAAGAAGCACTTTATAAGCAGTGTGAAGCTTTTGTAAATAAGCGCTTAGATACGGTTACAGAAATTATTACTTCAAATCAAAAAGCATTACAATCAGAAACTAAAAGTTCTGCTGGCGATAAGCATGAAACTGGTAGAGCCATGTTGCAGTTAGAAATGGAAAAAGCCAGTCAGCAACTTGAAGGAATTACACAAATGAAAGAGATTTTAGCTAAAATTGATGTTTCTAAAACGTCTAATATTGCACATCTAGGCACGGTGATTGAAACAAATATTACTAACTATTTTTTATCTATTTCTGCAGGTCAACTTACAGTTGATAATGTAGTGTATTTTGCTATTTCTGTTTCGTCTCCAATCGGTAAGTTGTTGTTAGGTAAAAAGATGGAAGATGCAATTGTTTTTAATGGAAATACAATAATTATAAAAGGACTAAAATAATAATCTGTATTTTAGAGGTTTAAATACCTTAAATAGATGTCAATTACCCTACACAGAACCCATAATTACTTAAAACTCCAGCAATCAAATTTTGATATTGTCAATTTTCAAGACTTAGATAAGTTTGAAAGTGAAGAAATTCTTACAAAAAATCATAAAGTAGATTTTTATGCATTAATTTTTATAACAGAAGGAAAAGGTAAACACTCAATTGATTTTTCTGATTATGAATATGATAAAGGGACTATTTTGGCTATTAGAAAAGATCAAATGCATCGGTTTTATTTAAATAAGGCAACAAAAGGTTTTCTATTATGTTTTAAAGAAGAGTTTTTAAATAGTTATTTAAATGAAATTGAGGTTGCAAATGCTATTCAGATGTTTAATGAGTTATTAGTTTCTCCAAAAACACAATTAAAAGACTTCGATTTTGAGAGTATTTTTAAATTAATAAAAGGAATAGAAAAAGAGGTTTTAGTTGTAAATGATATTTATTCTTTTAAACTGATAAGGAGTTTATTACATATTTTAATTACTTTAATTTATAGAATAAAATCGACTGGGTATAACACTTTACAACAGAGTAGATATTTAAAAGAGTTTATTATTTTTCAAAATTTATTAGAAGAAGATTATTACAAAACTAAAAAAGTGTATGATTATGCAGATAAGTTAGGGTATTCTGCAAAAAAGCTTAATATGGTTGTAAAATTTATTGCAAACAAATCTGCTAAAGAGTTTATAGATGATACTGTTATAATTAAAGTGAAAAGATTGCTGATACATTATGATCTTTCTATAAAAGAGATTGCTTTTAAAACGGGTTTTAATGAGCCTACCAATTTGTATAAATATTTTAAAAAACACACTAATTCTACACCAGAAGAATTTAGAAAAAAGTATGCATAATCTTTATTTTAAAATTTGAATTTTATTTAAATAGTACTAATTTTCTATAATGTAAAGGTTGTTTTTTCTTAGAAAAGCATGTTCAGAGTAGTTGAATTCTTCTTTGTTTTCCCGTTTTTACAGTTTTTAGGAGTATTATTATCTAAAAATACTTTTTAATTAAGTTTAGTTTTGCTGTAAATAATTAAGAAGTCCCCCAATTTCTCAATTTTTTTAGAAAGTGATTCCTGTTTTTTAAAAAGATATATTTAAATCATTTTAATTTTTATAATTAAGATGGTTTTTTTTTGTACTAAATTTTAAAAATTGATGAACATTAAATATTACTACTATAAAAGCAAGACCCATAAAGGGATTTTCTATTGAAAGTTTTTTTTCGATTAAAAGGAGTATTTTTGTTTTTTACAAATCATTATTTTCAAAATGAAAAGGATACTATTTCTTTTAACGATACTCTTTGCTATACATTCATTTGGACAATCTAATTTTAAAAGATTTTTTAAACTCTCTCCTCCAATTAAAAAATGGGTATTTTTTCATCCTTTTAAGGCAAAAAAATCTTTAGAGATTTCTAAAGAAACTACTAGAGTAGCAGATTCTATTTCAAAAACAGATGTATTAGATAAAGACGGTGCAGGTGGGCAAGTAGATGCTTTTAGGCATGCCTATTGGATGGCAAGGTTAGCTCAGGAAATAGGTGAGAACTCTGCTCGTTCTTTAGGAGAGGCACATGAAAAAGAAAATTATTTAACGTACAAAAAACAAAAATTAGAAGATGGTGTTGTTCCAGATGAAATTTCAACTGAAATGGATTTATACAATAATGAAGAAGGATTAAAGCTAATTGCAAAAGGTAGTATTGTGTCTAAAAATGGTTTGATTTATAGAATTATAAACGCCATTGAGAAAGGTAAAATGAAAATCATTAAAAAAGATAAAGAAGGGAATTTTTTAAGGTGTAATGGAGAAGTAATTAACACAGAGGAACTTAAAGGGAAGTGGGGAAATGATAAATGCTTAATTTCTTCGGATAATAAATAAACGGATCCTTTTAAGTAATAAAATATACTACAACGTATTCGTCCAATAGGCATAGTAGTTAGGGGAGGGATAAGTAAATTACACTAGTAATAGCAGGGCTTCTAGTGATAAATATCATAAAAATTTAATAAAGTAAAGAGCTATTTTTGCTTACTTAAATGAAAGTCAGTTTTTTATAAAAACACAATAAAATTAATATTAAAATTATGGAATTTTTTTTAGAATTACTCACTAAAGATTACTTTGTGTTATTTCTAGTTATTGGTTTAGGGATCGCCTTAGGAAACATTCGTATAAAAGGAATTAGTTTTGATACTTCTGCAGTTATTTTTGTTGCTATCTTTTTTGGATATCTCTACAATTTAAATGGCATTACCTTTAACATTCCTCCAATTATACAAAGTGTAGGTTTGGTCTTATTTATTTATACCATTGGTATGCAAGCAGGACCTTCTTTTTTTAGTTCTTTTAAAGAACAAGGAGCTAAATTAATTCTTTTGGCAGGAATTACGGTTATAACAGGTGGAATTACGGCCGTGTCTATTTCTTATATTTATGATGTAGATATGAATATGATGAGTGGTTTGTTAACAGGTGCGCTAACGTCTACACCTGGTTTGGCGGCTTCTATAGAGGCTTCTCAATCTCCTTTAGCATCTATTGGTTATGGTATTGCATATCCATTTGGAGTTTTAGGTGTTATTTTATTTGTAAAATTAGGACCTACATTATTTAGAGTAAACATCAAGAAAGAAGAAAAAGATTTTGAAGAAAAATCGAAATCTAACACACCAATGGTGATTAATAAAAACTTAATTATCTCTAATGAAAACGTAAACGGAAAAACAATTAATGAGTTAAGAATACGGTTTATGACCAAGGCTAATATTTCACGTATTATGAAGCCTAATCAGCTACCTACTTCTCCTACAAAAGATACTATTTTAGAAACAGGAGATATTATAAAAGCAGTAGGTACCGTTAATGCATTGCAAAGAATTGAAGTTTTATTAGGTAAAGTTACCGATATTAAAATTCCTAGAAGTGGCACCTATGAAGTAAAATGGTATGTGGTAAGTAATGATACTGTGGTAAATAAAACAATTGAAGAATTAAATCTTCTAGAAAATTATTCTGCTACTATTACACGTATTAGAAGAGCTAGTATAGATTTGGCTCCTCATCCTTCAACTCAAATTAAATATGGAGATAAAATTTTAGTTTCTTGTTCTAAAGGAAATGTTTCTGTAGTTACAGAACTTTTTGGAGATAGTTTAAAAAGAATAGGCGAAACTAGTTTTTTACCCGTTGCATTTGGTATTGTTATCGGTATTCTTGTAGGGGCAATTGCTATTCCGTTAGGAGGTATCGGTTTAAAATTAGGTCTTACTGGAGGTGTACTTTTATCTTCTATCTTTTTAAGTTGGAAAGGAAAATTTGCTACCGTAATTTGGAATTTATCAGGTCCTGCAAACCAAATATTGCGTCAGTTTGGACTTTTATTATTTCTAACTCCAGTTGGTTTAAAAGCAGGACAAAGTTTAATTTCTGCAATTGAAAAACATGGTTTTATTTTATTTTTATACGGCGCTCTAATTACCTTAATTCCTATGATTACAGTGGTTCTTGTGGGTCGATTTATTTTAAAAATTAACTTTTTGTCTATTTTAGGAGCTTTAACAGGAGGTATGACATCTACACCCGGGTTAAGTGCTACCGATTCTATGACAGAGTCTGATGCTCCGCAAATTGCTTATGCAGCAGTGTATCCTTTTTCATTGGTGCTTATAATTATTGTAGCAGAAGTAATGGCTTTGTTGTAGCGTGTTAAATTTAAGTACAAAATTAAAAAGGGTAATTAAAACAAAATCATCATATTAAAACGATTCTAAATAACCAAAAAACAACCTTTATTATTTCAGTAGAGCGTATCTAAATGGTACATTTGTAAAACAACAATTATAACTTAATTATACATTTATACAATGAGCGGATTTTTCAAATCTTCAGTTGGAAGAAAGGTAGCCATGGCGCTTTCTGCATTCTTTTTAATGTTCTTCCTATTACAGCATTTTGCAATCAATCTTTTATCAGTTTTTAGCCCAGATACTTTTAACGAAGTTTCACATTTTATGGGAACAAACCCTTTAATACAATTTGCTTTGCAGCCGGTATTAATTTTTGGTGTGGTTTTTCATTTTGTAATGGGATTTATCTTAGAATTAAAAAACAAAAAGGCAAACGGAGTTGGGTATGCAAAAAACAATGGTGCAGCTAATTCATCTTGGATGAGTAGAAACATGATTTGGAGTGGTGCTGCTATTTTAGCATTTATCATTTTACATTTTATCGATTTTTGGTTTCCAGAAATTAACACAAAATTTATTCAAGGAGACTGGTCTGGTACCATACCAGGAGTAGAAGGGTATCGTTACCACGAAGAATTGTTGCATAAATTTGTAAACCCTGTTAGAGTTGCTGCTTATGTTGTTGCTTTTGTTTTCTTAGGATTGCATTTGGCACACGGATTTACATCAGCATTTCAGTCTATGGGTTCTACATCCGGACGTAAAAAAACATTACAAACAATAGGTAAAGCATATTCAATTATAATTCCTTTAGGATTTATTTTTATTGCAATTTATCATTACTTAAACCATTAATCTATACAATATGGCTTTAGATTCAAAAGTACCTCAAGGTCCAATTAAAGATAAATGGACAGATTATAAAAATAAAATTGACTTGGTAAACCCTGCAAACAAACGTAATATAGACGTTATTGTTGTAGGTACAGGATTAGCTGGTGGTTCTGCCGCAGCAACATTAGCAGAGTTAGGCTATAATGTAAAAGCATTTGCTTACCAAGATTCTCCAAGAAGAGCGCATTCAATTGCTGCACAAGGAGGTATCAACGCTGCAAAAAATTATCAAGGAGACGGAGATTCTACTTACAGATTATTTTACGATACTGTAAAAGGTGGAGATTACCGTTCTAGAGAAGCAAACGTATATCGTTTAGCAGAGGTTTCTGCAAATATCATTGATCAATGTGTGGCACAAGGAGTTCCTTTTGCACGTGATTATGGTGGTTTGTTAGACAATCGTTCTTTTGGTGGAGTTTTAGTTTCTAGAACTTTTTATGCAAAAGGACAAACAGGTCAACAATTATTATTAGGAGCTTATTCTGCAATGAATAGACAAATTGCTCGTGGTAAAATTGAGATGTTTAACAGACATGAAATGTTAGACGTTGTTATTGTTAATGGAAAAGCAAGAGGAATTATTGCTAGAAATTTAATTACAGGAGAAATTGAGCGTCATTCTGCACATGCTGTTGTAATTGGTTCTGGAGGGTACGGTAACGTATATTTCTTATCTACAAATGCAATGGGTTCTAACGCTACTGCAGCTTGGAAAATTCATAAAAAAGGAGCATATTTTGCAAATCCTTGTTATACACAGATTCACCCAACATGTATTCCGCGTTCTGGAGATTATCAGTCTAAATTAACATTGATGTCTGAATCTTTACGTAATGATGGACGTATTTGGGTTCCTAAAAACATGGAAGATGTTTTAGCGATTAGAGAGGGAAAGAAAACGCCTAAAGATTTAACAGAAGACCAAAGAGATTACTATTTAGAAAGACGTTACCCTGCATTTGGTAACTTAGTACCGCGTGATGTTGCATCTAGAGCAGCAAAAGAACGTTGTGATGCTGGTTATGGAGTAAATGCAACTGGAGAAGCTGTTTATTTAGATTTTGCTTCTGCTTTTACACGTTATGGAGAAGAGCAAGCTAAGATTCATAATATAAAAGATGCATCACCTGCAAAAATAAAAGAATTAGGACAAGAAATTGTTAGAGAAAAATACGGAAACTTATTTCAGATGTATGAGAAAATCATAGATCAGAATCCATATGAAACTCCAATGATGATTTATCCAGCGGTACACTATACAATGGGTGGTGTTTGGGTAGATTATAACTTAATGACAACGATTCCTGGATGTTACTGTATCGGTGAAGCAAATTTCTCTGATCACGGAGCAAACAGATTAGGAGCATCAGCATTAATGCAAGGTTTAGCAGATGGTTATTTCGTTTTACCTTATACAATTGGAGATTATTTATCTGATGACATTAGAACTGGAAAAATTTCAACTGAAACTCCAGAATTTGATGAAGCAGAAAAAGAAGTTACCGAAAGAATCAATCATTTTATTGAAAATAAAGGAACAAAATCTGTAGATTATTTCCATAAGAAATTAGGGAAAGTAATGTGGGATAAGGCAGGAATGTCTAGAAACGCAAAAGGTTTAACAGAGGCAATGGCCGAAATTAAAGCGATTCGTGAAGAATTTTGGAAAGAAGTTTCTGTTCCTGGAACTGCAAATGAAATGAATCCAGAATTAGAAAAAGCAGGTAGAGTTGCAGATTTCTTAGAATTAGGAGAATTGTTTGCAAAAGATGCTTTAATGAGAGCAGAATCTTGTGGAGGACACTTTAGAGAGGAATCGGCAGAATTAGACGGACCTCAAAAAGGAGAAGCAAAACGTAACGATGTAGATTTCGCTTTTGCAGCTGCTTGGGAATATAAGGGAGAACCTGCAGATGCAGTTTTACACAAAGAAGAATTAGAGTTTAACGATATTGAATTGAAACAACGTTCATACAAATAAGAAAGACAAAATGAATTTAACACTTAAAATTTGGAGACAAAAAGACGCTGGTTCAAAGGGTCAAATGGTAGACTATAAAGTGAATGATATTTCAGAGCACATGTCTTTTTTAGAAATGATGGATGTTTTGAATGAACAATTAGTAAACGGTGGCGAAGAGCCAGTTGCTTTTGATCATGACTGTAGAGAAGGTATTTGCGGTGCTTGTTCTTTATATATTAACGGAGAAGCTCATGGACCAGATAGAGGTATTACTACCTGTCAGTTACACATGCGTATGTTTAAAGATGGCGATACTATTACAATAGAGCCATTTAGAGCAGCAGCATTTCCTGTAATAAAAGATTTAGTAGTAGACAGAATGGCTTTTGAGCGTATTCAGCAGTCTGGTGGTTACATTTCTGTAAACACTTCTGGTAATACACAAGATGCAAACTCACTACCAATTTCTAAACACGCAGCAGATGACGCTATGGATGCAGCAACTTGTATTGGTTGTGGTGCTTGTGTGGCAACGTGTAAAAACTCTTCTGCAATGTTATTTGTAGGCGCAAAAGTATCTCAGTATGCTTTATTGCCACAAGGACAAGTAGAGGCGGCAGATCGTGTAAAAAACATGATTGCACAAATGGATTTAGAAGGTTTTGGAAACTGTACAAATACAGGAGCTTGTGAAGTAGAATGCCCGAAAGGAATTTCTTTAGACAATATAGCTCGTATGAATAGAGAGTTGATGAAAGCTAATTTATAATTTGTCATTGCTAGTTTTTACAAGGCAATCTTAAAGTAAATTTATAAATATAAAAACCCCGAAGCTAATTATTAGTTTCGGGGTTTTGTTTTATAATAAAAACAGATATTTTACCTTTTAAAAAAGTGATTTAACCTCTATATCTAAACATTCTGCAATTGCAAATAGCCTTAAAAGATCTAGTTTAGAGTCTCCTTTTTCTATTTTAAAATATCCACTTGTGGTCATGTTTAATTGAATTGCCAAATCTGTTTGTGAGAGTCCTAATTCTTGTCTTCTCGTAACAATTTTCTGTAGAACATTGATTGCTTTATCTTTAGGGTTTTCAATAGTAATTTTTCTTAGCATTTTCTTTTTTCTTTTTCTTACATCAAATATAATGCTAAAAAAGGTTTTTTTTATTTCCATTTTAGACTAACTGTTTTCAGTGAGGCGTTCTCACTGAAAACAGTTAGTCCAAAAAGAGGAAAGGATTTCTTGTTAACTATGAGAATCTTTCCGACTTTTGTACTCTGGGAAAATTGCTATGAAAAGAAATTTATTTCCACAAAAAATATAAACTAGTTATAGTCTATATAGACTTCTAAAGTCTTTAGAAGATACAAACTCCTTAGAGATTAATCTAAGGAGTTTTTTATTGAATAAATTTCAACTGTAAAAAAATATCGTTTTTTTAATTTTTTATACTCACTGAAAACAGTTAGTCCAAAAAGAGGAAAGAATTTCTTGGTGTTATAAAATTTATTTCCCAATTTTAACAAAAGAAATTGCTATGAAAAAGAAAATTTCTTCCCCTAAATAAAACAGTGTTAACACAAATAGTTTTACACCAAGTATTTTTTTAAATGATACAGTTTTGTCATTCCGAAATGAGCCTTTTTTTTTGGTATTTAGACTACGCTCAAATTAAACTTATGAGAAATTTTATTTATAACAAGTGCTATCTAAGAAAAAATATAATCTAATTAAAACTAAAAATATCCGCTTGCGGATTTAAGAAATATAAAAATGAAACGAGTATCATTTCGAATGAGGAACGAAGAGGAATCTGAAAAGTAAACCTTTTTCTACAAGTTTTTAGAGAGTTTTAAACTTGTTAACTCATATAAAGCTCTAAATATTTTTAAATCAATTAACCTAAATAATATTTAGGTAACAAAACTTTATATTATGAAAAAAGTTATATTAAGTTTTTATACTATCATTAGGAATGAGTTTTATGAATGCAACATCTACTAATGATGAAACTTTACCAACAACAAAAGAAGTTATTAAAGTAGTGGAGGAGTTTGGAAAAGCTAGTGATTGTAATTGGGGTGCAAGGCAGTTAGCATTAGAAATCTCAGAAGATCAATCAGACAGAGGTGTAGGAGGTGAATTAATGGAGAATTACAATAAATTTTATGCAATTTGTATGAAATAAAAATGAATAGTTTAATATCTAGGAATTTAAAAGTTTCTAGATTTTTTTTAATAATATATTTCTTAACAAAAAAGCTAAAAGGATGAAAAACAAGTTTACAATAGTATTGTTATTTTTTACATCTTCAATTATTTGGGGGCAATCTAATTTTTCTGGAATCGTATATTACGAATCAACAATAAGTGAAAAAATTCTAAAAGAATATTTAAAAAAGAAGAAAGATTCAATAAAAAATAAAGAACTTATAAAAACGTTAGATAAAGTTTATTTTCAGGCAAAACCAATCAATTCAAAAATTACATTTAAAAATGGTAGTGGTATTTATGAGGTAGATGATAATATGAATATAGATGATAATGATGTAGGTTTATCAATAGCTAAAATAAATGCTGGAGGCACTAATAAATACTATTACAATGATAAAGATAAAAAATACTTAATAAAAAATTGTGAATCCTTAGGTGATTGCTTTATATATCCTAATGAATTTTTAGAATGGAAATTAACACAAGAAACTAAAACCATTAATGGATACAAAGTTTTAAAGGCTACTAGAGCTAATGAAAAAGTAATTGCTTGGTATACTCCAGAAATACCTGTTAGTTTTGGTCCAAAAGGAGAATATGGTTTACCTGGTTTAATTCTTGAATTAGAAATAAGTAGATCTATTTTTAGAGTCAAGAAAATTATATTAAACCCAAAAGATGAGGTACATGTAATTGAGCCAAAAGGAGGAGAATTTGTAACTCTAGAAGAATTTAAAAAAATTATTGGTAAAGCCAAAAAGAGTGTTTTTGGTAATTAAATGTATAAAATTACAAGAATAAAAATAAAAAACTTCATAAAAAAGAACCTCCTATTTATTTTTGCTTTATCAACTACAGGCTTCTCCCAAAAAGTAACCCTTTAAGGATCTGTAAAAGACAGTTTGCAAAACTCAATGTCGTATGCAAATGTAATCGCAAAACCTAAAGACGTTTCTAAAAACTTACAATTTGCAATTACAGACAACGAAGGCTATTATAAGTTGCTTTTAAAAAAGGGAGATTTCGCAACTATTTTGAATATTTATAACTAAATAATTAGTTAAAACTAACTGTTTAGTTATATTTGAGTTAAGAAATATAAAATAAAACGATAGTCATTTCGAAATGAGCTTTTTTAGCGATTGAGAAATCTGATTAATGTGAGAACCTTTTTCTACAAGTTTTTAGAGAATTTTAAACTTGTTAATTCATATAAAACTCTACATATTTTTAAATCAGAGAATCCAAATTTAAAGTTTGGATTACAAATTTTATATTATGAAAAAATTAATTTTAGCAATGGTTTTTGTTTTTGCAACAGGAACTATGATGAATGCGAATACTTCTAACAAAGAAATAACTACACAAATAACAAGAACTATTGAAAAAGCAGATGATTGTTTCTCGGAAGCTTGGGAGTATGGAACTGACATGGGGTATAGTGAATATTCAGAATGGTTTTATATGAACGAATACTATGAAACACATTGTGCGTAAATAATAAACAAAGGTTGTTAGTTTTACTAGCAACCTTTTAAAATAAAAAATTATGAATAAAATATTAATAATACCTTTTGTATTGCTCTTTTTTTTTAATACCAATTCACAAAATTCTAGAGGGGTAATTGAATACGGAAAAAAATCTAAGAAAAGGGTTTTAACTGAAAAGGATAAACAGAGAATGAAAGAAACCCCAGAAAAGTATAAAAGATTTCAAAAAATGTATGAACTATATGCAGAAGGTGAAAAAAAATTAACTTTCGAACTTAGGGTTGATAATAATATTGGAATTTTTACAATGAAACCATTATTAGAGTCTGAAAGTAATCATAAAAAACAATTAGGTCCTGGGCCATATGATAAAGGAGTTTACTATAATAAAGATAAACGGATTTTACAATTAAATGCTTTTGGAGAATTATTTTTAATTACAAAACCTAAGTTGAAATGGGAAATACAAAAAGAAACTAAAAAAATAGGAGAATTCGAATGTTTTAAAGCTACAACAGAGATTATTGTAAACACTAAAGGTAGAAAACATTTAATTACAGCTTGGTTTACAACAAAAATACCAATTTCTTTTGGTCCTTTAGGTTATGATGGTTTACCTGGTTTAATATTAGAGCTAGAGGTTTATAAGAAAATTTATTATGCAAAAAAAATCATGTTAAATCCTAAAGAAGAAATAAAAATAGAAAAACCAACAAAAGGGATTAAGGTAACCGAAAAGGAATATCAAGAAAAAGCATCATCAACATTGCAAAAAAATAAAGGTATATAAATTCATTAATAATTTTTTATGTTAAAAAATACGCTACTGATTTTATTACTTTTTAATATTTCAACTTTTGTTCTTCATAAAAAGTAACCTTTTTAAGCACTGTAAAAGATTGTTTAAAAACTCTTTTTTAATAGAAGAGCCTAAAGTATTTCATAACAATTAGTCAAGCTTTTTTTTATTTCCTTTTTGGACTAACTGTTTTCAGTGAAGCTAACTCCCTGAAAACAGTTAATCTAAAAAGAGGAAAGGATTTTTTGGTGTTATAAAATATATTTCCCAAATTTGGAAAAAGAAATTGTTATGAAAAAGAAAATTTCTTTCGTCTCCCCCAAAAAAAATGTCAATACAAATAGTTTTAGATGAAGTAATCTTTTAAATAATACTCATGTGTCATTCCGAAATGAGCCTTTTTGGGCGATTGAGGAATCTCACAAACAGTTGTTTTTTTAATGTTATAGCATAGAACAATTGTAAAATAAAGACAATTGTCATTTCGAAATGCTCCTTTTTTTGGTATTTCGACTACGCTCAATATAAACTTATGAGAAATCTCACTTAGAACTAATAAGCTATTGATATGGATAACGAAAACAAAAAACCTCCGCTTGCGGAATTAAGAAATATAAAAATGAAACGAGTGTCATTCCGAATGAGGAACGAAGAGGAATCTGAAAAGTAACCCTTTTTCTACAAGTTTTTAGAGATATTTAAACTTGTTAACTCATATAAACCTCTAAATATTTTTAAATCAAAGAATCCAAATTTAAAGTTTGGATTACAAATTTTATATTATGAAAAAATTAATTTTAGCAATGGTTTTTGTTTTTGCAACAGGAACTATGATGAATGCGAATGTTTCGACTGAAACACCGATTACAACAACAGCAAAGGCTATTGAAATCGTCGAAGATTTTGGTTGTGCTGGTGGTTGTGTAAGATGGGCTAGAGGTAATACTTATGAGATTGCAGAAGATATAGGTGACCATCCTAACGATGACGACA
The DNA here is from genome assembly GCF_011379025.1 of Polaribacter sp. 11A2H. Classification (NCBI taxonomy): domain Bacteria; kingdom Pseudomonadati; phylum Bacteroidota; class Flavobacteriia; order Flavobacteriales; family Flavobacteriaceae; genus Polaribacter; species Polaribacter sp. 11A2H. The sequence continues at coordinate 189,210 of NZ_WTLD01000008.1, forward strand.
TGTATATGGAAATTTATATGAGGTATTACACTGGTTGTCTTAGAGGTTGTTAATAATATTAAAAAATAATACCCTCAATGTTTAAAAAAAATTGAGGGTATAAAATTATTTATAAAATGAATAAAAAATATATCAATTTGTTAATTTTTTTATTTTTAAATGTAATTGTTTTTCATTCACAAAACATCGAAGGGAGAATTACATACCTTGCTTCAGCCAAAAAGGCCTTAGCTTATATTCAAGAAAAAGGTAAAAAGAATAAAAAACACATAAGAAAACATGTAAATGAACTTTATAAAAAGGCAAAAGATGTTAAAGTAATATTGAATTTTAATAGTGTAGCTTCAGAATATCATGCTATAAAAAAAATGGATTTAACAAATAAAGAAGAATTTAACTTTACATATCTTATGTCAGGAAGTTCAAAAAAATACTACACATCTAACAATGTTATGAGCTATGAAAATAATACTCTGGATTGTTATTTATTAGGCGAGTGTTTTTTGATACAAAACTTAATGCCAATATGGGAGTTAAAACAAGAAACTAAAAAGATCGGAGGGTTTTTATGTTACAAAGCCGTTTTAAGAAATAAAAAAACAGAAAAAATAACTTTAGAAGCTTGGTACACTCCAAAAATCCCATACAGTTACGGAGTTATGAATTATTTTGGTTTACCTGGCGTAATTTTAGAGATTAGTAAAAATACAATAGTTATTACGGCTATAAAAATAGAATTAAACCCAATTGGAAAGATTATAATAAAAGAACCGAAAAAAATAAAAAAACTTTCTAGAAAAGAATTTGACATTTTAAAAAGAACATCATTTTCCGAATTTTATAAAAAAAGATAATCATATATGAAATTAAATCACTTTCTATCATTACTTTTTTTTATTATTATTTCTACTTCTTTATTTGCCCAAAAAGTAACCCTTTCAGGCGCTGTAAAAGATAGTTTACAAACCCCAATGCCGTATGCAAATGTAATAGCAAAACCGAAAGACGTTTCTAAAAACTTACAATTTGCCATAACAGATAACGAAGGCTATTATAAGTTGTTATTAGAAAAAGGAGACACCATTTCTATTAGTATTTCTTATTTAGGGTATAAACCTGTAGAACATCAATTTATAGCCTTAAAAACTACTAAAAAAGACTTTGTTTTACAACAATCTTCAGAGCAATTAGATGAGGTAGTTATAGAAATGCCTGTAACTGTTAGAGGAGACACAACTACTTATAAAACCGATAAATTTGTAAACGGAACAGAACGCAAACTAAAAAATGTGTTAAAAAAATTACCAGGTGTAGAAGTAGATAAAAACGGAACGGTTACCGTACAAGGCAAGAAGATTACCAAAATGTTAGTAGATGGCAAGAAGTTTTTTGGTGGTAATTCTAAATTGGCTGTAGAAAACATTCCTGCAGATGCTGTTGGTAATATAGAAGTAATCGATAATTATAACGAAGTTGCTTTTTTAAAAGGACTCACAGATTCTGATGAAACTGCTATGAACATCAAACTAAAAGAAGATAAAAAACGTTTTCTTTTTGGTGATATAGAGGCAGGAAAAGGGAATAAAGACTTTTATAAAACAAGTGCTAATTTATTTTATTATTCACCCAAAACCAATGTCAATTTTATAGGAAACATCAATAATATTGGCGAAAAAACATTTACGTTTAGAGATTATATGAGTTTTTCTGGCGGAATGAATTCCATTTTTAGCGGAAATTTTAGTTGGAAAGGTGGCGATTTTTCTCAGTTTATGGAAAGCAATGATCTAGTATCTAGCAACCAAAAATTTGGTGCGTTAAATATTACAAAAACGGCAACTTCTAAACTAGATATTTCGGGTTACGCTATTTTTTCTAATACAAATACCAGTAGTTTTATAGAAAACCAAAATGAATACACCACATTTACAGAGCAAAAAACAAACAGAACAGCTACAGATAATTTATTAGGAATTGGGAACCTTAATATAGAATACACACCAAATAGTAAAGAAAAATGGTACGCAAGAACCCAAGTAAAAAGAACCAATAACACTAAAAATAATACAGTTGCTTCTTTAATAAATGCCAATACAAATACCATTGCTACAGATAGAGATTTAACGGCAACATATATCAACCAAAATATAGAATGGCACAAAAGACAGAACGATAAACACACGTTTTCATCCGTTTTTAATTATGTGTTTAATAAAAGTGATAAAACCAATTACTGGCAAACGCAAGATGCTATTTTACAAGGTTTAATTCCTGCGGATGCAGATCAAGACTTGTTAAGAATTCATCAACTTAAAAATACCAAAGAACAAAATATTGATGCAGTTTTTAAACACTTTTGGGAAATTAACAATAGCAATCATATTTATACAACGTTAGGTAATAAGTTTTTAAACGAAGATTTTTTAAGTGATGATTTTCAGACGTTAGACAACGGAACCACAAATAACTTTTCTTCGGATGATTTTGGGAATGATTTAAATTTAAAGTTAAACGATTTCTTTGTAGGAATGCATTACAAATTTAGAACCGGAATTTTTACACTAAAACAAGGTGTTGAGTTGCACAATTATAAATGGAACTTAAACAAACAAACCCAATTAGAAAACAACAAATGGATTGTTTTACCTGATTTTTTAGCTAAAATTGAGTTTAATAAATCAAAAAAAATACAACTGAATTATAATTTAAAAACATCTTTTTCTGATGTAGAAAAATTTGCCAATCGGTTTTATTTACAATCGTATAATTCGGTTTTTAAAGGAAACGAAAACTTAGAGAACAATTTATATCATGCTGCTCGTATTTATTATAGTAGATTTAGTTTGTACAGAGGTTTAATGTTGTTTGCAAACTTAAATTATAACAAACAGATAAAAGGTGTTAGAAATACGGTAGATTTTAATGATGTCAATCAGTTTTTAACGGTAAAAATGTTCGACAATCCATCCGAAGATATTAGAGGAAATGTGCATTTAGAGAAAAGTATAAAAAAAATAAAATATAAGTTTGATGTTGGTTTTAGTAACAATAAATACCTACAAGAGTTAAATGGAAATACACAAACCAATAAAAATAATAGTTATAATTACGAAGTCGGTTTCGAAACTATGTTCGATAATTTCCCAACCATAGAAGTTGGTGTTAGTAGAGATATTGGTAAATTTATTTCTAGTAATTCAACCTCAAAATTTATAACTACAGAACCTTTTGTAACCGTAGATTATGATTTTTTAAAAGGCTTTATTTTTAATTTCGATTATAGGTTAAGCAATTATCAGAATAAAACATTGGGGCAAAAAAATGTGTATGAAATAGCAAACACTACTTTGTCTTATAAAAATGAAGACTCCTCTTGGTCTTATAAAATAAGTGTTCAAAATATGTTTAATGCACAGTTTAAACAAAGCAACAGTTTTTCAGATTATTTAATATCAGACCGTAAAACCTTTATTTTACCAAGAATTGTAATGTTTTCTATTGGTTATAATTTGTAGGAAGCCAGTATTCAGTTTTCAGTAGGCAGTATCAAACAGTATTTTTTTGCATACAGTTTTGTCATTTCGACCTTTTGGGAGAAATCATATAATGCTTGTTAAGTATTGCTGAGTTATCACTGTTATGCGACTTTTCAATACTTCGAAGTGACAATTATTGAGTTTGTTTTCATACAGTTTTGTCATTTCGACCTTTTTGGAGAAATCACAT
>NZ_WTLD01000009.1:0-137055 GCF_011379025.1 Polaribacter sp. 11A2H
TGAGTTTTTTGTTTTAAAGTGAAATCAGAGTTATTTTTTTAGCACATTATATAAAACTATCTATGTTGTTATTTCTATGATAGTAGAAATCTCACATGATTGATAATACAATCTTTTACACTGTTATGTGATTTCTCTCAAAAAGCTCAAATGACAAACTGTATGTAAAAATTAATTATCTATGATGGTACTCGTTACAAACGAGCACTAGCCTTGCGGGAATCTTTATTTTTTATCGATCTTAATTTATTATAGGTTTACCTTAATTCTCTGGAATTGAGTTTTTTTATGTGCTATAATGAAACCATAGTCTTTTTTTTATCACATTATATAAAACTATTTAAATTGTCATTTCGACGGCAAGAGATATCTCATATATTTGATTATAGAATACTTTACATTGTTAGATGATTTCTCCCCAAAAGGTAGAAATGACAAACTGGTGTAAAATCTGTTTATCTATGATGGTACTCGTTACAAACGAGCACTAGCCTTGCGTGTATTCTAGTTATTTGTCAATCTGAATTTATTTTAACTTTACATTAATTCTTTGGAATTGAGTTTTTTGTTTTAAAGTGAAATCAGAGTTATTTTTTTTATCACATTATATAAAAATATCTAGGTGGTCATTTTTACATCAGAAGAAATCTCATATACTTGATTAGAGTATGATATACATTGTTGGATTCCTCCCGAAAAGGTCGAAATGACAAACTAAGTGTAAGTACTCTATCTAAAATAATACTAGCCTTTATTAGTCTCATTTGCTTAGCATCACGATACTTTACATTCTTATGTTATTTTTCCGAAAAGGTCTAAATGAAAAATTGGTTGTAAAATTTGTTTTTCATTAATGGTATCATTTTAAATAAGAATTGTCCTTTTATCTTTAAGCTGAATTTATTCTTAGATTCTTATAAAGATACAATTTAAGTAAGGAGAGTCACCTAAACTAGTTTTGTATATTTTTTAAAACTGTTAGACAATTTTTTATAGATAGATTGTCTTAATCAAGTTTGCTATTTTATAACCATTATTATATACTTTCTTATTTTTTGCGTTAGTGATTGAAACGGCATCCTTTTTTGATAACTATTGTTATTAAAAGTGAAATAAAATAATTATCTTACCTATGTTTTTATATACTAAATAAAAAAAAGATATAGTGTAAAGCACGACCTTTAGGTAACGCCCAAATAATTTTTAAGTTAAGTTATTAATTGATTACTTTTGCTGAACTTCGGGGATGATTTCTTTCCCACGCTGAGTTTTCAGTATTTGCTGAAAAGATAAAGGTAGAACAGGAATGGTTATTTTATTATAAACATTTAAAACGAAAAAAATGACTGTTTTAGACAAATTAACTTCGAAAGAAGCGATTGAATTAGAGAACAAATATGGAGCACATAACTATCATCCACTTCCAGTGGTGTTGAGTAGAGGAGAAGGTGTTTATGTTTGGGATGCAGAAGGAAAAAGATATTATGACTTTTTATCAGCATATTCTGCTGTAAATCAGGGGCATTGTCACCCGAAAATTGTAGCTGCAATGGTAAATCAAGCTCAAACCTTGACTTTAACTTCGCGTGCTTTTTATAATGATGTATTGGGTAAATATGAGAAATTTGCAACAGAACTTTTTGGTTTTGACAAATTATTACCAATGAATACTGGTGCAGAAGCGGTTGAAACTGCTTTAAAAATTGCCAGAAAATGGGCGTATGAAGTAAAAGGTATTAAAGAAAATAAGGCAGATATTATTGTTTGTGAGAATAATTTTCATGGTAGAACTACTACTATTATTTCGTTTTCTAATGATCCGGTGGCTAAAAAGAATTTTGGTCCTTATACCAAAGGGTTTATCAAAATTGAATATGATAATTTACAAGAGTTACAAGAGGTTTTAGAGAGTAGTAACAATATTGCGGCTTTTTTAGTGGAACCTATACAAGGTGAAGCTGGTGTTTACGTGCCTTCTGAAGGATATTTGGCTGCAGCTAAAAAAATGTGTGCTGAGTATAACGTGCTTTTTATTGCAGATGAAGTACAAACAGGAATAGCAAGAACAGGTAAAATGTTGGCTGTAGATCATGAGAATGTGAAACCAGATATTTTAATTTTAGGTAAAGCGTTAAGCGGTGGAGCATATCCTGTTTCGGCTGTTTTAGCGAATAATAATATTATGGATGTTATTGGACCTGGTAATCATGGTTCTACATTTGGAGGGAATCCTGTTGCTGCAGCTGTTGCAATTGCTGCATTAGAAGTTGTTGCCGAAGAAAACTTAGCTGAAAATGCAGAAGCTTTAGGTATTATTTTTAGAGCTGAATTAACTGAATTTTGTAAAAACAATCATTTAGTAGAATCTGTTAGAGGTAAAGGTTTGTTAAATGCAATTTTAATTAATGATTCTGAAGATAGTTCTACTGCTTGGGATATCTGTATGAAATTAAAAGAGAACGGTTTATTAGCGAAACCTACGCATGGAAATATTATCCGCTTTGCACCACCGTTGGTGATGAATGAAGCACAATTAATGGAATGTATTTCAATTATTAAAAATACGATTTCAGAATTTAAATAGCTTTAAAATATTTGAGATTACTATAAAGGAATAACTTTTTAGATATAATTTTAGCCACGGATGCACAAAGTTTTAATTGTGAATTCGTGGCTTCTTTTTTTTGTCTATTTTTGAAAGAAAGAAATCTTATAATTTATTTTATGATACATAATCCTATTACACAATTAGAACAACTTACATTAACAAGTGCTTCTAAGAATTTTTTAAAAGAAACTGCTAAATGGGCTAAATTCTTAGCTATTATTGGTTTTGTTTTTATAGCAATAATGGTGCTTTTTGCTGTTTTTGCAACTACTATTTTTAATTTGGCAAGCAAAATGCAACCTGGTATGCCAGAGGGTTTAGGATTGACAATGACGATAGCTTATTTGGTACTGGCCATTATATATTTTTTTCCGGTGTATTATTTATTGCTATTTTCTAATAAAATGAAAAGTGCATTGGCTACAAAAAATGATGAAACTTTAGCAAAAGCCTTTGAGATGTTAAAATCTCACTATAAATTTATAGGTGTATTTACCATTATAACCATATCTTTATATGCTTTGGTAATTATAGCTGCTGTTTTTGGGGGACTTTAGAATTAATTTTTTATTCTTTTAATAATAAATAATTTAGAGTTATTTTTTTTAGAGAGTGTAATTTGATGTTTATTGAATTCTGTATTAGAAAAGAATCAATTCAAATAGGTATTTATAGAGCTAAAGTTAATTTTATTTCTTTTTTCTATCTTAAAATTTATGGGTAAATGTTAGAATCGATTATTTATCTAAATTTTAAAGTAGCTTGTTTAAGTTGATTACCTATTTTGTTCTAGTGAAAATATAAAGTTGTATTACTAACTAATATTGTATAAAATACATTAAAATTATTTTTTAACTAAATTAAATTCATTAATATTGAATTTTAAAACAGTTTTATTATGAATAATGTAAAGTTTGTTTTAATGTTTATTTTTTTATTAGATTAAAAAGACTAAAAAATCAACGATTTTTAGTACTTTTGCATACTGAAAAATGAGATAGAAATGGCAAGATTTGAATTGAAATTACCTAAAATGGGAGAGAGTGTTGCAGAAGCAACGATAACTTCTTGGTTAAAAGAAGTTGGAGATACCATTGAATTAGATGAAGCCGTGGTAGAAATTGCTACGGATAAAGTAGACTCAGAAATTCCTTCTGAAGTTGCTGGTACATTAATAGAAGTTTTATTTGAACAAGATGATGTTGTTGCAGTTGGTGCAACCATAGCAATTATAGAAATAGAAGGAGAAGGTTCTGGTACAGAACCCGTTGTTGCAACTAGTAATGCAGAAAAATCTCCAGTGGAAGAAATGGAAAAAACGATTGAAAAAGCTGTTGATACAGTTTCTACACCAATTGCTAAGATTTCTGATTCTGGTAAATTTTATTCACCTTTAGTTAGAAATATTGCACAAACGGAAGGTATTTCTATGAGTGAATTAGAATCTATTTCTGGTTCTGGTAAAGATGATAGAGTTACTAAAGAAGATATTCTTATTTATATAGAAAATAAAGGTAAAGCTGTTAAAGAAACACCATCTCAAGATGCTGTTAAAACTAATGCTACTATTAAATCTGATGCTCCTAAAAAAATAGAGAAAACAGTTGCTAAAGTAGCTCCGATTTCTGTAAATGGAGAGGATGAAATTATAGAAATGAGTAGAATGGGGAAATTGATTTCTAAGCACATGGTAGATTCTATACAGACTTCTGCGCATGTACAATCATTTATAGAAATTGATGTTACCAATATTGTAAAATGGAGAAATAAAGTTAAAGATGCTTTTCTTAAAAGAGAAGGTGAGAAATTAACTTTTACACCAATTTTTATGCAAGCAATTGCTACTACAATTAAAAAATATCCTTTAATTAATATTGCTGTTAATGGTGATACCATTATTAAAAAGAAAAATATAAATTTAGGAATGGCTGCTGCATTACCAGACGGAAACTTAATTGTTCCTGTTATTAAAAATGCAGATCAACTAAGTTTAGTAGGAATTACCAAAGCAGTAAATGATTTAGCTACAAGAGCAAGAAATAATGCTTTAAAGCCAGATGATATTCAAGGTGGAACTTATACGGTTACTAATGTTGGTGGTTTCGGTTCTATTATGGGAACGCCAATTATTAATCAACCACAGGTTGCTATTTTGGCTTTAGGAGCTATTAGCAAAGTACCTGCGGTTATAGAAACTCCAGAAGGTGACTTTATTGGAATTAGACAAAAAATGTTTGTATCACATTCTTATGATCATAGAGTTGTAAATGGTGCCTTAGGCGGAATGTTTATTAAAACTTTAAAAGATATTTTAGAAGCTTGGGATATAAACCAAGACTTCTAGTTTTAAAATAAATACAATTATACTAAAAACGCTCACAATTTGTGAGCGTTTTTTTGTTTCAAAATATTATATTCGTTGTATATAAATAATTATAAAACTAAATTAAAAAAAATGAAAAAATTGTTAATTTTATTTCTAGTGATTTCTGCAAACTTAAGCTTAGCGCAGGATGCTACATTACTTAGATTAAACTATGAAAAAGGAGCTACTTATGATGTTGAAATGAACATTTCTCAAGAAATGGGAACTGTAATGTCTATGGGAATGCTTATTAATATGGATATAAAAGTTTTAGATGTAAATGGTGATACTTATGATAGTGAAATGAAATTCACTAAAATGACTATGGACATGTTGCAAGGTGGACAAGCAATGAGTTTTGATTCTACTAAAAGTGATGAAGAGTTAGATGAAACTGGTAAGATGATGAAAGCTCAAATGGGACCAATGTTAAGTGCTCTTATATCAGCTAAAGGAAATAACTTGGGTGAAATTTTAGAAGTTAAAGTTGAGCCAAGCATCCCTGGAGTAGAAGATATGGCAAAACAATCTAGTAATGTTGTATATCCTACAGAAGCAGTAAGTGTTGGTAGTACTTGGACAATGACTAAAGAAGAAAAAGGTATGAAAATGGATTTTCTTTATACTGTAAAATCTATCTCAAGTGATAAGATTGTTTTAGACTTATCTGGTGATGTTTCTGGAATGGCAACCGGAACAATTTCTGGAAATATGAATATTGATAAAGCTTCTGGAATTCCTGAAAACTCTACAATTGATATGAATATGTCAGTAAGCGGACAAGAATTAAAGTCTACAATTAAGATGACAATGGTTAAAAAATAACCTTCTTATTTTAAGGAAACAAAAAAGCTTCAGAGTTATTCTGAAGCTTTTTTTATGAGGTTATTTTAAACTTAAAACTCTAAGTAAAAAACATCATTAGGTCTCGTTTCTGTTTTAGAAAGAGGAAAATCATAATCTGCTATTTTTTTAAAGCCTGCTTTTTTATAAAAATCGATTGCTTTGTAGTTTTTTATCCATACATATAACCAAATACCTTTTTGATTTTGTTGTTTGGCTAACTCTAAATTGTGTGTAAATAATTGTTTACCTAAACCAGTACCATAAAACTCTTCCAATAAGTACAAACGTTCCATTTTTGTAACATTGGTTTCCTTTATGTTTTCGTTTTTGTAATTGATAATAATCTTAGAATAACCAGCTAAAACATCATTTTTAAAAATTAAATGATATTGAAACTTCTTATTGGTTATCTCTTCAATTAAGTTTTGTTCGTTAAAACTAGTACTAATATAAGCATCCATCATTTCCTTCGGAATGGCTTCTTTATGTGGAACTAAAAATGCTTTTTCACCAACTTTAGCTAATGCTTTAACATCTTCTAAAGCTGCTTTTTTAATTGAAATCATAATGGAGTAATAAATTAAAAATTATAAAGAACTTGCACTAAAAGTATCACCTTGGTTAACATCACCAGTATCAAAACCTTTTTTAAACCATCGCATTCTTTGCGCAGAAGTTCCGTGGGTAAAAGAATCTGGAACAACGCGTCCTGTAGATTGTTTTTGCAAACGATCGTCTCCAATAGCATTTGCTGCGTTTAATGCTTCTTCTAAATCATTGTCATCTAAAATTAAATTATCTTTTTGAGAATGATGCGCCCAAACACCAGCGTAAAAATCTGCTTGTAATTCTAACATAACAGAGTATTTGTTATATTCTGTTTGACTCACTTTACCTCGTAAAGCTTGTACTTTTTTACTGATACCTGTTATGGTTTGAATGTGATGGCCAACTTCGTGCGCAATTACATACGCTTGTGCAAAATCTCCAGGAGCATTTAAGTTTCTTTCCATTTCTTCAAAAAAACTTAAATCGATGTATAGTTTTTCATCACCAGGACAATAGAAAGGACCAGTTGCGCTAGAAGCACTTCCACAAGCAGAACTTACAGAGCCTGTAAAAAGAACTAAAGTAGGTTCTCTATAATTTGGTATAATTGTGTTCCAAACATCTTCTGTACTTCTTAAAACTTGGTTACTAAATTCTGCCAACTCATTTTCTTTAGCTGTTCCTTTGTAAGTAGTTGAAGATTCTATTTGGTTACTAGTGTTTCCTGTAATAAAGTTTAAGGGGTTGTTTCCTGTAAAATACATAACAGCCAAAACAATACCTACAATAATTAACCCTTTTTTAGAAGTCACTAATTTTAATAGAAGCCCAATTATCATAGGACTTAAACTGCCTAAACCACCAGAACTACCACCAGAAGAAGCGCCTCTTCTATCTTCTACATTAGAACTCTTTCTATTTCCTTTCCACTTCATAAAATATCATTTTAAAAAGATAAATTTACTGTTTATTTTTATTTAATTCTTCTAGACTGTGTGGTAAAAGACAATCCTTGTTGACCTTTGGTAGAATTCATGATTCCTTCAAATAAAGGTTCTGGACAATCTTTAGGTATTTTCCATTCGAAAATAAAATTAGAACCCGTTTCTCCATTTTTTTCTACTTCATCAATGATAATTTCTGTAGTTTCTAAAGGAGCTAAAAATATTGTTTTATCAAAATAAGAATATACTAGTTTTCCTTTGGTATCGTAATATTCAGCTTTTAATAAATAGATGGTGTCTGTGTCGCTTGTATTCCGCAAACTAACCATAGCAGTTAAACTATGGGTTTTATGTTCTGAAACACTGTAAATTTGAGAATATACAGATAAATAAGATTTACCATATTCTAAAGAATCTTTTGTGTTGATTGCTAAGTGTTTTTTAGACCAATTATTAAAATCTACAGAGCTTACTTCTTTCTCTTTATTACAGCTTAAAATTAGTAGACTTAGGATGATTAGTAAAGTGTAATTTTTCATTTTATTATCTTTTGAAGAAATGGAAGTGGTTTGTTTAACGTTTAGTATAAGAATAGTTACGGGTTTACGTGCGAGGATTTTCCGCAGGAAAATCAGACGTAGTAAACTTGAAAAGACCTTTTTCTAAGCCTAAAATTGAGCTATTATTTTTATACATTGCTGTAAATAGTGTTTATTTAAGTTTGTCTTTAATATGAATAATCAATGTTTTTATTCTTTTATCCCAATATTCTTGAGCATAATTTGACAATTTTTTAGTGTCATTCTCATAGTTTTTATTTAACTCATCCAAAGAAACAACCTCAAAGTATCTTATCTTTTTAGGTCTTGGCCAGTTTTTCAATTCTTGAGTCACTTTGTCGAAAACTGTGTCCGTTCCGTATTCTAATTCATACTGGATACATAAAGAATCAAATTCTTCTGCTTTACTATTCATATTTAAAATAGCATCGTTTCTTCTTTGCAAGTGATATTCTGCTTGTCTTTTGCTAATGTCATCTTTTGTCATCTCAAAACACTGCCTATTATAAGCATATCCCATATCATCTTGAATACAAGTTTTTTCAATTCTTCTCAAAGAGTTTAGCGTCCCAATTAATTTGGCGTATAAAGCTTTTTGTCTTTCGGTTTTATCTTTTTTACTTTTTCGTAATTCGATTAATAAAACTGAAGTTAAGGAAATAACTCCACCAATTATTACTGATAATATAGTTCTGAAAAAATCAATATTTATTATTGAATCTGAGGTCATTTTTACATTATTTACAATTCCAACAATAAAATAAGTTTCAATTCATTTTATCAGAAGTCAAACGAATTTACCCTTTTTTCTTGACAAAATCAAACAAAAAACCTCTCTGAATACGCAGTGAGGTTTGTGATTTTTATCAGCAATAAAAAAAGTTAAGTTTAGTTACAGTTTTAATCAGAAAAATGATTTTGAATTTACAAAATGGAATTTTAAAGCAGCTTTATGATAGTGAAGAAAACGTATTTTTAAAAGCAAAAAGAAATCTTTAAATTTAGTCTGCTAGTCTGTAGCAATTCCAAAATAAACCCATGTTACATTTTCTAAAAAAGGATTATTCATGGAATGAAATTCACCTTGTTCAATTGTGATACAATCACCCGGAACTACAATCATTTTTTTATCATTCACAATAAATTCTGCTTTACCAGATTGTATATAAAAAACTTCGTACATGGTATCATGTTTATGCGTTTCTACAGATTGACCAGGAGTAAAAGTTGCAGCACCAAACATCATTAATTGAGGGATTTCTCCTTTTTCGATAAATACTTTCTTCTTGATATCGTCATTATGACTAGTGCCAATTTCTGGTAATGTGTTGGTGTGTGTAAGTTTCATTGTAGCATAATTATGAAATTCGAAAGGACAGAAAGAATTAATAGATGTAATTAATTATTTGTATAGAATTTAGTTTAAAAATAAGCAATATGTCTGGTTGAACGCAGTAGAAACCTAATTTTTTAATCTAATAGTTCTCGACTGCGCTCGAACTGACATTGTTGAGTTTAAAAACTAAAAAAAAGAAACAGTAGGTTAATCTAAAATTAGGTGTTTATCTACTTACTTATAACATTTAATTTTAAAAAAAAAAAGGGACAAATAAAAAACCTCTCTGAATATACAGAGAGGTTTCTAATTTATCTGTGGCGATTCGCCACTATTTAATTAACGCGTAAGAACGTTTAATAAAGTTTGTTAAATCTTCACCATGTAAAAGGTTCTGAGATAATTTAGCTAAATCAAAAGCTTGAGAAATTAAACCTTTCTGAGCCGCTTCATCTTTATTATTTAAGATATCAGAAACTAATGGGCTGTTTGTATTAACTACTAAGTTATACATGTCTGGGAAATTACCCATTCCCATCATTCCACCACCACCAGAAGCTTGCATTTCTTTCATTCTACGCATAAATTCTGGAACTGTAATCATAAACGGAGAAGAAGCAGAGTCCATCGCTTCTAATTGAACCGTATAAGTTTTAGAATTTACGGCACCTTCAATAATTGGTTTTAAAGTTGCAATTTCATCCTCAGATAATTTAGAAATTACGTTTTCGTCTTTCTTAATTAAATTATCTACGTGATCTGCATCTACTCTAGAGAATTTTACTTTAGCATCACCACCTTCTAATTTCTGCATTAAATGCGAAATAATAGGAGAATCTAATAACAATACTTCATATCCTTTTGCAGTTGCATCTTGAATATAACTGTGTTGTGCTTCTTTGTTTGATGTATATAAAAGAACGTGATTTCCTTCTTTATCAGTCTGAGAATCTTTTGTTTTTTCAATTAATTCATCAAACGTAAAATACGTATCTGCAACTGTTGGATACAATGCAAATTTCTTCGCTTTGTCAAAGAATTTATCTTCAGACAACATTCCGTACTCAATAATTACTTTAATATCATTCCATTTTGTTTCAAAATCTGCTCTGTCTTTTTTGAAGATAGAAGATAATTTGTCTGCTACTTTTTTAGTAATGTAACCAGAAATTTTCTTAACCGCTCCGTCTGCCTGTAAACCAGAACGAGAAACGTTTAATGGAATGTCTGGAGAATCGATAACACCTTTTAGCATTTGTAAGAAATCAGGAACAATTCCTTCTACATTATCCGTTACAAAAACTTGGTTTTGGTATAATTGAATTTTGTCCTTTTGCATATCCATTGAGGTAGATAACTTAGGGAAAAATAAAATACCTGTTAAGTTAAAAGGATAATCTACATTTAAATGAATGTGGAATAAAGACTCCTCAAATTGCATTGGATACAATTCTCTGTAGAAGTTTTCATAATCTTCATCACTTAAATCTGCAGGCGCTTTTGTCCAAGCAGGTTCTGTATTGTTGATGATATTATCAACGGTAATTTTTTTATGAGGCTCTGTAGTTTCTTTCCCTTCAGCATCTGTTGTAGTTGCAGGAGTAAACTCAGGATCGTTAATTTCTTCTGTTCCAAATTTAATTGGCACTTGGTTAAAACGATTGTATTTGTTTAATAAACCACCAATTTTACTTTCTTCTAAGAAGTCTAAAGAATCTTCTGCAACGTGCAAAATAATTTCTGTACCTCTGTCTGCTTTATCGCTTTCTACTAATGTAAATTCTGGAGAACCATCACAAGTCCAATGTGCAGCAGGCTCATCTTTAAAAGACTTTGTAATTAATTCTACTTTTTCTGCAACCATAAAAGCAGAGTAAAAACCTAGTCCGAAATGACCAATAATTCCTGCTTCGTTGTCTTTATATTTATCTAAAAACTCTTCAGCTCCAGAAAATGCAATTTGGTTGATGTATTTTTCAACTTCATCTGCAGTCATTCCTAAACCTTGATCTTTAATTGTAATTGTCTTAGCTTCTTTATCGATGCTTACTTCAATTTTAGCATCACCTAATTCAGTTTTTGCTTCACCAATAGCAATTAAGTGTTTTAATTTAGAAGTTGCATCTGTTCCGTTAGAAATTAATTCACGTAAAAAGATTTCGTGATCTGAATACAAGAACTTTTTAATTAGTGGAAAAATATTTTCTACTGATACATTAATATTTCCTTTTGCCATTTTATATTTATTTAATTTTGAGGTTGCTACTTCGTGTGATTTTTTTTCTGAAAAACGTATCGAGAAGTTTTAATTATTCTCTAAAGACACTTTTTCTATCTTAAAAATTCACCTGAATTGACAAACAGTTATTATTTATAATTTGATATAGGTTATTCAAAAAAAATACCAAAGAGAATTTTATGACAAGATGACAGAAATATTATTTTAATGGCAACTGTTTCATTTATTTTTATAAATTAGTACTTTTACGTATTAAGACTTTGCTAAAAAATCAAAAAAACAATATATAATTATGTATAATTCAAAAATAACGGGACTTGGCTATTATGTTCCAGAGAATGTTGTTACCAATAATGACTTAAAAGAGTTCATGGAAACTTCAGATGAATGGATTCAAGAACGAACAGGAATTAAAGAAAGACGTTGGATAGACCCAAAAACAGAAGACACAACGGCAGTTATGGGCGCAAAAGCATCTAGAATTGCAATTGAAAGAGCTGGTTTAACAAAAGATGATATCGATTTTATAGTGTTTGCAACTTTAAGTCCAGATATGTATTTTCCTGGAGGTGGAGTTCAAGTACAAGAAATGTTAGATATGGGGACAATTCCGGCTTTAGATGTACGTAACCAATGTTCTGGTTTTATTTATGCAATGTCTGTTGCAGACCAATTTATAAAAACAGGAATGTATAAAAATGTTTTGGTAATTGGCGCTGAAAATCATTCTGGAGGATTAGACAAATCTACAAGAGGGAGAAATATTTCGGTTATTTTTGGAGATGGAGCAGGAGCTGCAGTACTTTCTAGAAGTGAAGAAGCAGGAAAAGGAATTTTATCTACTCATTTACATTCGGAAGGAAAGCATGCAAAAGAATTGGTTTTAGAAGGACCGTCTACCGGAAAATGGGTTCCAGGAATTATAGAAAGAAATGATCCAGATGATGTTTCATATTTCCCGTATATGAATGGTCAGTTTGTTTTTAAACACGCCATAACACGTTTTTCTGAAGCTATTGTAGAAGGTTTAGCTGCAAATAAATTAGAGAAAGAAGATATTGATATGTTAATTCCGCATCAAGCAAATTTACGTATCGCACAGTTTATACAAAAGAAGTTTAAATTGTCTGATGACAGGGTTTTTAATAATATTCAAAAATACGGAAACACAACTGCTGCTTCTGTAATTATTGCTTTAACCGAAGCTTGGGAAGAAGGTAAAATAAAAGACAATGATTTAGTTGTTTTAGCTGCCTTTGGAAGTGGATTTACTTGGGGAAGTGTAATTATTAGATGGTAAAAAGAAGAGGGTTGACATTCGTTTGTTAAATTGTTCTTTTAGATTGCTTGATGAAAAAGTGAGTTTAAACTAAAATATTGTCCAGTTAAAACGTAACCCAATTAAAACTCAAAATGTCACACTGAGCTTGTCGAAGTGTAAGTTAAATGGTCTTCGACAGGCTCAGACTGACATTCGTTTGCTAAATTGTTATTTTAGAGTGATTAGTGAATAGTGTGATTTTAAACTGAAATATTGTCAAGTTAAAATGGAAACCTAATTAAAACTCTAAATGTCACACAGAGCTTGTCGAAGTGCAGCAAAATGGTCTTCGACAGGCTCAGACTGACACACGTTTTCTAAATTGTTCTTTTGGAGCGATTGGTGAATAGTGTGATTTTAAAATAAAGTATTATCGAGTTAAAACGTAAACCCAATTCAAACTCTAAATGTCACACAGAGCTTGTCGAAGTGCAGCCTAATGGTCTTCGACAAGCTCAGAGTGACATTCGTTTTCTAAATTGTTATTTTAGAATGATTGGTGAAAAATGTGATTTACACTAAAATGTTGTCAAGTTAAAACGTTACCCCAATTAAAATTCTAAATATCACACTGAGCTTGTCGAAGTGTAATACCTAAAAACTAAATTATGAGAATTTATTATGTCTACATTTTACTATGTTCTGATAATTCTTATTACACAGGAATGACAAACAACTTAGAAAGAAGATTGTTTGAACATAAGTCAGGGAAAAGTAAAGGTTCCTATACTTTTTCTAGATTACCAATTGAATTGAAATGGTATTTAGAATGTTCAGATTCGAGAGATGCTATTCAATATGAAAAGAAAATTAAAGGCTGGTCTCATAGAAAAAAGAAAGCTTTGATTGATGAAAATTGGAGTGATTTAGTAAAGTTTTCTAAAAACTATTCAGAAAACGAGGATTCTAGAATATAGTCAAGTTAAAATTCAAAATGTCACACAGAGCTTGTCGAAGTGGAGCTAAATGGTCTTCGACAAGCTCAGACTGACATCCATTTTCTAAATTGCTCTTTTAGAATGATTGGCGAAAAATGTGATTTTAAACTAAAATGGTTTCAATTTAAATATGGAAAACCAATTAAAATTTTAAATGTCACACAGAGCTTGTCGAAGTGCAATCTAAATTGTCTTCGACAAGCTCAGACTGACATTTGTTTTCTAAATTGTTCTTTTAGAATTATTGACGAAAAATGTGATTTTAAACTAAAATGGTATAAATTTAAATATGGAAACCCAATTAAACTCCAAATGTCACACAGAGCTTGTCGAAGTGTAAGTTAAATAGTCTTCGACAGGCTCAGACTGACATTCGTTTTCTAAATTGTTCTTTTAGAATGATTTGTTAAAAATGTGATTTTAAACTAAAATGTTTTTAATTTAAATATGAAAACCCAATTAAAACTCAAAATGTCACACAGAGCTAGTCGAAGTGCAGCAAAATAGTCTTCGACAGGCTCAGACTGACATTCGTTTTCTAAATTGTTCTTTTAGAATGATTTGTTAAAAATGTGATTTTAAACTAAAATGGTTTTAATTTAAATATGGAAAACCAATTCAAACTCAAAATGTCACACAGAGCTTGTCGAAGTGCAACCTAAATGGTCTTCGACAAGCTCAGAATGACATTTGTTTCCAAAACACTATTTTTATAAAAAAAAATAATTATTTAGACGCCTTAGGATAATCGGTATAACCTTTAGGTCCTTGGGTATAAAACGTATCTTGATCCCCTTCAGCTAATTCTAAATTATTTTCAAAACGTTCTACCAAATCTGGATTAGAGATAAATGGTTTACCGTAAGCTACTAAATCGGCATCTCCATCTTCTAATACTTTATTTCCTTTTTCTTGATCAAACGAAGTATTAATCATTAAGGTTCCATTATATAATGGACGAAAATGTTTTGCAATTTCTGTTACAGCAAAAGGAACATCAGAAACATCTGTAAAAGGCTCAGAAAGATGAACGTATGCTAAATTGTAATCGTTTAATTTTTTAATAATGTATTCGAATGTTGGTATGGTTTCTTCATCTAAATTAATACCAAACATACCGTTTAAAGAAGGATTGAAACGTACACCTATTTTTTCTTGAGGAATAACTTCTTTCATTGCATCTAAAACTTCAAAAAAGAAACGCGTTTTGTTTTCAATGCTTCCACCATAATTATCTGTTCTTGTGTTAGAACAGTTTGTGAAAAATTGATGGAATAAATAACCGTTAGAAGAATGAATCTCTACGCCATCAAAACCAGATTTTACTGCATTAGCAGCGGCATTTTTAAAATCGTTAACCGTAGTTTTAATATCTTCAATAGTCATTTCTTTTGGAGTAACGGTGTCTTTAAAACCTTCTACAGTAAAAGATTGTGCGTTTGGGTTTATAGCTGATGCAGAAAGAGGTAAGCCTCCATTATGAAAATCTGGGTGCGACATTCTACCTACATGCCATAATTGAATAAAGATTTTTCCTCCTTTATCATGTACACGTTTGGTTACTTTTTTCCAACCTGCTACCTGCACATCAGAATATATTCCTGGCGTATAAATATAACCAACAGCATCTTTAGATACTTGCGATCCTTCTGTGATAATTAAACCGGCAGAAGCACGTTGCTCATAATACAAACCTTGTAATTCGTTCGTAGCTACATTACCTTCGTTATCTGCTCTACTACGTGTCATGGGAGCCATTACGACTCTATTTTTTAAATTGATATTCTTATTATATGGAGTTAATAATTGTTGCTTTTTCATCTAATATTGATTTTTATATTGTTAAATCTATACAAAATTACAAGATTAGAAATCTAATATTATTGACTTAGATCAATTAAGAAAGATTTAACCTTTAAGTTGTCGCCTTACTCGACTTAAGTTTTCTGGAGAAACTCCTAAATAATTTGCAATGTCATAATTAGGTACTCTATCTTCTATGTTTGGGTAAGAGTGGCAAAACTCTAAGTAACGTTCTTGCGTATTTTTCTCTAATGTAGATAAAATTCTTTTTCGCTGCGCGATGAATGCCTTGGTTGTTAAAATTCTAAAATAACGCTCAAAAATAGGTGCTTCAGTATAAATTTTTTGAAGATTATTATAGCTTATAGATAATAATTTAGAGTCTTCTATGGCTTCTATATGTAATAGGGAAGGTATCTGATTGTAAAAAGCATCAAAATCTCCTATCCACCAATTTTCTATTGCAAACTGAATGATGTGTCTATGTCCTTTATCATCAGAATAATAAGCTTTTAAACAACCTTTAACAACAAAATATTCATGTTTTACAATGGCGCTAGGTAATGACAAAAACTGACCTTTTGGTATAGACGTTTCCGTTAAAACAGCATTAAATAATTGCAAATCAATAGCTGATGGAGTAATATAGTTATTGATGTGATTTGTTATAGATAGATACATATTACAAAGATGCATCAATCATTATTTATTTAAAGTAAAATGTTTTTTTTATTTAATTTATTTTTCAAATATAACTTCATTTTTTGTTTTAATATTTTTTTCAAAATTAGAAATATTTTCAAAAGTTATTTTGGCTATTTGTTCTAATGCCTCTTTTGTTAAAAACCCTTGGTGAGCGGTAATTAATACATTTGGGAAGCTTATCAATCTTAATATTAATTCATCGAGAATAATGTTTTCAGATAAATCTTTAAAAAACAGCTTTTCTTCTTGTTCATATACATCAATTCCTAAATAACCTATTTTTTGAGACTTTAAGGCTTTTATAGCATCTTTACTGTTAACCAAACCACCTCTACTGGTATTAATTAGCATGACACCTTTTTTCATTTTTGAAAATGTTTTATTATTCATTAAATGATGTGTTTCTGGTGTAAGTGGGCAATGTAAAGAAATAATATCTGATACTTTTATAAGTTCATCAAAGGGTAAATATGTTACACCTTGTTTTATTAATTCTTTATTTTCATAAACATCATATGCAACAACTTTACAACCAAAGCCTAACATTATCTTAGAAAAAGCTTCACCAATTCTACCTGTTCCAATTACACCAACAGTTTTTGTATATAGATTAAAACCTATTAATTTTTCTAAAGAAAAATTACCTTCTCTAACTCTATTATATGCTTTATGTGTTTTTCTGTTTAATGTCATTATTAAAGCCACAGCTTGTTCTGCAACGGCATGAGGAGAGTAGGCGAGAACCCTTACAACGGTAATGTTATTTTTTGCAGCAGCTTCTAAATCTATATTATTAAAGCCGGCACAACGTAAGGCTATTAACTTTATACCATTTTTAGCTATTTTTTCTATTGTTTCTGCTTCTAGTTTGTCATTTACAAAAACACAGACAGCATTAAAACCTAAAGCTAAATTGGTTGTTTTATAATTTAAGGATTCTTCAAAATAAGTAATAGAATGTTCCCTTTTTGTATTGTATTTTTCTAATGACTCCTTATCATAAGATTTTGTACTAAAAACGGCTATTTTCATAATTATCTAGATTTTAATAAACTTTTTTAAAATAAAATAATAGGTTACGGTACTATAAAGGTAGTTAAATTTGTAAAGAATAATAAGAAGTTTTTATCAACTTTTACAAGAAAAATATTTTAAAGATCGACTTTATTTATGGTTATTTTTTTTTGAAAAATGAAATTAAATTGATGAAATGGATTTCGAATATTAATAGCTTTTCTTAATCTCATTGTTTATATTTGTTATGATATTAAATTTGTTTAACGTAAATTAACGAAATGAAAAATGTAACATTAGTTCTTGGCGCATCAACAAATCCTAATAAATATTCTAATATTGCTATAAAGAGACTCGTAGATAAAGAAATACCAGTTGCAGCTTTAGGAATAAGAAAAGGAACTGTTTTAGGAGTTGTAATTGATACCGAAAAGAAAGAGTATGAGAATATTGATACTATTACAATATACCTAAATCCAAAAAATCAAGAAGAATATTATAACTATATCATTGGTTTAAAACCGAGAAGGGTCATTTTTAATCCTGGAGCAGAAAATGAAGAGTTGGTTAAACTTTTAGAAGAGAATTCTATAGAAGTAGAAGTTGCTTGTACATTAGTAATGCTAAGTATAAATCAATATTAAAAAGTAAATTGAATTGGTAAAGTTAAACTTCCCTTTTCAAAATATTTTATTTTCTAATAAATTTAGAAAAACCAATTCAATTTACTTATTAATTAAACTTTAAATATTTTTCCTGGTTCTGCTAAATATGTATTTTTAAATATTTGTTGTGCTTCTTCTTTAAACACATTAATATCTTTATATCTACCAGAATAATGCCCAATTATTAATTGTTTTGCGTTGGCTTGTTTTGCAATTTCTGCAGCTTGTTTTGTAGTTGCATGTTTTGTCTTTTTAGCCAAATCTTCTCTATCTGCTAAAAAAGTAGCTTCGTGGTATAATAGATCTACATCTTTTATAATAGGTACTATGTCTGGTTTGTAACAAGTATCGCTACAAAAGGCAAAACTTAAAGGTTTGTCTGGCTCAATTGTTAATTCTAAATTAGAAACAACTTCTCCAGAAGGTAAAACTACATCTCTACCGGCTTTAATATTTAAATAATCGGCTTTATCTATTTCTGGATATCCGCTAATATTTAACATGTTTAATTTTCTTGGTTTTTCTTTTTCTGTAAATAAATAACCATTTGTATAAACTCTGTGGTTTAAAGGAATTGTACTTACAGAAACTTTATCATCTTCAAAAATAAGCTCACTTTCTTTTGAAGTTAATTCATGAAAAATCATTTTATATTTTGCATGAGATTGAGAAACTCTCAATTGTAATAAAGTAACTTCTTTAATACCTTTTGGTCCATAAATATGGAGTTCTTTCTCTCTGTTTAAAATACCGAAAGTAGCTAATAAACCAACCAAACCATAAAAATGATCACCATGTAAATGAGTAATAAAAATATGATTGATTTTAGCAAAACCAACTTTATATTTTCTCATTTGTCGCTGCGTGCCTTCTCCACAATCAATTAAAAAATGACTGTTATTTATTTCTAAATATTGAGAAGTAGGAAAAGCGTTTTTTCTAGGAGTTGCAGAATGGCATCCTAATATTGTAAGGGCTATACTCATCTAATGACAAATCGTTTAGATATGGTTTTTTTATTGTCTTGAATACTATATATGTACATACCTGTCGCTAAATTATCTTTATAAAAAGGAATGTTGTTTTTACCAGATTTAATTAAAAGACTTTTTCTAAAGACTGTTTTTCCTAACACATTTTTAACGGTAAAATAAATAGTTTTATTAGCGTCTGATGAAAAACTAATTTTGGTAGAATTAGTAAACGGATTTGGAGCAGCAGATAGATAATCAATAGAGTTTTCTTGCGAAAAACCAATTGAAATGCAACTTAAAAATAAAATTAAAAGTAGTTTTTTTACCATTTGCTTCTTGTTTAAAATCCTAATTCTCTTTCCATAGCTTCCATTTCTATAACATCTATTGCTTCTTGTACAGTAGGAGTAATGTTAAAATTTTCTGGAAAATCGTCTATATTAATACTATAGTTTACTAGTACAAATGATGTGCCATTTTCTTTTTTTTGAGCCGCTATTCTCAAAAATAGTGAAAAATCTTTTATTGAAGCGTTAATGTTATCTGAAATTTGAAGAATAATATTAGCGTTTTTAAAATCTTCTACAGATTTTAAAAATAAAGGAAGTAATTTATCAAGTAGTTTTTCTTCGGATGTGAAAAGTATATAATTTTCTTTTTTTTCAATTTTCATTTCACTTATTTTTTTTTAATCAACTGTATTATAGTCTATTTATCGCTTAACTTGTTGAGCTAATAAATAAATAACAGCCATTCTTACTGCAACTCCGTTTTCTACTTGGTTTAATATAATAGATTGATTAGAGTCTGCAACATCACTTGTAATTTCTACACCACGGTTTATAGGACCTGGATGCATAATTACAATTTTTTTATCTAGACTATCTAAAATCTCTTGATTTATACCAAAAAGTTGTGTGTATTCTCTAGTTGATGGAAAGTATTTAATATCCATTCTTTCATGTTGTACTCGTAAAACGTTGGCAACATCACACCATTCTAAAGCTTTTTTAAGATTGGTTTCTACTTCTACGCCCAAGCTAGTAATATATTTAGGTATAAGTGTTGTAGGTCCACAAACCTTAACTTTAGCGCCTTGTAATTGTAGTGCAAAAATGTTAGATAATGCAACTCTAGAATGTAAAACATCCCCTACAATAACTATTTTTTTACCTTTTACACTGCCTAACTTTTCTCTAATAGAATAAGAATCTAATAAAGCTTGGGTTGGGTGTTCATGCGTTCCATCGCCTGCATTTACAATTTTGGCATCTACATGTTTAGATAAAAATACACCAGCCCCAACACTTGCATGTCGCATTACAACAATATCTACTTTCATTGCCAATATATTGTTTACGGTATCAATTAAAGTTTCTCCTTTTTTTACAGAAGATTGTCCTGCAGAAAAATTAATTACATCTGCAGAAAGTCTTTTTTCTGCCAATTCGAAACTTAATTTTGTACGCGTACTGTTTTCAAAAAACAAGTTAGCAATGGTAATATCTCTAAGAGAAGGTACTTTTTTAATAGGTCTATTAATTACTTCTTTAAAATGATCTGCAGTTCTAAAAATAAGATCAATATCAGTTTCTTTTAAATACTTTATTCCTAATAAATGTTCTACACTTAATTCTGACATAATTATTTTGATTCGATATAAACGGCGTCTTTTTTATGTGTTTCTTTCCAGGTAACCAATACCTTTTCGTGGTTAATAGCATCTACTTGTCTACCTCTATAATTTGGCTGAATTGGTAAATGTCTACTAAAACGTCTGTCTATTAATACTAATAGCTCAGTATTCTCTGGCCTACCGTATGCTTGCATTGCAGTTAATGCAGCTCTAATACTTCTACCAGAAAACAAAACATCGTCAATAATTACTACATTTTTACCTTCAATTATAAAGTCCATTTTAGTTGCTGTAGCTGCTAAAGGCGCATCTCTTCTTCTAAAATCGTCTCTGTAAAAGGTAATATCTAATAAGCCTAATTGTAAGTTTTTAACGTGGTAAGTTGTTTTTAATATATCGGCTAATCTGTTAGCCAAAAAACTACCTCTAGGTTGTAAACCAATTAATACGGTATTAGAAAAATCGTTGTGATTTTCGATTAACTGACAAGCCAATCGATGTAAAATTATTTCAATATCCTTTGAGTTAAGTAAGTTTTTTTTGCTCATAAGAAAGCTATCAATTTAGCTTGATAGTTATTGAAAATCAAAATTACTGTAAATAAATGTATGTGCAAAATTTATAGCAACTAAAAACCAAATCACTTTAATGTTAACTAAATTGTTGAAAAAAAAATAACCTAAATTAAATGAGAGTTAAGAGTTATAGTACCTTTATTATCCTAATTCAAAACTCATAGTTATGTCCCTCTTAAAGTTTGAATCCATGCTTAAAACCAACGCTATTTATTTTTTTGATTTGGTTGAGTTTGAAGAAATAATTGTGCATTATTTAGATGCAGGTAAACATGCTTTGGCCAAAAAAGCGGTAAAATTGGGGTTGCAACAACACCCTGCTTCTGTAGATTTAAAATTACTACAAGTAGAAATTTATGTTTTTGAAGATGAGTTAGATAAAGCCTCCATAATCTTAAAAATAATTGAGCGATTAGAGCCTAATAATGATGAAGTTTTTATACAAAAAGCAACCATTAGCTCTAAACAAGGAAACCATAAAGAAGCCATAGAATTATTGAAAAAAGCATTGACTTTTACAGACGATAAAGTAGATGTTTGGTCTCTTTTAGGAATGGAATACTTGTATTTAGACGACTTTAATAATGCATGTTCTACGTTTATAAAGTGTGTAGAAGTAGATTTTGAAGATTATTCTGCGTTGTATAACGTAGTGTATTGTTTTGACATGGAAGATAAACATGAAGAAGCAATTGCGTATTTAAACAATTATGTAGAAATAAATCCCTACTGTGAGGTTGCTTGGCATCAACTAGGAAGACAATATTTTATTTTAGAAATGTTTGATAAAGCATTAATGTCTTTTGAATATGCTGTTTTAATTGATGAATCTTTTATAGGTGGCTATTTAGAAAAAGCTAAAACCTTAGAGCAATTAGGGCGTTATAAAGAAGCTATCGATAATTATTTAATTACTTTAGAACTGGATGACGCAACTGCTTTTGTATGTCTTAGGGTAGGTGAGTGCTATGAAAAATTATTAAATTTAGATGAAGCTATTTCATTTTATAAAAAAGCGGTACATGAAGATCCTTTGTTAGATAAAGGTTGGGTGTCACTCGCTAATTTATCTTTCTTAGATGAAAACTATCAGAAAGCTGCTTATTATATTTCTAAGGCGTTAAAAATTGAAGAAGACAATTTTTTGTATTGGAGAAGGTATGCTGAAATTAATTTAAGACTTAATTTCTATGAAGAAGCGGTAGTTGGTTATGTAAAATGTTTAAGTTTAAATGATACTGACTTAGAAGTTTTTATTGGGTTAGCAGATGTATTATCTTTTTTAGGCGAATTTAACGATGCTATAAGTACTCTAATTAAAGCACAGAAATTTTACAAAGATGTAGCGGAAATAGAATACCGATTAGCGGGTTTATTTTTTATTCTGAATAAAGAAAAATATGGGTTTGATCACTTAATTGCTGCTTTAAAGTTAGATTACGAGTATAGTATCGTTTTAAAAGAATTGTATCCAATTGTGTATGATAATGAAAAGGTACAAAAGCTTTTAATTGATTATAAAAAAGCAACGGAATAACTTTAAAGGGAAAAATAATTTTAATGCAAAGTTGATGTTGTCAGTAATAGAAGCATCAACTTAAAAATATTTAAAACTATATTCTAGTTGTTAATTATAGTTTTGTTCATTTTTTTTATAAATATATTCCATTAAAAAACAAATACAAATAATACCAATTGCTATAAAAACATCAGATTTACTCACGGTATAATGTTGAATTAATAATGCAGTCATTGCTGTAAAGCATAAAATAGCACCCAAAAGTGGAATACTTTTTTTACCACCAGTTTCTTTTGATAATTTAAAACCGGTATAGTTTACTACAGCAAATATTAATAGAAAACCAACACTACCTGCTGTAGAAATACTTTCTAGTTGTAAGGTGTTTACCAATATTAATGTGGCAACAGCCGTAATAAATAATCCAATTGGTTGGTTCCATAATTTACGTGTAAATTCTGTAGGTAGTTCATCATCTTCTGCAATTTCATAATTTACTTTACTACCACCATAAAGAGATGCATTTATGGCAGAAAAAGTAGAAATTAGTGCTGCAACAGTAATAACTGTAAAACCAACTTTGCCTAACATTGGTTTTGCAGCTTCTGCCAACACATAATCTTGTGCAGTTGCAATAACACTAAAATCTAATGAGCCAACAGTAATTGCTGCAATAGTTATATATAGTAAAATTACAAAGATAACCGACCAATAATAAGCTCGTGGAATATTTACTTTTGGGTTTTCAATATCAGGTGCAGCATTGGCAATTAATTCAAAACCTTCGTAGGCTACAAAAATGACCATTCCAGCAGTAATAAGTTTAAAAGGAGATTCCCAATGTTCTGGAGATAATTGTTCTAAATGAGGGTTTCCAAACAACCCGTAGACACCAAAACCAACAAAAGATAATAAGATAACTAGCTTTATAATAACGGCATACGCTTCTATTTTGCCAACAACAGAAACACTATAATAGTTAATAGCTGTTGCAATAATTATAATTGACGATGCATATATATGTGTGTCTAGAACATTATTACCAGTTAGTTGAAATAAGTTTGGGGCATAAGAACCAAAAGCTGAAGCATATAAGGCTAGCATAATAATATAACTTACCCAAAGTAAATTATTAATTCCGCCACTAAAAACCCCCACTCCAAAACCTTCATTTACAAATTTTACAGTTCCGCCATTATCAGGATATTTTAATGATAATTTTACATAGCTATAAGATGTTATTAAAGCAATAAAACCAGCAATTAAAAAAGAAATAGGTGTTCCTCCTTTTGCCAAAGCTACTGCTAAACCCAATACTGCAAAAATTCCGCCACCAACCATTCCTCCAATCCCAATTGAAATAGCTTCTTTTAAACTTAGTTTATTACTCATTTATGTAGAAAATTTTTAAATGTAACAAGTGGTAAAGATTCTTAGAAGGTTTAAGCTTTTGTAAATAGGTGATAAGAGCTTTTAGTGCTGGTAATTAACCTATTAGAAAAGATTCTAAACAAACCAAAAAAATTTTTTTTGAATACTTAAAAGTAGGAATTTTAAAACTTCTTTAAGCTAAAAAAACCTCACATTTTGTGAGGTTTTTATTTTTTTTATTGAAAATAAACATATTATTTTCCAGCTTTATCAACAATTAATCTTGTTTCTCTATTGGCAATTTCCCATGCTGTATGAAAAACTAAACGAGTTCTTTTTGCTAATAACTCATATTCAATTTTATCAGGTGTATCAGAAGGTTTATGATAATCTTCATGCGTACCATTAAAATAAAAGATAACAGGTATGTTGTGTTTTGCAAAGTTATAATGATCAGATCTGTAATAAAAACGATTTGGGTCGTTCTCGTCATTATAGGTATAATCTAAATTAATATTGGTATACTTTGTATTAACGCTTTCAGAAACTTGGTGAAGCTCTGTACTCAATTTATCTGCGCCAATTAAATAGATGTAGTTAGGGTCTGTTTTATGTGCGTCATCAATTCTACCAATCATATCAATATTTAAATCACATACGGTGTTTTCTAAAGGAAAAATAGGGTTTTCTGTATAGTACTTAGAACCTAACAGACCTTTTTCTTCTCCGGTAACATGTAAAAATAATACAGATCTTTTAGGACCTTTACCTGCTTTTGCTGCTTCTTTAAAAGCTTCTGCTATCTCTAAAATAGCCATAGAACCAGAACCATCATCATCTGCACCGTTGTAAATTTCGCCATTTTTTATTCCTTCATGATCTAAATGTGCAGAAATAACTACAATTTCATCTGGTTTTTCAGTTCCTTTTATAAACGCTAAAACATTTTCTGAATCTTTTAAAGTTGTTCCTCTAGAGTTTTTGTTTAAAAATTCTGCAGGCACTTCTTGGTAATAGTTGTCTCCGCCTAATGGAGAAGCAATTCCTTGACTTACATAAAAATCTTTTAAATATTGAATTGCTTTTTTTTGTCCAGGTTCTCCTGTATTTCTTCCTTCAAATTCATCCGAAGCAAAAATATATAAATGCGTTTTTAGGTTTTCTGCAGTAATTGTTTCTGCAAATTTTGCTGCATAATCTGTGTTTTTATCTTCTTTGTAGGCATTTTGGCTAGAGCTACATGCCATTAAAAAGAATAGGCCAAATGTGTAAAGGATTTTTTTCATGAATTAGATTGAATAATAATTATAGATTATGATAATAATAATGAACTTCAAACTTAACTTTTGTTAATCACAAATTGTTGTAACGTTTTGTTAAAATTAACAAGTTCTTTAGGAAAAAGGGTGTCAAAAGCATTTGTTGCTATCAATTCTGTAGGAGTCCCAAAATGAAGGGTATCTTCAGTTAAAAGCATAACTTCATCTGCTAATTGAATAGATAGATTAATTTCATGTGAAGAAATAATAATTGTTTTATTGGTGTCTGTAACTAACTTTTTTAATAATGAAAATATTTTAATTGTGTGATGCATATCTAAATGGGCTGTTGGCTCATCTAAAATAATTATTTCTGTATCTTGAGCCAAGGCTCTTGCAATTAAAACTCTTTGTAATTGACCATCACTTAATTCATAAAAACGGTTGTTTTTAAGATGTTCTATTTCCGTTTGATGTAATGCAGTTTCTACTTTTTCGATGTCTTTGTTAGAGAGTTTATCAATCCAATTTGTATACGGTTGTCTGCCAAGGGCAATTAATTCGTAAACCGTTAATTGACTTTCTGGCAAACGTTCTGTTAATACCAAACTTAACTGCTTAGAGAGTGTTGTTTCTGTAATGTCTTTTAAGTTTTTCTGATGGATAAATACAGCACCAGAAATAGGTTGCTGAACTTTAGAAAGTGTTCTTAAAAGCGTCGATTTTCCAATTCCGTTTTTACCTAAAGCCGTTATTAGTTTTCCTTTTTCAATTTCTAAATTGATATTTGAAGCAATAATTTTTGAGTGCTTTTTTTGCTGATAACCTATGGATAGATCTTCAGTTTTAAGGATGATATGTTTATTTTCTTGTTTCAAAATTTCAATGTTGCAGAGTTTAGCTTATTTGCTTTTAACTAATTTTCATTATGCTACTTACTTTTTTATTCTTAAACACGCTAGTTCCTTCCCTTTGGGAAGGTTAGGATGGGCTTTTTTTAATTATACAAACAATCTTTTTTTTCTAATTAGCAGCCAAATAACAATTGGTGCACCAAATAACGATGTAATTGCATTAATAGGTAATGTAAATTCACTTGTAGGCATTTGAGCAATAGCATCGCAAATTAATAAAACAATGGCACCAATAATAGCTACTGCAGGTAATAAAATTTTATGATTAGAACTAGAAAATAACATTCTTGCAATATGCGGAACTGCCAATCCTACAAAAGCAATTGGACCTGAAAAAGCGGTTATTACACCTGTTAAAATACTTGTAATTAGTAAAATAATATTTCTACTTTTTTTTACATTAACTCCTAAACTCTTGGCATAGTTTTCACCTAATAAAAAACTATTTAAAGGTTTTATAACGGTGATGGTTCCTAAAATTCCGATACAGTAAATAATAAGAAAAACGGTAATTTCATTCCAAGTTAAATTACCTAAACTACCAAAACTCCAAAATAAATATTGTTGTATTTGAGCTGCTTCACTAAAATACGCTAAAACACTAATAACTGCAGATGTTAAGGAGCCAAACATTAACCCTATTATTAAAATAGACATGGTATTTCTAACTCTGTTTGCTGCAATAATTACAGCAGATAAAACTAAAAAGGCACCTAAACTTGCTGCAATAGGTAAAGACCAATTAGAGATAGAACTTGCCAGAAAAAAGCTTCCAAAAACAGAAGAACCTAAAATTAAAATAGCTACACCTAAACTTGCTCCAGAAGAAATACCCAATACAAAAGGACCCGCCAAGGGATTTCTAAATAAGGTTTGCATTAGTAAACCACAAATAGACAAGCCAGAACCTACTAAAATAGCAGTTATAGCTTTAGGTACTCTAAAATTTATAATAATGGTCTCCCAACTTTCCTTGGTTACATTACCACCAAAAAGGCTATTAAAAATATCTTTAAACGGAATTGAAACAGACCCAAAACTGATGTTCAAAAAGAACAAAAGCACTAGTGAAATAGATAATAAAAAGAAGTGTTTTGTGTATGATTTGTTTTCCATTGATGGTTGGTCTGGTTATGCGCAGTCTAAACGTATTTTTAAACCTCTATAAAACTGCCTATATCTTCAAGTTAAAATCTTTTTAACTTGAAGATAATGTTCTAGAGTTTTGTTTTAATAATTATATTTTGATAAAAATTTCACTAATTTCTGAATTGCAATTCCTCTATGAGAAATGATGTTTTTTTCTTCTGAAGTCATTTCTGCAAAAGATTTTTCAAAACCTTTTGGTTTAAAAATAGGGTCATATCCAAAACCTTTTTCTCCTTGTTTCTTTTCTAAAATGTCTCCTTTACAAATTCCTTCGAAAAGAAAATTCTCGTCATTTAAGTTTAAAGCAACTGCGGTTCTAAATTGTGCTTTTCTGTTGTCAGCGGCTTTTAAATCTACCAATAATTTTTGCATATTGTTTTCAGAATTAGAAGGCTCTCCTGCAAAACGTGCAGAATATACACCTGGTTTTCCATCTAAACTCTCTACTTCTAAACCGGTATCATCTGCAAAACAATTATAACCAAATTTTTTGGTAATGTAATCTGCCTTTAATTTAGCGTTTCCCTCTAAAGTGGTTTCTGTTTCTTCTATTTCATCAAAACAATTAATATCTTTTAAACTCAATAATTGTATTGAATCTGGTAACATTTCCTGAACTTCTCTCAGTTTGTTAAGGTTATTTGTAGCAAATACTAATTTCATAATTTTAATTACATGGTTAAAAAATTAAGAAACAAAGTTACAACGTTTTTAAGTCTGAAAATGTTGTAAAGTTAAAATAGTGTAATGGTAATAAAGTGTAAAAATTACCAGATATAAAATGTAATAAAGTTTGTATTTAATTAATATCTAAAAAAACTTAAATGTACTTTATAATTACTCATGATGATACGGCTCATTCTTTAAAATAGTAAAACCTCTGTACAATTGCTCAACAATAAAAAGACGAATCATTTGGTGAGAAAAGGTCATTTTTGATAATGATATTTTTCCGACAGACTTTTTATAAACCGCATCCGAAAAACCATAAGGTCCGCCAATTACTAAAACTAATTGCTTAATTCCTGCATTCATTTTCTTTTGTAAATATTTAGAAAACTCAATAGAGGTAAAGTGTTTGCCTTTATCATCTAATAAAACCAAATTATCTGTATTTTGTAATTTAGATAAAATGAGTTCTCCTTCTTTTTCTTTTTGTTGAATTTCGCTAAGGTTTTTTACATTTTTAATATCAGGAATTATTTCTAACTCAAACTTTATATAATGTTTTAACCTGTTTTGATATTCATCAATTAACTGAATTAGGTGTTTATTGTCAGTTTTACCAATTGTTAGTAGTTTTATTTTCATTAGAAACAATGTTTTGTATGATAAGCACTTTGTTTAAATACACCTTTACCAGATTTACTTAAAGTGTTATAAGAGGCTAACCAGTCTAATCTAAAATCTGACCAATCATTATTTTTAAGTAATTTTTTTAATAAACTATCCGATAAATGTCCGCCGCTAATAAAATATTCTCCATTAGGTTTAATCAATAAAAAACTACTGCTATATATTATTTTAAAGAAAGCATTTTTAAAAAGACCTCTATCTTTTATCCAATTAACTTCCGGGTATTCTTTTCTATATCCGTAATCATAATTATAAACATTAAATATTTCGCCACCAAGTTTTTTAAATTTTTTATTACACTTCTGTAGTGCCTCTATTGATTTTTTTGTGTTAGATTGATTTTTTTTAAAATCATAATCAGCATGTTTTATTTTAGAATGATTTTTTACATGTCTTTTATAATTTTTTAAATTTGTATTAGAATCATATAATGTATCTCTAAAACGAATCATTAAAAAAGCATTTTTATCAATTTTTAAATTGCTATTTCTACTCAGAAATTTTCGAACTTGAGTATAGCCCAATGTATCTGTAGTTCCAAATTTATATTTATAAACCACTTTGTTAATGTTTAAAGAGTCGGTTTTAAAATTTAAACATTTTAAAACAACCAAATTGCATTTTTTAGAATAAGTAATAGAATCTATGGGACTCATATTCTCGTCTATATATTTTACAGACTGAGAAAAACTAAAAAAATAGCTAAAGAGCAAAGTTAAAAAGAACAGTTTTCTTTTCATTTTCATACAAGATTTCTTCAAAAATACTATATTTTTGGAATGATAAAAATATTATGCAATGATATCACAAAAACAATTTCAAAACGAGTTAGATTTAATTATAAAAAATGCAATTAGAGAAGATATTGGAGATGGAGATCATACCTCACTTTCTTGTATTCCTTCGGATGCAAAAGGAAAGGCTAAATTGTTGGTAAAAGAAGACGGAATTATAGCAGGAGTAGAATTTGCAAAACAAGTTTTTAGTTATGTTGATGCAGATTTAGAAATAGAAACCTTTATAAATGATGGAGAAGATGTAAAATATGGAGATATTGTTTTTCATGTTTCTGGTAAATCTCAATCTATTTTAATGGCAGAACGTTTGGTTTTAAATGCCATGCAAAGAATGTCTGCAATTGCTACAAAAACAGCCTTTTTCGCAAACTTATTAAAAGGAACAAAAACCAAAGTTTTAGATACAAGAAAAACCACACCAGGAATTAGGGCTATTGAAAAATGGGCTGTAAAAATTGGTGGAGGAGAAAATCATCGTTTTGCATTGTATGATATGGTGATGATTAAAGACAATCATATAGATTTTGCTGGCGGAATTACAGCTGCAATTACCAAAACGAAGAAATATTTAGCAGAGAAAAACATCAATATTAAAATTATTGTGGAAGCTAGAAATTTAGAAGAAATTAAAGAAATTTTATCTAATGAAGGTGTTTACAGAATTTTAATAGACAACTTTAATTATGAAGATACAAAAAAAGCAGTTGCGCTAATTGGTGATACGTGCTTAACAGAATCTTCTGGTGGAATTAACGAAGATACCATTAGAAAATATGCAGAATGTGGTGTAGATTTTATTTCTTCTGGTGCATTAACACATTCAGTTTATAATTTAGACTTAAGTTTAAAAGCGTTTTAAAAAAGAGTTACAAAATAGCAAAGTAACATAGTTACAAAGTTAGACTTTGCTATTCTGTTACTAATTTAAACCTTGTTACTATTTTAAACTTTGAAACTACTTTTAACTTTGAAACTAAAATAAAAAAAATGAAAAAATATATAACAATAGCAGCTTCATTAATATTAATGATTTCTTGTAATACAAAAGAAGCAAAAAAAGAAAACACAATGGATATTTCTAAAAATCCTCTATTAGTAAAAAGTACCCTAGAATATGGAACTCCTGATTTTACTAAAATAAAATCGGAAGATTTTTTACCTGCTATTTTAGAAGGTATGAGATTGCAAAACGCAGCAATTAAAAAAATCACAGAAAATACCGAAACACCAACTTTTACAAATACTATTTTAGCATTAGAAGAAAGTAGTACTGTTTTAGATAATGTAAATTCGGTTTTTTCTGGACTTACTGGCGCAAATACAGATGATATCCTTAAAGAAAATCAAAAAGAATTAGCTCCAAAATTTTCTAAGCATTCTGATGAAATTTTACTAAATACAAAATTGTTTGCTAAAGTTAAGGTGGTTTATAATGGTCTTGCTGATGCAAATTTAGATGCAGAATCTAAGCATTTAGTTGGTGAGTATTTTAAGAATTTTTCTAAAGCAGGCGCAAATTTATCCGAAGAAAAAAAGGAGAAATTAAAAGAAATTAATTCTGAAATAGCAAGTTTATCAAATGATTTTGGTAAGAAATTATTAGATGCAAGTAAAAAAGGCGGAATTATAATTACGGATAAAACAAAATTAAAAGGTTTTTCTGATGAAAAGATAGCTTCTTTAGAAAAGGATGGAAAGTATGAAATTCAGTTGATAAATACAACTCAGCAACCCGCTTTACAAACTTTAGAAAACAGAGAAACTAGAAAACAATTATTTGAAAAATCGATTCACAGAGCAGATACAGGTGAATACGATACAAGTGATCTTGTTTTAAAAATGACTTTATTAAGAGCTGAAAAAGCTCAGATTTTAGGTTTTGAAAATTATGCAAGTTGGAGTTTACAAGGAACAATGGCGGCAACTCCAGATAAAGTTTTTAACATGTTTAAAAACTTAATTCCGGGTTCTTTAGACAAAGCAGCATCAGAAATAAAAGAAATTCAGGCAGAAATTAATAAAGAAGGAGAAGACTTTAAACTAGCGCCTTATGATTGGAATTATTATGCAGAAAAAGTACGTAAATCTAAATATAACTTAAATGAAGATGATGTAAAACCTTATTTTGAAATGACCAACGTTTTAGAAAAAGGAGTTTTTTATGCAGCAACAAAATTATACGGAATTACCTTTAAAAAACGTACAGACATACCAACGTATCACCCAGATGTTGTAGTCTATGAATTATTTGAAGAAGACGGAAGTAAGTTAGGTTTATTCTTTGGCGATTATTTTGCGAGAGACAGTAAACGTGGTGGTGCTTGGATGAGTAGTTTTGTAAAACAATCTAAATTACGTAACCAAAAACCAGTAATCTATAATGTGTGTAACTCACCAAAACCAGCAGCAGGAGAACCTGCATTAATTAGTTTTGATGAGGTAGAAACCATGTTTCATGAGTTTGGCCATGCATTACACGGTTTTTTCGGAAATCAAAAATATGCTTCAATTTCTGGTACTAGTACAGCAAGAGATTTTGTAGAATTTCCTTCTCAGTTTAACGAGAACTGGGCAACACACCCAGAAATTTTAAACAACTACGCAGTTCACTACAAAACAGGAGAGGTGATTCCGGCTGAATTATTACAAAAAATTAAAGATGCAGGTACTTTTAACCAAGGGTATTCTATGATAGAAAACTTATGTTCTTCTAGTTTAGATATGAAATGGCATACAATTTCTGTAAATGATAAAATTGAAGATGTTGCTAAGTTTGAAGCTGAAGCTTTAAAAAGTATGAATCTTAATGTTAGTGAAATTCCACCAAGATACAGATCTACTTATTTTGCTCATATTTTTAGTAGTGGATATTCTGCGGGATATTATTCTTATTTATGGACAGAAATGTTAAGTCATGATGCATACGGTTGGTTTAAAGAAAACGGATTGTTAACTAGAGAAAACGGACAGAAATTTCGTGAACAAGTTTTATCTAAAGGAAATACAATGGATTATGCAGAAATGTATAAAACATTTGCAGGGAGAGATCCTAAAGCAGCACCAATGTTAGAAGCAAGAGGTTTAAAATAAAATATAAAATGAAACATATTATAAAAGTTATAGTAGTAGTTTGTATCCTATTTTCAGCTTGTAAAAATAATACACCACAAGATGTTACTGGTGTTTATATTGGCGAATTTCCATGTGCAAGTTGTATGGGAATCGATAATAAAATGACGTTAAATTCCGATGGAACTTTTGTTTTAGAGAGTGTCTATAAGGGAAGTGGAGAGGATAGTGTTTTTACAAAAACAGGAAATTATTCCGTTGAAAACGGAAAAGTAATTTTAGCGTTAGAAACGAGTCCTTTTAAATATGAAATTGGCGACAATTATATTGAAATGTTAGATATTGATGGTCATAAAATTGAAAGTGAGTTGAATTATAAATTAACAAAACAAGAATAAGTTTAGATGACAGAAACTTATTTTGAAAGTGAAGATTTTACTAAAATTGATTTCTCAAAAACGAAAATCAACAAAGGAGAATATGACAATTGTACATTTACCGATTGTAATTTCGAAAATGTACACGCATCAAATATTCAATTTGTAGAATGTGAATTTATAACTTGTAATTTTAGCAATGCAGTTGTAGATAATTCTGCTTTTAAAGAAGTGAGTTTTATCAATTGTAAAATGATTGGTGTAAAATTTAATGAATGCGATCCTTTTTTATTACAGTTTACTTTTAAAGAGTGTCAATTAAGTTTTTCGTCATTTTATCAACTTAAAATACAAAAAACACTTTTTAAAAACTGTAATTTACAAGAAGTAGATTTTACGGAAACTATTTTAACAAATGCTGTTTTTGATAATAGTGATTTAAAAGGTACTATTTTTGATAGAACCAATCTAGAAAAGTCAGATTTTAGAACAGCTTTTAATTTTAATATCAATCCAGAAGAAAACAGTTTAAAAGGAGCGAGGTTTAGTAAAGAAAATATTTTGGGACTTTTATCCGAATATAAAATTGTAGTTGAGTAAAAAGTAGCAAAGTTACAGGGTTTTAAAGTAACAAGTTAAACTTTGCAACTTTGAAACTACTTTTAACTTTGCCCCTAATTAAAAGAAAGAACATGAAAACATTTAGAGATTTGTTAATTTGGTAAAAGTCTATGGATTTTGTTACTAAAATTTATAAAGTATCTAAATTATTTCCAAAAGAAGAAACATTTGGTTTAACTTCTCAATTAAGGAGATCTGCAGTTTCAATACCTAGTAATATTTCTGAAGGCTATGGTAGAGAAGGAGTGAAAGATTATCTTCGGTTTTTGAATTATAAACACAATTAGAAACTGCTTTTAATTTAGAGTATATAAAAAAAGAAGAATTTAATAAATTGTATGAACTTTGAAGAGAAATAGAACGAATGTTATCAAGTTTTATAAGAAGTCTAAAATCAAAACATAATTAAACTTTGTTACTTTGATACTAAATTTAACGATGTAACTACAAAAAATGACAAAAGAAATAGAAGACAAATTAGAAAAAATACCAATTTTAAATCTCTTGGTACTATTCGGTAAGAAAATAAAAATTCCGGGTTTAGAAGGGATGACTTTGTATGACGTTGTAGAAATGTATATTCTAGGTATTGTTAAAGGTGCTTTAACCACACGAGCAGGCGGAATTGCGTTCAGTTTTTTTATGGCAGTTTTTCCATTTATGTTATTTATTTTAACACTAATTCCGTACATACCAATAGAAGGTTTCCAAGAAGGATTGTTCTCTTTTATTAAAGAAGTTTTACCACCACAAACATTTGAAGCAGTTAATTTAGTACTTATTGATATTATTAATAATCAGTACGGTAGCTTGCTTTCTTTTGGTTTTTTATTATCAATTTTATTAATGACCAATGGTGTAAATGCTATTTTTGGAGGATTTGAACATTCATACCACATTACAGATGTTAGAAATGTTTTTAGAGCTTATTTTGTTTCTTTGGGCGTTTCTTTATTAATGTCTTTGTTTTTAATTATAATAATAACTTCATTAATTTTATATCAATTTGCACTGTCTAAAATTGATGAAACAGGTTGGTTGGATACAACCGATTTAGATCTTTTTTATTACGGTAGAAGCCTTATTTTTTTAGTGATGATTTATACCATTGTTTCTTTACTTTTTAGATATGGAACAAAACAAGGTAAAGAAACAAGGTTCTTTTCTGCGGGAGCAATTTTAACAACAGTTGTGTCTTTGTTTTCGTTTTATTTATTCGGAATTTATGTTGTTAAATTTGCACAATACAATCAATTATACGGTTCTATCGGTACCCTTTTAATATTAATGTTGTTTGTGTGGCTAAACGCAATTATCTTATTGTTAGGGTTTGAATTAAATGCAGCTATTTATGCTTTAAGGTTCAGAAATAAAATTGATTCTATTTTATAACATTCCTAAGATTTTCACGATATTTGCGCTCGCAAAAAGCAATTATCATTTTACAATTATCAGCGTGCTGATGTATTGATAACTGATAAAAGAACATTGATAACTGATTTATATGAAACCAAGCATACCAAAAGGAACTAGAGATTTTTCGCCAACAGAAGTAGCCAATCGTACATATATTATGAATACGATTAAAACTAGTTTCGAAACTTTTGGATTTCAACCTATAGAAACACCTAGTTTTGAAAATTCATCAACCTTAATGGGTAAATATGGTGAAGAAGGAGATCGATTGATTTTTAAGATTTTAAATTCTGGAGACTTTTTAAAGAAAGCAGATGGTACGCTTTTATCAGAAAAAAACAGCTTAAAAGTTACTAGTCAAATTTCAGAAAAAGCATTACGTTATGATTTAACAGTACCTTTTGCTCGCTACGTTGTTCAGCATCAAAATGAAATTACATTTCCTTTTAAAAGATATCAAGTACAACCTGTTTGGAGAGCAGATAGACCACAAAAAGGACGTTTTAGAGAGTTTTTTCAGTGTGATGCAGATGTTGTTGGTAGCAAGTCTTTATGGCAAGAAGTAGAGTTTGTGCAGTTATATGATACTGTTTTTACTAAATTAGGTTTGGCAGGAACAACTATCAAAATAAATAATAGAAAAATACTTTCTGGAATTGCAGAGGTTATTGGAGCGCAAGATAAATTAATAGATTTTACAGTTGCTTTAGATAAGTTAGATAAAATTGGTAAAGATGGTGTAGTTAAAGAAATGCTATCTAAAGGAATTACAGAAGAGGCTATTGAAAAAGTACAACCTTTGTTCGATTTTACAGGGTCTAATTTAGATAAGTTAGCTTCTTTAGAAGGTATGTTATCTACTTCTGAAGAAGGAACAAATGGAGTAGAAGAGTTACGTTTTGTAATTAATTCTGTTTCAGCATTAGGTTTAGAAACAGCTGCTTTAGAGGTTGATGTAACTTTAGCTAGAGGATTAAATTATTATACCGGTGCAATTTTTGAAGTTGCTGCACCAGCAGGTGTAAAAATGGGCTCCATTGGTGGTGGTGGAAGATATGACGATTTAACAGGAATCTTTGGATTAAAAGATGTTTCTGGAGTTGGAGTTTCTTTTGGGTTAGACAGAATTTATTTAGTTTTGGAAGAATTAGGTTTGTTTAAAGCTGTAGACCTGCCAAAACCTAAGGTTATTTTCTTAAATTTTGATGCAACTACAGATGTTGCTAAAATGAAAGCCGTAAAAAGTTTAAGAGAAAATAATATAAAAAGTGAATTTTATCCTGATTTAGCAGAAAGTAATAAGGCTCAAAAACGACAATGGAAGTATGTCTCTGCTAGAGAAATTGAATTTGTGGTTTCTGATATTGAAAAAGATATTTTTAACTTAAAAAACATGACTTCTGGAGAGCAGCACAATTGTTCTTTATCAGAATTAGTAAATTTACTTAAGGCATAATAAATTATAGTTAGATAGTTTTAATTTATTAATAAATTTAAATAATACGTTGCAAACACGTAAATTTGCACTTTAATAAAGAATGAAATGTTTGAATTAGACAGCAAAATGAATGACGAAAGAATTGACGAATTAGGAGAAAATCATGTGGCAACTTCTGCGGAAAATCCAATTAGACCAGATGCATTTGATATTTCTAATGAAGAGAAAATAGCAAAAATCCAAGAAAGTGTAAAAGATATTTTACAAACTTTAGGTATGGATTTAACAGATGATAGTTTACAAGGAACTCCTAAAAGAGTTGCAAAGGCTTTTGTAAACGAAATGTTTATGGGCTTAAACCCAGCAAACATGCCAAAAGCTTCTACGTTTGACAATAATTACAAGTATGGTGAAATGTTGGTAGAAAAAAACATTGTTGTATACTCTACTTGCGAGCATCATTTATTACCAATTATTGGTAGAGCACATGTAGCTTATATTTCTGATGGAAAAGTTATTGGACTTTCTAAAATGAATAGAATTGTAGAATATTTTTCTAAAAGACCACAAGTACAAGAGCGTTTAACAATGCAAATTGTACAAGCAATGCAAGAAGCATTGGGAGTAGAAGATGTTGCTTGTGTTATAGATGCAAAACACTTATGTGTTAATTCTAGAGGTATTAAAGATATAGAAAGTTCTACTGTTACAGCAGAATTTGGAGGTAAGTTTAAAAATAAAGAAACTAAGAAAGAATTTTTACAATATTTACAAATGGATACAAAATTCTAAATTATTAGAATTTTGTGATAAAAAAACAGTTTAGAGAATTCTAAACTGTTTTTTTATGTAATTCATTTATATTTTAATAGAAAGATATTTCTGTATATAAATCTTTATTTATAAAATAAAGTAGGGTTTTTTTTAAGTCATACGTTTTATAATTGAAAGATATTATTTGATATAAAAAAACAAGTATTCAAGTAATGATTATTAAAAGAACAATACACTAGAATACTGTTTAGTGGTTGTTTATAATTTATAAATATTTAAAGATAAAAATTATGACCAAAAAAATCTATTATTTCCTTTTTTTAACATCAATAACTTTTTTATTGACGTCGTGTGAAGCTAACGAATCTGTCGAAATTGAAACAGTTCCTGAAGTAAGTACTCCTATTTTAGCAAATGAAGTTTCAAATAATTTAACAATTAATTCTGCAGAAAAAATAGAAGGTACAATACCTGCTGCTAGTCAAAATATCCCTTTTACTGTTGTAGATCCACAAGAATTTGCTTTTTTAAATGAAGGTTTTGATATCGAATTAAATGTTGAACCTAATAAAGTAGCTGGTGCTTATTTTCAAATTAAAGATAATGATGGTACTCTAGCAAATAGTTTTTATAAAATAGATTTATCTGATGCAAATTTAAACGAAAATAAAAACCTAAAATTAGATATTGATTTTAAAGCAACGATGTCTGTTGGTACTTTTTGTTATGTTATTACACTGTATGACGCTAATGGAGGAGTTAGTGATTCTGTTGATATTTGTGTTACTATAAAAAATTGGGGAGGAAATGATAGCTTGTTAGGTGTTTGGGAATACTCTAAAACAGAAAACCTTACTGCAGGATCTTCTGGTTTTTATGATGTTGTTGGAGATAATGAATGTACTCCACAGAGAATAAAGATTCATACAGATGAATTGAAAGACTATGAGACCTGTGATATTATAGAAAGTAGTGTTGTAGAGTTTAAAGTTGATGGAACTTATGAATGGAAAGTTTCTGGTAAAAAAGATTATTTTAGTTTATTGAAGTCTTTAAATGAGGGAGTACCAAGTTTTGATGCTAAATCTAGCTCATATAGTTATGTTTTAAAAGGAAACTGGTCTTATATAGCATCTGAAAGTAGGTTGGTTATGTATGAATACAATACAGAAAAAGAAGATTTAGGTAAGGTAGTTATGAATAACATTGTAATTGGAGAAGCTTTATATTTTGCTAACGGAACTACAGAAATTTCTACAGATAATTTTACACTAACCCAAGATCTTAGCAATTTGTCGGGAGTTTTTGAAGCATTAAAAGGTGTAAGATATAAGCAATACTTTACTAAAAGATAATTTTCTTTAATCATATTTAAGGTGTCTAGAAAGACAAAAAAAACTCAAGATTTATTTAAAATCTTGAGTTTTTTTTTATTTAGATTAGTAGAAGTATATGTTTAGTATTTTAACTTCGTCTAATTCTGTATTATACCAAATGAATTTTAAAATAATTGATAATAAATTTGAATTATTTTTTCTGAATATGCAATAGAAAATCTAATCATAGCCTTAGTTATGGTTCTATTTTAGATTAAAATATTAAGGGAAATAAACGAATTTAATCGGTCATTTTAATGTTTATTTGGTATTAGTTATGTTAGCTTTGTTATTTACACTTTTTGTGATATGTGTATTTCTATAATTAACAGTTTTTCATACACCATATATAGCTTCTTATTAACATACAATTGTGTAAGTAAAATTAGCTTAAAAAGGAAGTCCGAAATTCTCTAATTAGAAAATTTCGGACTTATTAATTATGTAAGAATTCTTTTTTAGAAGAACTATATTACTTATTTACTACAACCCATTCTCCTTTTTCAATTAAAGGAATAGCTTGTTTAAATTTTACTTCTTTCTCTTCACCACTCATTACGTTTTTAATGGTAACACGTTCGTTTCTTCCAACTTTTGGTTGCTCACGTACTATTGTTTCAACAGGTTCAGATTGTTTTTGTTGAGAATTCTGAATTGCTTGTTCTGTTGAGTTTTGAACATCAGCTTTACTGGTATTTAAACTTTCTCTTTTTTGTTGACGTGCTTCAGAAATTTGATTCGCATCTTGACTTGGAAGCTCACCTTTAAATAAGAAAGATAATACCTCTCTGTTTATTTCATCAACAGTCGTTTTAAATAATTCAAAAGCCTCAAATTTATAGACTAATAAAGGATCTTTTTGTTCATAAGATGCATTTTGAACAGATTGTTTTAAATCATCCATTTTACGTAAATGATCTTTCCAATTTTCATCTATAATTGCTAGCGTAATGTTTTTTTCGAAATCTGTAATTAAACTTTTTCCTTCACTTTCATAAGCTTCTTTTAAGTTGGTTACAACTTGTAAAGATTTGGTACCATCTGTAAAAGGAACTACAATCCTTTCATAACGATCACCTTCATTTTCAAAAACATCTTTAATTACAGGAAAAGCTAAAACGGCATTTCTTTCAATTTTGTTTTTATAATGTTCAGTAACAAGATCATATAATTTGTCTGTAATTTCTTTTTCTGAAAGTTTATCAAATTCTGCTTCCGTAAATGGAGAAGTCATTGATGAAAATTTAATCAATTCAAATTCAAAATTATGGAAATTCTTAGCAGCTTTATTAGTACGAGTAATAGATTCACACGTATCATAAATCATGTTTGCAATATCTACTTGCAAATGTTTACCATCTAATGCATGACGTCTTCTTTTGTAAACAAACTCACGTTGAGCGTTCATAATATCATCATACTCTAACAAACGTTTACGAATACCAAAGTTATTTTCTTCTACTTTCTTTTGTGCTCTTTCAATAGACTTGGTAATCATAGAATGCTGAATTACTTCACCTTCTTTTAAGCCCATTCTATCCATCATTTTTGCAATTCTATCAGAACCAAAAAGACGCATTAAATTGTCATCTAAAGCTACATAAAATTGTGTAGACCCAACGTCACCTTGTCTTCCTGCACGTCCACGTAATTGTCTGTCTACACGTCTAGAATCATGTCTTTCTGTACCAATAATAGCTAAACCACCAGATTTTTTAACTTCATTAGATAATTTAATATCGGTACCACGACCTGCCATGTTTGTTGCAATTGTAACAATACCAGGTTTACCAGCTTGTGCAACAACATCTGCTTCTCTTTTGTGTAGTTTTGCATTTAAAATATTATGAGGAATCTTACGCATTTGTAACATTCTACCTAATAATTCGGAGATTTCTACAGAAGTTGTACCTACTAAAACAGGTCTATTTTGTTCAACTAGTTTTACAATATCTTCTATAACTGCATTGTATTTTTCACGAGCAGTTTTGTAGATTAAATCTTCCTTATCATCTC
The DNA here is from genome assembly GCF_011379025.1 of Polaribacter sp. 11A2H. Taxonomy (NCBI): domain Bacteria; kingdom Pseudomonadati; phylum Bacteroidota; class Flavobacteriia; order Flavobacteriales; family Flavobacteriaceae; genus Polaribacter; species Polaribacter sp. 11A2H. Next base: position 40,531 of record NZ_WTLD01000009.1, read on the forward strand.
TTTGAATAGGTCTGTTTGTAGGAATTTCTACAACATCTAATTTGTATATTTCCCATAACTCACCAGCTTCTGTTATTGCTGTACCTGTCATACCAGACAGTTTTCTGTACATTCTAAAGTAGTTCTGTAAAGTTACAGTAGCAAAAGTTTGAGTAGCATCTTCAATTTTTACATTTTCTTTTGCCTCAATTGCTTGGTGTAATCCGTCTGAATAACGACGACCGTCCATGATACGACCTGTTTGCTCATCAACAATCATTACTTTGTTTTCCATAACAACGTACTCAACATCTTTTTCAAAAACAGTGTATGCTTTTAAAAGTTGGTTCATGGTATGAATACGCTCACTTTTGATACTAAAGTCTTTATATAGTTCTTCTTTTTGAGCAGTTTTTTCTTCTTTACTAATTTCAGAATTGTCTATTTCACCAATTTTAACACCAATATCTGGTAATACAAAGAAATTGTCATTTGCAGTTTTTTCTGATAAATCTGCGATCCCTTTGTCGGTTAAATCAATTTGATTATTTTTTTCTTCAACAACAAACCATAAGTCTTCATCTACTTGTGGCATTAATTTGTTGTTATCTTGCATGTAGTAGTTTTCTGTTTTCTGCAAGATTTGTTTATTTCCTTCTTGAGATAAAAACTTAATTAATGCTTTGTTTTTTGGTAACCCACGGTAAACTCTTAATAATAAGAATCCGCCATCTTTATCATTACCTTCTGCAATTAGTTTTTTCGCTTCTGCAAAAACACTTACTAAGTGATTTTTTTGCTTAGTAACTAATTCAGAAACTAAAGGTTTTAATTCGTTAAATTCATGTCTGTCTCCTTGTGGTACTGGTCCAGAAATAATTAACGGTGTTCTAGCATCATCAATTAAAACAGAATCTACCTCATCAATAATAGCATAGTTAGGTGCTCTTTGTACTAAATCATCTTTAGAGCTAGCCATATTATCACGTAAATAATCGAAACCAAATTCGTTATTTGTTCCGTAAGTAATATCTGCGTTATAAGCTTTTCTACGTGCATCAGAATTTGGTTGATGATAATCGATACAATCTGTTGTAAAACCATGAAACTCAAAAATTGGTCCCATCCACGCTTTATCACGTTTTGCTAAATAATCATTTACGGTTACTAAGTGAACTCCGTTACCCGTTAATGCATTTAAATAAACGGGTAGGGTAGAAACTAATGTTTTTCCCTCACCAGTCATCATTTCTGCAACTTTACCTTGGTGTAAAACAGAGCCACCAATTAATTGAACATCATAATGAACCATGTCCCAAGTAACAGCTTTACCAGATGCATCCCAAGAATTTGCCCAGAAAGCTTTATCACCTTCTAGAGTAACGTTGTCTCTTTCTGCAGATAATTCTCTATCAAAAGGAGATGCTGTAACTTCTACTTTTTCATTTTCTACAAAACGTTTAGCCGTTTCTTTTACTATAGCAAAAGCTTCTGGCATAATTTTAAGTAAAGTTTCTTCAGAAACTTTATATGCTTCATCTTTTAAAGTATCTATTTCTGTATAAATATCTTCTTGACGATCTATATTTGCCGTCTTAGCTTCTTCTTCTAATTCAGTAATTTTAGTATCAAACTCTTTTGTAGCAGTTTTTATTCTTTGCTTAAACTCTATAGTTTTGGCCCTTAAACCATCATTAGAAAGTTTAGAAAATTCTATTTCGAATTTTTTTACATTTTCAACAACTGGTTGTAAAATTTTTAAATCTTTTTCTTGTTTATCACCAACAAAAAGTTTGATTACTGAATTTAAAATATTCATTTATTATGTTATTTTCAGTTAAACTAATAACTGCATTATAGTTCCGTATCAGGTTTTTTAAAAGCCTGAAAAACAGTTTTCTAGATTAAAAGAAAACAAAAAAAAAGCCTCATTAGAGACTTTTTATATTTAATTATTATGTTTAGTATTCATCCTCATTCCAAAGATAATCATCTTCGGTAGGATAATCTGGCCATATTTCAACAATTGAATCATACGCATCACCTTCATCTTCTATATCTTGTAGGTTTTCTACTACTTCTAAAGGAGATCCGGTTCTAATAGCGTAATCTATTAATTCGTCTTTGGTTGCTGGCCAAGGCGCATCTGCTAAATAAGATGCTAATTCTAATGTCCAATACATTTCTTAATGTTTAATTTTGTGCAAAAATAATTTTTTTACTGAATTATACAAGTCTTTTTTAAGAAATATATAGAGAAGTTATTTTATGATTTTGTTAATAACTTAAAATTAATGCTTTAAGTGATAAAAAAAACAAGAAAACTTCTTTAAATCGATAAAAAAAGAACGTGTTAATTTTTTGTAGGAATCCATTTGATTTCTTCTACTGATAAGTCTTTAGACAACTTTCGTGCCAACGTAAAAAGGTAGTCAGAAAGTCGGTTTAAGTATTTTAGTATGTCAATATTAATATTTTCTTGATCATTTAGTTCTACAACTAAACGTTCTGCCCTTCTACAGATACATCTTGCAATATGACAGAATGACACAGATTGATGTCCGCCAGGAAGAATAAAATGAGTCATTTGAGGAAGCTCTAAATCCATTTTGTCAATTTCTTCTTCTAAAAACAGAATAGAAGCCTCGTCAATTTTTGGAATATTAAGTCTTTCTTTTCCGTTTTTTAAAGTTTCTTTTTCAGGAGGTGTTGCTAACATAGCGCCTAGAGTAAATAATTCATTTTGAATATTTAATAAAGACTCTTTAATAGAGGTACTTACTTCTTGATCTTTTATTAATCCAATATAAGAATTTAGTTCGTCTACATTACCATAACTTTCTATACGTAGATTGTACTTTTTAACTCTTGTACCTCCAAAAAGAGCAGTTGTACCGGCATCGCCTGTTTTTGTATATATTTTCATAATTTTCGTTGCAAATTATTATTAAATCAAAGTTACAAAGTTTAAAAAGAGTGCTGTTTAAAATTAACACGATTTAACACTTTAAAAAAATCAGACTCTTATTTTAAAATGTTCTTTTTCTTGTTCTTTTCTGAAGAAAACAATTCCCCAATAAAAAACATCAACGGTAACTTTTACTTTATTATGATTTTTAATTTCTGTCCAAGCTTCTTTCATCTCATCACTCCAATAAATGTCATCAAAAATCCAGACAGAATTATTTGTTACAGTGTCTAAACATGTATTAAAATAGTGTAAGGTATCTTTTTTGGTGTGATTTCCATCAAAATAAATACAATCGAATTGCTGGTTTTTTATAGCTTCGGGCAAAGTATTTTTAAAATCACCCGTAATTATTTGAATATCTTTATAATTATTTTTAGAAAATAACTTGTTAGCTACTTTACTAGTTTCTGGGCAGCCTTCTAAACTTAAAATAGCAGTTTCTTTATTACCAATTTTTACAGCAGAGGTTCCAAGCCCTATAGAAGTACCAATTTCTAAAACGTTTTTAGGTTCAAAATATTGAATTATACGAATTAGTAACTTTGCTTTTTTGTTTGATAATCCTGCAATTTTAGCTATTTTAGATACTTGACGCTCATTATTTTTAAAAATTTTAGATCCTGCACCAAAATCTGTGACTTTTATCAAACTTTTGTTGTCTAATAATTGTTGTTTTGTTTTAGAAAATAATTTAAATAATTTGGGGTCTGTTTTTTTGTAAAAACACGTGGTTACTAAATCATACACAAAAGGAGAATGAACCCCATGTTGATTGGATGATTTTACGAGAAATCTTAAATATTCTTTTAACAAATAGATCATTTTTATATAAAAAAACGAAAGTAAAATAAAATTATAGTAAACCACTTTTAAAAAGTATATTTGTGCATATTTATGATTAAAATTACAATGAGAAACCATTTTTTACTGCTCTTATTTATTCCTTTTCTTTTTTCGTGTATACCAGCTAAGGATATAATTTATCTACAAGGAGAGCCAATTGCAAAAAAAGAGATTAAAAGAATTAATAATATACCCTACAAATTACAAGTAGATGATATATTAAATATAGATATAATGTCTAATGATGAGACTTTAGTATCTGTTTTTAAGAAACAATCTATTGGAGGTGCAGGTGGTGTTAGTGAAGGAGCGTCTTATTTTTCGGGATACAGCATAGATAGCTACGGAAACATTAGAATGCCAACTTTAGGTGAAATTAATGTTTTAGGGTATACAGAACTTGAGGTTCGAAAAAAAATAGAAAATGAATTAAAAAAGTTCATTAAAACTCAAGAAGAACTTTTTGTTTCAGTAAAATTAGCAGGTATTAAATATACTGTTATTGGAGAAATAGGAAGTCCAGGGCCTAATGTTATATTTCAAAATAAGCTTTCTATTATAGATGCCATTTCTAGTTCTGGAGATATTACTGCTGTTGGTAATAGAAAAAAAGTTGAAATTATAAGAAACTCAATTACAGGAACAGAAAAGTTTACAATTGATTTAACACAAATAAATGCTTTTGATTCTGACGTTTTTTATATAAAACCAAATGATATTATAAATGTTATTCCATTGAAACAAAAAACTTGGGGAACTGGGACTACTGGTCTGGGAGCCCTCACAACAATTGTTTCTTTAGTTACATTAATAAGTACTACTTTTATTTTAGCAAGAAATTTATAGGGATTTATGGATAATTTAAATAAACTAAATAACAGTACTATTCAAGCTAATATTGATGTTAAGGGGTATGTTTTTAAAGTTTTATCTTATTGGAAACTTTTTTTTGTAACTATTGTAATTGCCTTGATCGTTGCTAAATTTATGAATGATTATAAAACTAAAGTTTATAATCTTAATACTGTAATTTCTGTAAAAGAAGAAAATAACCCGTTGTTTTCTACAGGAACAAACATAGCTTTTAACTGGGGAGGAGCTAGTGATGCTGTAGAAACGATTAAAGTTGTTTTAACTTCTAGAACACATAACGAAAAAGTAGTTAGAAAATTAAATTTCTTTATAAATTATTTAAAAGAAGGTAGATATCGTTTAGAAGATGTTTATGGTTATACGCCGTTTGTTGTAGACCTAGATACTAGTAAACCTCAATTATATGGACAACTTATACAAGTAGAAATTACTGGTGAGGATACTTACAATTTATCTTTTGATCTTAAAGAGAGTAATTCTAATGCTTTAATTACCTATGATTCAAATACAACAAGTATACATAACTTTTCTTCTCCGCTTTTTTCTAAAGAGTATAAAATAGGAGAACAGATAAATACTGAATTTTTAAATTTTTCATTACAAAAGACTAAAAAATTTACTGTCGGAGAGAAATTTTATATTCAATTTGTAAGTTTTGATAGTACTGTAGGAAGTAACAGGTCTATAAGTGTTGCTGGTATTGCAAATGGAGCTTCTATGCTTAGTCTATCTAAAGGGGGGCCAAATAAAAACAGAATTGTAGATTATTTAAATGCAACTGTTGTTATTTTAGATGAAGATAAACAAGAACAAAAAATTCTTTATGCTAAAAAGACTAAAGATTATATAGAGCTTTTATTTACACAATTAGAAGATAGTTTACAACGAATAGAAAAAGAATTAGGTGTTTTTAAAGAGAAAAACAATATCTATAATTTATCAGAAGAAGGTAGTCTTGTCTTTAATGAAACGATTACAATAGAGCAAGACAAAAAAAATATTTTAGAATTTAATGACTATCTAAATAACTTAAGAAGTTATCTACTTTCTCATGATACGTATGGAGAGAATATACCAGTACCTGCTTTAATAGCTGTTCAAGATGGAAAGATTTCTGGAGAAATAACAACTCTGATACAATTATCTAGTTTAAGGGAAAAATTACGAGGTTCTGTAACAGATAATCATCCACAGGTTATAAAGTTGAGTAATGATATTAACATTTCTAAAACTAATTTGTTAGAAAATATATCTACTTTAAAAGTAGTAAATCAAAATAAAATCAACAAATTATCAGCGGAATTATCTACATATAAGGGTAAACTTAAAAAGCTACCTAAAACAGAACAAGGTTTATTAAAATTTGAAAAAAACTATCAAATTTCAGAAGCAAATTATAATTATTTGAAGCAAAAAAGTTACGAAGCAGGTTCAGCAATTGCTGCAAATGTTTCTGATGTTAAAATAATAGACACTGCTAAAGATTTAGGTAATGGTCCGGTATACCCAATACCTAGTTTTAATTACTTAGTCGGTTTAATGTTAGGAGTTGTTTTTCCATTATTTTACATCATAACTAAAGAGGTATTAGATAATAAAATTCACACAGCAGAAGATATTCAAAATAATTATGCAATTCCAGTTTTAGGTGTTGTAGGTAAAAATCATGGAAATAATAATTTAGCCGTTTTTGATAAACCTAAATCCTCAGTATCAGAGTCTTTTAGGGCGCTTAGGTCTAATATTCAATTTTTATTTAAGAATACGGATGCGGATAAATCTAAAACATTGGTTTTAACTTCTTCTGTGAGTGGAGAAGGGAAAACAATGATTTCTATAAATATGGCTACGGTATTTGCTTTAAGTGGAAAGAAAACTGTATTAATTGGTTTAGATTTAAGAAAACCTAAAATTTATGATGATTTTGATTTAACAAATGATATTGGTGTTGTAAACCACTTAATTAATCAAAAAACGTTAGATGAAATTATAATTAATACTAAAATACCAAACTTAGATCTTATTTTATCTGGACCAATACCTCCAAATCCTTCTGAATTATTATTAAATGAAACGGCAGATAAGATGATTAAAGAGCTTCAGAAAAGATACGATTATGTTATTATTGATACACCGCCTGTAGGTTTGGTTTCAGATGCATTAGAGTTATTTAAATATGGAGATGCTATTATTTATGTTATCCGTCAGGATTATTCTGAAAAAGGAATGATGAGAATGATAGATGATAAATATAAAAATAAAGAAGTAACCAATATTAGTTATGTTTTAAATGACTTTTCTATTAAAAACAAATACGGTTATGGTTACGGCTATGGTTATGGCTACGGGTACGGCTATGGCTACGGAAAATATGGCAATGGTTATCATGAGAATGAAGACAATAAAGGTTTCTTCTCTAGAATATCCAGTTTATTTAAAAAGAAATAAAATAGAAAAAGCATCGTTAATTCGATGCTTTTTTATTTTAATATAAATGGTAATAACAACAATAACGAGGTTTCTAAATGCAGTTAAATAATGTTGCAGTCTGTGGCTAATAAGAAACAAATTAAACTATAATTGTTATCATTCCAAAAAATGAATATGCGCCTTATTTTGAACAATATATTCAAATTGTTTTTAAAGAAAATAAATCTATTCTAAAATATTTAAAGTCACCTCAAAATGAATTTGAAACGTTATTAAGAAACCTCCCTAAAGAAATACAAAATTTTTGGTACGCAGAAAGTAAATGGACCATAATAGAGGTTGTACAACATGTTATTGATACAGAACGTGTGTTTAGTTATAGAGCTTTATATTTTGCAAGAAATGATCAAACAGCTTTACCTGGTTTTGATCAAGATGTTTTGTAGTTAATGTGGATGCTAATGCTAGAGATTTTAATGATTTATTAGATGAAATGTACCTTATAAGAAAAGGAACAATTGTTCTTTTTAACAGTTTTTCTACGGAAGCTTTATTACGAATAGGAGTAGCGTCAGAAAATAAAATGTCTGTAAGGGCATTAGGGTACTTATTCTCCGGACATCAAATGCATCATTTAAATGTTATTAAAGAAAAGTATTTAAAAAAATAAACCTCACTAGAAGTGAGGTTTATACAAAATTAATATGCTGTTTTATCTTGTTTTTCTGCCCACTTATTAAAAGGCTCTAGTGCAATTTCTCTTCCTATTTGTTCAAAAGGAATACTTCTTTTTTCGTATGGTAAAGGAATTTCTTTGTAGATAAACTCATCATCAAAACCAATATTAGCCGCATCTTGTTGGTTACTTCCGTAAAAAACTTTGTCTGGTCTAGCCCAATAAATAGCACCTAAACACATAGGGCAAGGCTCACAAGAAGTATATATAATACAACCATCTAACTGAAAAGAACCAATGTTTTTACAGGCATCTCTAATTGCAGTAACTTCTGCATGTGCCGTTGGATCATTAGTAGAAGTTACTTTGTTGTTTCCGCTACCAATTATTTCTCCATCTTTTACAACAATACATCCAAAAGGACCTCCTTCGTTATTGTTCATTCCTTTTAAAGCTGCTTTTACAGCTTCGCTCATAAATTCTTCGTGTGTATTCATCTTCATTTTCTTTTATTATGATTTTTATTTCTTTTAGCCAAAAAAAGCTGCATTAGGTATGCAGCTTTTATAGAATGTAAAATTAATATTTTTATTTTAAACCACCAGTCATTTCTTCAGGTTTTACCCATTCGTCATATTGTTCTGGAGTTACATAGCCTAAACGAACTGCTTCTTCTTTTAAAGTAGTTCCGTTTGCATGTGCGGTATTTGCAATTTCAGCAGATTTATAATATCCAATTTTAGTATTTAAAGCAGTAACTAACATTAAAGAGTTATTTACTAATTCTGTAATTCTTGCATGGTTAGGTTCTATTCCTGCAGCACAATGCTCATCAAAAGATTTACAAACATCACCAATTAATTGTGCAGACTGTAAAACATTTGCAGCCATTACGGGTTTAAAAACATTTAATTCATAATGTCCTTGTGCACCACCAAAAGTAACGGCAACATCATTACCTATAACTTGCGCAGCAACCATTGTCATAGCTTCACATTGCGTAGGGTTTACTTTACCAGGCATAATAGAAGAACCTGGCTCGTTAGCAGGAATAATAATTTCTCCAATACCAGATCTTGGTCCAGAAGCCATCATTCTAATATCGTTTGCAATTTTATTTAAAGAAACTGCAATTTGCTTTAAAGCTCCATGTGTTTCTACTAAAGCATCATGGGCTGCTAAAGCTTCATATTTGTTTTCTGCAGTAATAAAAGGCATTCCTGTAAATTGTGCAATATATTTTGCAACCAAAACATCATAACCTGCAGGTGTATTTAATCCTGTACCAACAGCTGTACCACCTAAAGCTAATTGAGATAAATGTTCTAATGTATTATTTAACGCCTTTAAACCGAAGTTTAATTGTGCAACGTAACCAGAAAATTCTTGACCTAAAGTAAGTGGAGTAGCATCCATTAAATGTGTTCTACCAATTTTTACAACATCTTTAAAAGCGTCTGTTTTTGCTTTTAAAGTATCTCTTAATTGTGTAATTCCAGGAATTGTCGTTTCTATAATTTTTTTGTAAGCAGCAATATGCATACCTGTAGGAAATGTATCGTTAGATGATTGCGATTTGTTTACATCATCATTTGGCTGAATTACTTTTTCGCCTTCACCAATTACTTTTCCTGCAATTTCTTGCGCTCTGTTAGCAATTACTTCATTCACATTCATGTTAGATTGTGTACCAGAACCTGTTTGCCAAATAACTAAAGGAAACTGATCATCTAACTTTCCTTCTAAAATTTCATCACATACTTGTGCAATTAAATCTCTTTTTTCTTCTGTTAAAACACCTAATTCTGCATTTGTGTATGCAGCTGCTTTTTTAAGATATGCAAAACCATAAACAATTTCTAATGGCATAGAAGCTGCTGCACCAATTTTAAAGTTGTTTCTAGAGCGTTCTGTTTGTGCACCCCAATACTTGTTTGCAGGAACTTCTACGTTCCCCATAGTGTCTTTTTCGATTCTATATTTCATAATTATAATGTAAATTTTAGATATAACAAATTTACAAAAAACTATGTTTACATAAAGTTGATAATTGTCATTTTTAGATAACTAAAAAAAATATTTTTTTGATGCGTGTTTTTTGAAAATAAGTATTATTTTTGCAGTAATAATTTCACAAAAGATACAAATGTTAGATTTTTCAGAATTTTCAGGATTGGTTTTATTCATGTTTATTTTTACAGCTGGTTTTTGGTTGTTAATATTCTTATTAACATTTGTAGTTCCTTACTGGATTGGTGGAACTATCTGGGAAAACATGAAATTAAAAAAAGAAGCTAAAAAAGCTGCTGAAGGTAAGTAGTCTTTTAAAAACATATCATAAATAAAACTCGTTCATTTATTTGAACGAGTTTTTTTGCGTTATACCAAATAAATTTTAAAAGGATTGATAATAAATTTGAATTGTTTTTTCTTAGTATGAAATGTAAAATGTAATCATAGCCCTAGTTATGGTTCTGTTTTTATTTAAAGAGTAAAGAATAAGAAACGAATTTAATCCATTATTTTTATTTTTTTGGCGTTACCACAAGGGTCGGGCTTTCTGTTACAAGTCCTCGGTTTTTCACTACAATCCCTAACGCGGGCAAATTTGCAAAAACTTGTTCTATAAAACAACTAATTAGCAAATATGCCCGCGTTAGGGATTGAAGCAATTGTTTGAGCTCTTTTTTCTTTTTTTAGAAAAAAAGCGAGTGAGGAAAGCCCGCTCGAACGCCCGTGTCTAAAAAAAATTAAAATTCTTCTCCGCCACCATTATCATTTCCATTTCCACCAGATTTTCTGTCTTTTTGGTTTTTACTCTGGTTAAACCTGTACGTAAAAGTTAAAGATACCTGACGCATTCTTCTCTGAAACGTTTGGTCTGTAATATTAGTTGGGTTTTCTCTACTTGGCGCATAGCCTAAAACTTGATATTTTCTAGAGTTAAAAAGATCACTAACATTAAGTACCAAAGTTCCTTTGTCTTTTAAAATATCTTTACTAAAGGCTAAATTTGTAGATAAAATACCTTTTCGTTCGCTTTGTGCATCGTTTTTTGGACCATAATAGAAAATTCTTGTTTGCGATTGAATATCCCAAGGAAGTGTAATTTTAGCATCGAAACGTGTGAACCAAGAGTCGTTTTTTGTATCAAAATTTTGAGTAATTGGTGTTAGGTTGCCATTACTTGGGTCTGTAACGTTGTAAGTGTATTCTCCTTCTGTTTCGAATTGATAGTAGTTAAAGCTACCAGAAAAACGTACTTTTCTACTAGCATTGTAATTTGCTGTAAATTCAAAACCAGATCTGTCTTCTGACGCTAAATTAATAGGTTGTCTAATAATTACATTGGTTTCTTTACCGTTTACAAATCTAACATCCTGACTGTTAACTCGTGTAATATTGTTTGTAGAATGTTGGTAATAAATAGAGGAGTTTAAAGTTAATTTACCCCAAGTATTTAAGTAACCTAAATCGAAAGAGTTGGTGTAGGTTGGGTCTAAGTTTACATTTCCTTTAGAGAATATAACTTCACTTTCTCTACTTTCAAATGGGTTTAGGTACCAAGAATTTGGTCTTCTTAACCTTTTACTATAGCCTAAGGTAAAACTTTGATCGTCGTTTAATTCATAGCCAAAATTTACGGTTGGAAAAAAATCTGTGTAATTTTTGTTATAATTTTCATTGGTATTATTTAAATGAATATCAATGTTTGTAATTTCTGTTCTTAGACCAAATAAATAAGAAAACTTGTTAATTTTGCTACCAAATTGTGTGTAAAATGCATTTACATTTTGGGTAAATTCTAAGTTATTAGAAGGGTTATATGCTGGGTCTAAGTTTGGAGCAACGACTAAATAATCTGATGTTAAGTCTTGAAAACTTCCACGGTAACCTGCTTCAAATTGTGAGTTTTCTCCAATAGGCAACACATAATCTGCTTGTACAAGATTGTCTACGGAAAGCTCTCCTGTTGTATTTGTTTCTGGGTTTGTATCTGTAATTATTGCAAATTCATTTTCGGAACTAGCACTGTGTTGTAAATCTACAGTCAATTTCTGACCTTTATCGTCTAAATTATTTGTGTAATTTAAAGAGAATTGTAGTGTTTGATCTTTTTCTGATTCATCTTGTATACGCAAAGAATTGTATAAATCATTATCACTAGAATCAAAAGAATTAATGTTATTTGTAGAAATATTATCGTTTTTAGAATCTCTTACAAAAATGGTACCTGTAATAGAACTCTCTTCATTTAAAAAATACTCTAAACCAAAATTAGCATTAAAACCATTTCTAAGTCTCTCATTATCTCTATTTTCTATTCTTACACTATCTATAGATTTGTTTGTTAAATAAGTAACATTAGAATTGTAAACCCCAGGGTTTCTGCTATTATTGTAACCAATGTTAGAAAAAACATTTATTTTTTCTGTACGTAAATTTAAATTTACACCTGCTTGGTAATTTTTAGGATCACCGGCGGTTACGTTTACAGAACCATTAAAACCAGAAGATTTTCCTTTTCTTAAAATAATATTTAAAATACCTGCAGTTCCTTCAGAATCATATCTTGCAGAAGGAGACGTAATAACTTCTACCCTTTCTATTGCATCTGAAGGCAATTGCTTTAATGCATCTGCACCGCTTAAACCAACTAAAGCAGATGGTTTTCCGTCTATTAAGATACGTACGTTTTCACTACCTCTTAAACTAACAATACCCTCGGGATCTACGTCTACTGAAGGCACATTGTCTAAAACATCTGAAGCTGTACCACCTTTAACCGTCATGTCTTTACCTACATTGTAGATTTTTTTATCTAAACGAATGTCTACCGTAGATTTTTCTGCAATAACAACCACTTCATCTAAACTGCTAGCATCTTCATATAGTTTAATAGTGCCTAAATTTTTGTTTGACGAAATTTCTTGAACCGGAAATTTAATGGTCTTAAAAGAAATAAATTCAACACTTATTAGGTAAGTTCCTATTGGGTTTTTAATATTAAAACTACCTGTTTGATCTGTAATTCCTCCAGAAACGGCTTGCGTTTTAGTGTTTTTTAAAACTACAGTAGCATATTCTAAAGGTTGATTGGTATTGGCGTCTACAATTTTTCCTGTTATGGAAATGGTTTTAATATTTGGCTTTTGAGCCAATAAATAGGTTGATGTTAGTAAGCAAAGTAATAAGAGTGTAATTTTTTTCATAGCTATCTTTGAATGGTATTCCATTAAGACAGCAAAGTTCTTGCTTAGTTTAAATAGAAGTAGTTAAAGAAACGTTAAATGCTTTTTTGAGCTTCTCATTATTTATGAAGGTTTTTTTAACCTTGCAGGTAGAGATCTATTATATTAAATAATGTCTAGAATAGCTTCTGTTGGTCTACCAATAACGGCTTTGTTATTGTTTATTACAATAGGACGCTCTATTAACTTAGGGTTTTCTACCATTGCATTAATTATTTCTGCATCTGAAAGTTCTTTTCCTTTGTAGTTTTCTTTCCATATTTTTTCTGTTTTTCTAACTAATTGAATAGGAGTGATGCCTAACAACTTAATGATTTCTGTAAGTTCTTTTTCTGTTGGAACGTTTTCTAAATATTTTACGATCTCAAATTCTTTTTTAGAGTTTTCTAAAATTTCTACGCCTTGTCTAGATTTAGAACAACGTGGATTGTGGTATATTTTTATCATTTTTTTAAGTTTCAAAGTTTCAAAGTTAAAATGTTTAGTATTTAATTTACTTGTCTGTAGTATACTTGTTTCTAACTTTTTTATTTTTGCTAACTGCTAACTGCTAACTGCTAACTGCTAACTGCTAACTATCTTTCTGTCCGTTTAACATTAAATAAGATTTTAAAAACGGATTTATATCTCCGTTCATTACATTGTCTACATTACCTGTTTCGTGACCCGTTCTTACATCTTTTACCAATTTATAAGGGTGCATTACGTAATTACGTATTTGGCTACCCCATTCTGTTTTTAGCTTTCCAGATTCAATCTCGTCTCTTGTTGCTTGTTGTTTTTGCAATTCAATTTCGTACAACTGAGATTTTAGCATTTTTAATGCTGTTGCTCTATTATCGTGCTGAGAACGTGAGTTGGAACAAGAAATCTGAATTCCGGTTGGCTTATGCGTTAACTGAACTTTTGTTTCTACTTTGTTTACATTTTGTCCGCCAGCACCACTAGAACGTGCGGTTACAATTTCTATATCTGCCGGATTAATTTCTATTTCTATAGAATCATCGGCAACAGGGAAAACATAGACAGACCCAAAGGTTGTGTGACGTTTTCCGTTAGAATCGAAAGGTGAAATACGTACCAAACGGTGCACGCCGTTTTCTCCTTTTAGCCACCCAAAAGCATAATCTCCTTCTATTTCTATCGTTATGGTTTTAATACCAACCACATCGCCAGCTTGATAATTAAGTGTCTTTAATTTAAAACCTTGCTTTTCTGCCCACATAGTATACATTCTAGACAACATTTCTACCCAGTCGCAACTTTCTGTTCCGCCTGCACCTGCATTAATTTGTACGGTAGCAGACAATACATCTCCTTCGTCGGATAACATATTTTTAAACTCTAAATCTTCTAAAAATGTACTTGCTTTTTCAAATTGATCTACAACTTCTGCTTCTTCAACTTCGCCTTCTTTGTAAAATTCATATAACACATTTACATCTTCATTTAAAGTGATGGTTTTATAATAATCTTCTACCCACTTTTTCTTTAAACGAAGTTCTTTCATAAAAACTTCTGCTTCTTTAGGATTGTTCCAAAAATCTGGATCTACCGTTTTCTCTTCTTCATTGGCTATTTCAATCAGTTTTTTATCAATCTCTAAATAAGATTTTAACTTTTCAATTCTTTCGGCAATATCTTTAAGTTGTTCTTGTGTAATCATAGGTTCAACAAAAATAAATGAAATTTTAAGAATTCTTGTTTTAAAAGTTGATAGTTATTTTATAGATTTATCAAAAATTAGAATAAAGAATGATAATAGACTTAATTTCCGATACTGTTACCAAGCCGTCAAAAGAAATGTTAGCTGCAATGATGAAGGCAAAAGTTGGTGATGATGTTTTTAAAATGGATCCAACCACCAATGCTTTACAAGAAAAAGCTGCTGAAATGTTTGGAATGGAAGATGCCTTATTTTTTCCTTCAGGAACCATGGCAAACCAAACAGCAATAAAATTACATACCCAACCAGGAGATAAATTAATCTGTGATAAATATGCACATGTTTATAATTACGAAGGTGGTGGAGCAGCCTTTAATTCTGGAGTAACCTGTAAGTTAATTGACGGCAATAGAGGTATGTTTACAGCTGCACAATTGCAAGATGCTATTGCAGAAGGTTTTGGTATTCATACACCATTTGCAAGTTTGGTTTGTATAGAAAATACAACAAACAAAGGTGGAGGAGCATGTTGGGATTTTTCTGAATTAGAAAAATTACAGAAAATATCTAAAGATAATAAGTTAGCTTTTCATTTAGACGGAGCTCGTTTATTTAATGCAATGGTTGCCAAAAATGAAACACCAAAACAATATGGAGAGTTATTTGACACAATTTCTATATGTCTATCAAAAGGATTAGGAGCACCGATTGGTTCTATTTTATTAGGTTCTAAAGCACATATTGCAAAAGCTTTACGCATTAGAAAATTATTGGGTGGTGCAATGAGACAAGTTGGTTTTTTAGCCGCAGCAGGAATTTATGCTTTAGACAATCATGTAGAAAGATTGGCAGAAGATCATAAAAAGGCAAAAGAAATAGGTGTTGTTTTAGAATCGATTTCTTATGTTACAAAAGTAGAACCGATAGAAACCAATATTGTAATTTTTTATGTGGATGAAAAAATAGGAGCAGAGAACTTTATTCAAAAAATGGAAGCAAAAAATATTCTTTTAACACCAATGGGACAAGGAAGAATAAGGATTGTTACACATTTAGATTATACAGACAAAATGCATGAAATTCTTTTAAAAGAATTAAAAAATTTCTAAAAGTAAAATCGGACTATTGGTGAAAAAGCAGAGGCATAAACGCTTCTGCTGTCGTATAAAACATCATATCTTATACCTACAGCAAAACGACCAGTATTATAAGCTGCACCTAAATATAAGGCGGGAAAACTTTTTGTTGAGCTAATTGAATTTTCTGAAATATTTGCAAAAGATTGTTCAAATTCTCCAGAAAGCTGAATGCCTATATTCGGTATTTGGTATAAAGAAATAATACTCGCTCCATAAACATTGGTTTTTTGTTCTTGGTATTTACTATAAATATAGGTTAAACCGGTTCCTAAAGCAAAGCCATTGTCAAAATTATAAATGGCACTCGGAGAAATACCAATGGTGGTTTGCGATCCAAAACTCATGCTTACACCACCACCAAACTGTACATTGTCCCAAAAATCTCGATTTTCTTGAGAAATCATTGTAAACGAACAGCTTAAAAACAAGAATAGAAAATATTTTTTCATAGTAAAAATTAATTAGGTTCGTCTAATTTAGCTAATTCTTTGTAATTTCTGTTTAATTTTTTTAGTAAAATTCCATATAACAATTGATAAAAGAGCCACAATACACCTAATATTACTAAAGTAATGACTAGCGTTAAGAGAATTATTAAAAATATTTGCTTGGTTTCTAAATCTTCAAACTTAAAATTTATTTCTGCTACCATAACAATAATCATCATTAATGCCATATAACCTAAGATAAAGATTACGTAGTTTTTTACTGTTTTTCTAGTTTTAAGAATTTTTTTCATCAACTTTTTAGTTGAATCAATGGTAGAAATACTTTTGTAATTCTTGTAGAACATTACTAAAAAATAGAACAAAATTATATATGCTAAAACTTGAGAATAATAAACAAAATTCATTAATCCAATTTTTTCATATTCTAAATATGCTTCTTCCATATCTAAGAAAAAGTACATAGAATTTAAAATTACAAATTCTAAAATACCAATAATAAAGATCCATTTTACAATAGATGATGACTTAGATTTAGCCATTTTGTAGATATCAACAGACGAAAATTTATTTCCTTCTTCTGGCTGATTTTCCCACGTTTTTTTATATTTATCTAATAAATCCATGCTGTTATGGCTTTAAAATGTTTTTTAATTTCTCTTTTGCTCTATTCATTTTTACTCTTGCATTTACAGATGAAATTCCTAATGTTTCAGAAATTTCTTTGTAAGGTTTGTCTTCAAGATATAAAAATATCAACGCCTTGTCAATATCATTCAATTGATGAATCGCTTGGTACAGGGCTTTTAATTGTACCTCTTCTGTATCATCATAATCCGTCGCTTTTATTTTATAAGCAAAATCACTAATATCTTGTGTTTTAACTCTTCTTGTAGATTTTCTATACAACGAAATTGCTGTATTTAAAGCTACTCTATACATCCAGGTACTAAATTTAGAATCTCCTCTAAACTTTGGGTAGTTTTTCCAAAGTTGAATGGTTATCTCTTGAAATAAATCATTATGAGCACTTTGGTTTGTAGTATAAATTCTACAAATTTTATGAGCAATATTCTGGTTTTTTTCAAAGTCCAATAAAAAGTTTTTCTCTAAATCTTTTTGCACTTGTGTAAATTAGTTAGTTATCTATTAGTAGTGGAAAAGTACAAATTGTTACATTTTAAATAAAAAATATTTTATTCTTTGTTTTTTCTTTAACTTTGTTGAACCAAAAATAAAATATATTGAACAATATTAAATTAGATTTTACTATTAAAGACCTAGAAAATATTTCTGGGATAAAAGCACATACAATTCGTATTTGGGAAAAGAGGTATAATCTTTTAGAACCTAAAAGAACCGAAACTAATATTCGTTTTTATTCTAATGAAAATTTACAGAAACTTTTAAATATTGTTTTACTAAATAATAATGATTTTAAGATTTCTAAGATTGCAAAAATGTCTGATGAAGAACTAATTTTGCAAACTAGAGCATTAGCTTTTGGAAAATCTTTAAAAGATGAATCTATTAATGCTCTAAAACTATCGATGTTTCAGTTTGATAAACTCTTGTTTAATACTGTTTATCATAAGCTTTTAGAAGAAAAAACTTTCCAAGAAATTTTTAAAGAAGTGTTTATTCCTTTTTTAAATGATGTAGGTTTATTGTGGCAAACAGACACTTTAAAACCAGCACATGAGCATTTTATTTCTAATTTAATAGTACAGAAAATTCTTATAAATACAGAAGAACTACAGTTTAATATTTCTAATACAAGTAAAACATTTGTGTTGTTTTTACCAGAAAATGAAATTCATGAAATAGGACTTTTATATTTAAATTACGAACTTGTTTTAAGAGGGTTTCATACCGTATATTTAGGCCAAAGTTTGCCTTTAGATAATTTGGATTATTTTTTAGAGAGTAACAATGAAATTTGTTTTATTACCTCTTTAACAATAAAGCCTTATGACGATAAAATAGAAGATTATTTTAAAGATATAGATGCTATGATACGTAATTCAGATAAAACGTTTATAGCAATTGGTCAAAAAGTGAACCTCGTAAAACACTTAGATTTAAGTCCAAGAATTGAGTTATATGATGTTATAACCGATTTTTTAAAAATAATGTAATTTGATATTTTCAATTTTATGTTTAATAAAATTGTATATTTGTTAAACAAAATTAAAAATGAATAAGAAAATTTATATAATAGGATCAGGCTTTTCTGCTTTATCTGCTTCTTGCTATCTAGCAAAAGCAGGGTATGAAGTTATTGTTTTAGAAAAAAATGATAGTTTAGGAGGTAGAGCAAGACAGTACAAAAAAGATGGTTTTACTTTTGATATTGGTCCGTCTTGGTACTGGATGCCAGATGTTTTTGAGCGTTTTTTTGCTGATTTTGGTAAAAAACCATCCGATTATTATACGTTAGATAAATTAAATCCTGGTTATGAAGTTTATTTTGGAGAAAATTCATCTGTTAAAATAGCAAGTGAATTAAAAGATATTTATAAACTTTTTGAAGATGAAGAAAAAGGAAGTGCCAAGCATTTAAAAACTTTTTTAGATTCAGCAAAATCTAATTATGATACAGCTATAAAAGATTTGGTATATCAACCAGGAGTTTCTCCTTTAGAATTGGTAAATACAACAACTATTGCAAGAGTTTCTCAGTTTTTTTCAACCATAAGAAAACAAGTTAGAAAAGATATAAAAAGTGAAAAATTAATTAAGATTTTAGAATTTCCGGTATTGTTTTTAGGTGCAAAACCAAATAACACTCCTGCATTTTATAATTTTATGAATTATGCAGATTTCGGACTCGGAACCTGGCATCCAAGAAGAGGGATGTATACCGTTATAGAAGGTATGGTATCTTTAGCTAAAAGTTTAGGGGTAACGTTTCAAACAAGTGCAAATGTTGAAAAAATTATAACTGATGCAAATAAAAATGTAACCGGTTTATTGGTAAACGGAAAAGAAATTAAAACCGATTTAGTTTTAAGTGGAGCAGATTATCACCATACAGAAACTTTGTTAGATAAAAATGTAAGACAATATTCAGAGAGTTATTGGCAGAAAAAAACTTTTGCTCCATCTTCTTTATTGTTTTATGTTGGTTTTGATAAAAAAATAAAAAATGTAAGTCATCATACGCTGTTTTTTGACACCGATTTTGATGCGCATGCAAAAGAAATTTATGACAATCCGCAATGGCCAACAGATCCTCTTTTTTATGCGAATTTTACATCTATTACAGATAAAACATCTGCACCAGAGGGTAAAGAAGCTGGTTTTTTCTTAATTCCGTTAGCTCCAGGAATAGAAGATACAGAAGAATTGAGAGAAGAATATTTTCATAAAATTATGGATCGGTTTGAGAAGTTAACAGGTCAAGAAGTAAAAAAACATGTGTTGTTTAAAAAGTCTTTTTGTGTAAATGATTTTAAAAGTGAATACAACTCTTACAAAGGAAATGCATACGGAATGGCAAATACACTTTTACAAACTGCTTTTTTAAGACCAAAAATTAAAAGTAGTAAAATAAAAAATTTGTATTTTACTGGGCAGTTAACAGTTCCTGGTCCTGGAGTTCCTCCTGCTTTAATATCAGGAAAAATTGCATCAGAATTAATATTTAAAAAACAACTGTAATTATGAAAGAATTATTTGACAGCGTTTCTAGTGAGTGCAGTAAATTGGTTACCAAAAAATACAGCACTTCTTTTTCTTTAGCTGTAAATATGTTGTCTCCAAAAATTAGAACAGATATTTATAATATTTATGGTTTTGTGCGTTTTGCAGATGAAATTGTAGATTCTTTTCATGATTATGATAAGGAGCTTTTAATGGATCATTTTGAAAAAGATTATTATCTAGCAAAAGAGCTTGGTATTAGTCTAAACCCTATTTTAAATTCTTTTCATCAAACGGTTCATAAATACAAAATACCAGACAAAATGGTGCAAGCCTTTTTAAAAAGTATGAAAGCAGACTTATTTAAAACAGAATATCAAACGAAAGAGGAATATGATGCGTATATTTATGGTTCTGCAGATGTTGTTGGATTAATGTGTTTAAAGGTTTTTGTTGATGGTGACGATAAAAGATTTGATGAACTAAAGGATGCTGCTATGAGTTTAGGGTCTGCTTTTCAGAAAGTGAATTTTTTACGTGATTTAAAAGATGATTTTGAAGTGTTGAATCGCTCTTATTTTCCGAATATAAATTTAGGTGAATTAAATGCATCTTCTAAACAGTTGATTATTGATGAAATTGAAGCAGATTTTGAATTTGCTTATCAAAACGGAATTCTTAAATTGCCTGTTGAAGCGAAGTTTGGTGTTTATATGGCATATCGATATTATAAAAGATTGCTTAAAAAATTAAAAGAAGTTCCATCAGAAAAAATTATGGATACTAGAATTCGTATATCAAATCCGATGAAAATAAATTTGTTAGCTAGAAGTTACGTAAAATATAAATTAAATATTATTTAATGGTCTTTGTTCTAATTACTTTAGGTGTTTTTCTTTTTATGGAATGTGTTTCTTGGTTTACACACAAATTTGTAATGCATGGTTTTGGTTGGTATTTGCATGCAGATCATCATCAGCCAAAATACCAAGGAATTTTTGAGAAAAACGATGCTTATTTTATCGTTTTTGCAATGCCAAGTATATTGCTTTTTTATTTTGGTACGTATACAGAATTTACGTTCTTGTTTTTTATAGGACTTGGAATTTTACTTTACGGAGTTGCTTACTTTTTAGTGCATGATGTTTTAATTCATCAACGTTTTAAATGGTTTAAACATACCAATAATCGTTACTTAAGAGGTTTGAGAAAAGCTCATAAAATGCATCATAAGCATTTAGGAAAAGAAGAAGGAGAGTGCTTTGGAATGTTATTTGTACCGTTTAAATATTTTAAAAAACCAAAACTTTAAGGGTTTAGAACGTATTGAATTTAAACTAATTTCCTGAAATTATATCACTTATTACTAAACACACTACTGTATATCTATTTTGAATTACTACGACTACATAATTGTTGGTGGGGGAGCGTCTGGCCTAATGATGGCTTACAGAATGTCTAAAGATTCTTTTTTTGATGATAAGTCTATATTAATTATAGATAAAGTTAAAAAGCAAGTTAACGATAAAACTTGGTGTTATTGGGAAGAAGAAGATGGCGAGTGGAATGCTATTTTAACAGCTTCTTGGAAAAAAATTGTATTTAAGAGTGCTATTTATAGCAGTGTAGAATGTATTACTCCTTATCAATATAAAATGATTAGAAGTAAAGATTTTTATAAAAAAATATGGAATCAAATAGCGTCGAAAGCAAACATTTCTTTTCTTGAAGAAAATGTAATTAGTATGAATCAACATTCGTCCGAAGCAGAAGTAATTACAGAAAATAAAGTTTTAAAAACAGCAACAGTTCTTAATAGTATTTTGAGTGATGCTTATAAAAAACAGACTAAATATCCTGTTTTAAGACAGCATTTTGTTGGTTTTTTTATACAAACACAAGAAGATTCTTTTGATGATAGTGCAGCCACTTTTATGGATTTTACAGTGGCACAAAAAGGAAATACGCGTTTTATGTATATACTTCCTTACAGTAAAAGAGAAGCTTTGTTTGAATATACATTATTTTCAAAAGACTTATTGGCATACAATATTTATAAAGAGGAGATAGAAAGTTACTTAGAGAGTAAAAATATTACCAATTATAAAATTATTGAAAAAGAACAGGGTTTGATACCAATGACGTGCTATAAGTTTTGGAATAAAAATTCTAAAAATATTATTCATATTGGTACTGCAGGTGGTTGGTCTAAAGCAAGTACTGGTTTTACTTTTAAAAATATCAATAAAAAAACAATTGAGTTAACCAATCATTTAAAACAGAATAAACCCTTACTTAAATTTCATAAAATAAATAAATTTTGGTTTTATGATTTATTGTTATTAGATATTTTAAGTAAAAAAAACCACTTAGGGTCTTTTCTTTTTTCAAATTTATTTAAACGTTCTTCACCTAAAAAAATATTGAAATTTTTAGATGAAGAAACTTCTGTGTATGAAGATTTACAAGTGATACTTAAAATGCCTCCAAAAGACTTTATAATCGCTCTTTTTAATAGAATTTTATAATTTCAAACCGCTATTTAAAACTTTTATTAAATACTTCTTTCATTACAGAGTAAGAAGTAGATGCTCCTGGCGATGCACCTAAAAGAGCAGCAATTTTTTTATCTTCAGAAATTATAATTTCTGTTCCAAATTCTAATTTACCAAATCCTTTCTTGTTCCGTTTTATAATTTGAACACGTTGTCCTGCAATTACAGTTTTCCAATCATCATTGTTTGCTTCAGGATAAAAAGCTCTTAATTCATCCATTCTGTCTTTAAACGATAATCTTACTTGTTGTATTAAATATTTTACTAGCGGTAGGTTTTGGTAACCTGCACCTAATAAGCTCATAATATTATCAAATTCTACAGATCTAGGTAAATCAAACATAGAACCATGTTTTAAGAATTTAGTTGTAAAGCCTGCAAAAGGGCCAAATAACAATTCTTTTCTACCGTTAATCATTCTAGAATCCATGTGAGGTACAGACATTGGTGGTGCACCACGACCTGCTTTTCCGTAAGCTTTTGCATTATGTCTTTCTATAATTTCTGGGTTGGTACAACGTAACCAAAGACCACTTATAGGAAAACCTCCATATCCTTTTGCTTCTTTAATATTTGCTTTTTCTAGCAAAGGCAATGTACCGCCACCAGCACCAATAAAAAGGTAATTAGAAGCTATCATCCAATTTTTACCAATGTTTTGCCCTTTTATAGTTACTACCCAATTGCCTCTTTTAGACTTTTGAATATTAGACACACTACTATGATTTAATAACTCTACGTTATCTTGTTTTTTTAAATAACGAAAAATTTGTTCTGCTATTTCTCCAAAATTAACATCATATCCTTTTTCAAAAAAGGTAGCAGCAACTTCTTCTTTATCAGCTCTTCCTTCCATCATTAAAGGTAGCCAGTTTTTTACTTGTTCTTTATCTTTAGAGAAAAGCATCCCCTTAAACTGCGGGTTATCTTTTATAACGTTGTAACGTTTTTCTAAAAAATCAACATCTTTTTTTCCTTTAACAAAGCTTAAATGCGGAACTTCACTTATACATTTTGATAAATTGTTGATGTATCCTTTTTCTTCACAATCTTTCCAAAAATTATAGGTTTCTGTAAATTGCTCCGAAATATTGACTGCTTTTGTAATATCTACAGTACCTTTTTTTTCTGGAGTATAATTCAATTCACAATTTCCTGCATGTCCGGTTCCTGCATTGTTCCAAGCTTCAGAACTTTCTTGAGCTATTGTAGGTAACTTTTCTATAATGGTTATTTTCTTTCCAGGAAATTTTTCAAAAAGTAAGATGGCTAATGTTGCAGACATAATACCGCCTCCAATAAGTACAAATTCGGAATGTTTTACTGATGAAATTTTTGGCATTTTTATAAATTTAAGAGCACAAAGATACTTGTTTTTTGAGCCATTTAAAACCGATTTTTGTTGAGATTTTAGTAATTATTTTACCCTTAAATTATATAATATGTAAATAAATAGCTCATATAAAATTATTTAAAAATGAAGATATAAAAGAGGGGTATTGTATCATCCATTTTTAAAGAATAAAGACTCAATTTCCTTCTAAATTATATTAAATAAATAAGAGATCTCATTATTAAAAGTAAGTGGTTTTTTGCAAATAGTGATAGCGTAAAATACAACCAATTTAAGTTAAAGTATTTTCAACCAGTCATCTAATCGGTCTATCCAAGTATGTAAATATCCCTCTTGATGTATAGCTAAAGAAAAACCGTGACCACCATACGGGTAAATATGCATTTCTACTTTTATTTTTTTATCATTTAGTGCTTTGTAAAACTGCAAACTATTTTCTACAGGTACTACATCATCATTTGAGGAGTGTACTAAAAAAGTAGGAGGTGTTTTTTCTGTAACTTGTAATTCATTAGAGTATTTTTCTATTAATTCTTGTGAAGGCTTTTTACCTATCAATTGATTTCTAGAACCTTTGTGTGTATAATCATTCTGCATAGTAATTACAGGGTAAATTAAAGCCATAAAATCGGGTCTTGCAGAAATGGTATCTATAGGTTCTTCTTTAAAATTATTTTTAGTATTAAACTGAGTTCCTAAAGTAGCAGCTAAATGTCCGCCAGCAGAAAAACCAATTACACCTATTTTATTTGGATTAACACCTAATTTATCAGCATTAAAACGAACCCATCTAATAGCTCTTTGAGCATCTTGTAAAGGTGCTTCATTGGTTGTTTTTAGAGATTTAGAATTTGGTAATCTATATTTTAGAACAAAAGCAGTAATTCCTTTGCTATTAAACCATTTTGCAATTTCAGTGCCTTCCCAATCATAGGCTAACATGGTATAACCACCACCCGGACATATAATTACAGCTTTGTCCGTTGCACTTCGTTTTGATGGAGTGTAAATTTCTAATGTTGGTTTTTTAACTTTTGATATTTTAACAATATCTCCATTTTCTATAACTTCCTCTTCGCTGGTTTTTATGCTATTTGGTATGGTTGTCCAAAGAGAGATAACTTCATTTTGTGCTTGTAATTTAACAAAGGATATAGCCATAAAGAAAAAAATTAGTCTTAGTTTCATAAATGTGTTTTTAAAAATAGATATCTACCATTGTACGCCAATAGTATGCTTTATGTGCTTCTTCTTGCCATTGAAATAAGTGGTGTGGAATTCCTTTTTCTTGTAAAATATTAGATAATTTATAATTGCTTTCTAAAAAGGAGTCTTCTTTTCCGATGGCTAATATAATATCCATTTTACTCAATTGTGAGATTAAATGGGGATCATTTAAATTTTTTAAGTATTGATTTGGCATATTAAAATACACAAACTCATTATGAAAACCACTTAGCAAATCTTTAAATGAACCATTAGATTTTGTTAAATCATAACGGCCACTCATACCAACAACTTTAGAAAACAATGTGGGATGCCGCATGGCTATATTTACTGCATGGTATGCACCTAAACTGCAACCAGCAGAAACTACATTTGCATTAGAGTTTTTTAAATTTGCAAAAGGCAGTACTTCTTCTAGAACATAGTTTTCATATTGTATGTGTCTATAAATACGATATCCTGGGTCTTTAAAACTGTTATAAAAAGATTCTAAATCTACACTATCTACGCAAAAAATTTGTAGTTCTCCATTTGTTATTTTTTGCGATAAGGCTGCAATAATTTTCCAATTTTCATAATCGTAAAAACGTCCCATTCTTGGTGGGAAAAATAAAACTTTTGCTCCCGCATAACCAAATACAAGAAGTTCCATTTCTTTTTTAAGACTGTGACTATACCATTTATGATATTCTCTTTTCATGGAAAAAAATTATTCCATTAAAGTACTCTTTTAATATATTTTTTCGAGTATTTTTTGAGGAAAAATTTTAGGATGTTTTAAGAGTGCTTTCTCTAATAGATTGTAACCTTTAGAGTTAAAATGCAATCCATCTTCTTTAAAATACTTGCTATTAGGTTTCCCTTTTTTATCTAATAAGGCATCATAAATATTTACAAAATGAAAATTATCGTCTTTAGACATTAATTTTTGAATGTTTTTATTTGTAAAATTTATACTTTCTAGCTGATGACTTCGTGCAATACTGGGTTTTATAGAAATATAAGAGCATTTTATATTACCGTATTTTGTTCTTATTTTAAGTAATAAATTTTCTAAAAATAAGATTACTTCTTCAGGATGTCTGCCTTCTCCTAAGTCATTATCTCCAGCATAAATTACAATTGCATCTATGTCTTTTATGTTTTTAAAAATACGATCAAAAAACCAAGTACAAGCAGCCAATGTAGAGCCTCCAAACCCTAAATTTATGGTGCTGTGCTCTTTAAAAGTAGAGGGTAAACTATTCCATTGAGTTATTGTAGAACTACCGTAAAAAATCGTTTTAGGATTGTATTCTAATTCTCGAATCTGATTTTCTAAGCGTTCTAAATCTGGATGAAACCAAAACATTACTATTATTTTTTTTAGGGTTAAGTTTTCAATATAAAATTTAAAAATCAAAATAAGCTATAATTATTGCTTAATTAAGTGATTCTAATACATTTTTAAGGGAAATTCTTAGTAAAATAGATAAATATCCTCTTTGGTTGTTTCTTTATTTTTTTTTCGAAACTTATTATGTAGACAAATTAATAGATTGCTGTTTTGGTAATTGAAGAGTCATTAGATTATTCTTAGGTATTTAATTCTTGTTTTTTTATTAGTTAAATTAAAGGTAGATAGGGGGTTAAGTGTAACTAGTTTTCTAATTTTAATTTTTCTTTTACTTAATGTAAGTTTATGTTTTTATGTCGTCTACTTATTCTATAAGTTTGCACGAAATTTTAAAATTTAGATAAAATAAATGAAATATATTAGAATACTATTACTGAGTCTTACCGTTGTTTTTATAGGCTGTAAACATCCTTTTGAATTTAGTGTTTATGAAGCAAACGTTAAAAGCGAACAACAAAATACTACTGATAAAAATTTAAAATTATTGGAGAATATTCCGGTAGATTCTAAAGAGTTTAAATTCGCTTTTTTATCTGATGTGCATTTTTTTTATGATCAACTTAGTAAAGTTGTTGACGATATGAATAAAAGAGATGATATTAAATTTGTAATTTTTGGAGGAGATATTGCAGATCAAGCATTATTAAGGGAGTATGAAATTTTTCATGATATCATGTCTAAACTGAAGAAACCTTATTTAACAGTTATTGGAAACCATGACTATAATATAAATGGAGGTATTATTTATAAAAAAATGTTCGGTGATTATAATTACTCTTTTGAGTTTAATAATAATAAGTTTGTTCTTTTTGATGATGTTGTTTGGGAAAGTGAAAAGGAGTTAGATTTTGATTGGTTAAAATTAGAATTAAAAGACAATACCTCTTTTAATCAAGTATTTGTTATTGCTCATATACCTCCTTATGGAGATCAATTTGATGATGAATTAAGAGAAAAATATAGATCTATAATGTTAGAAAACAATGTTCCATTATCTATTCATGGGCATACGCACAGTTATCTTTATGAAGAAGGTGAAGTAAGTTATCTAACTGCGCCTGCTGTGAAAGAGAAAGCGTATAATATAGTATCTGTGAAAGAGAAAGGATTTAGTGTTGAATTGATAGAATTATAATTAAATGAAAATTAGAAAAATATTTACAGTATCTATATTGTTGTTATTATTTAACAATGTTTATGCGCAAGAAACTGTTATCGTTAAAGAAAAATCTTGGTATGTGCCAGATTATGTAAAAGCACAATTTGCAGGAAATATAGGCCTTTTTTCAGTAGGTGCTGGTTATCAGTTATTTGATAACGTATTGTATTCAGAATTATTGTATGGATTTGTACCTGAATTTGCTTCTAAAGCAGATAATATACATTTAATTACAATTAAGAATACGTTTCCTATTTATAGAAAAGTAATTGGAGAAAATTTAACAATAACACCTATAGCAGGTTTTACTACAACTTTAGATATAGGAACGAATTCTTTTACAACGCTTCCTAGTTTTTACCCAGAAGGCTATTATGTACCTACGGCTGTTCATTTTACTTTTTTTGGTGGAGCTTTAGTGCACAAAGATTTTAAGAAACCAAAACTTTTTAAAGGAGTAGATTTTTATTTAGAACTTGGAACCGTAGAAACCTATTTATGGTATGCAATTACGGCAAAAGATGTTAGTGTGTTTGATGTATTTAGTACATCCGTTGGAGTTAACTTTTATTTATAGCAATTATATTAAAGTATTTTACAAATTAAAAAATCCAAATTCATTATGAATTTGGATTTTTTTTGTGTGTATAAATAATATTTTACTTCGGATATTTCTCAGCAATTTTATCCAAAGATAAATTGTGAATACTTCCCACATGTGTATGTTGTTTCCCTAAATCTGGTTTGTACGTTCCTGCTTGTACCTGTCCGCCTATTTGTTGATACGCTTCTCTAAAAGACATACCGTCAACCACTAAATTGTTAATGCTATCTACCGTAAATAAATATTGATATTTTTCATCATTCAAATCAATATCTTTTACAATTACTTGCTGAATAGAGTAATTAAAGATGTCTAAAATATCTTTTACATCTTCAAAAGCTGCAATAATATTTTCTTTTAATAATTGATAATCTCTATGGTAACCAGTTGGAAGGTTATTTGTAATTAATATCATTTCTGTTTGTAACGCCTGAATTTTATTACATTTTCCACGAATTAATTCAAAAACATCAGGGTTTTTCTTGTGTGGCATAATGCTACTTCCTGTTGTTAATTCATCTGGAAAAGAAATGAAATTAAAATTCTGACTCATATACAAACAAACATCCATTGCAAAACGAGACATGGTATTACACAATCCGCCTAAGGCGGAAGCAATAGATCGTTCACTTTTTCCTCTACTTAATTGCGCAGCAACTACGTTATATTTTAAAGTAGCAAAGTGTAATTCTTTAGTGGTTAATTCTCTATCAATAGGAAAAGAAGAACCGTAACCAGCAGCAGAACCTAACGGATTTTGATCTACAACCTTAGCAACTGCATTTAACATATATACATCATCTATTAATAACTCTGCATAGGCAGAAAACCATAAGCCGAAAGATGATGGCATAGCAACTTGTAAATGTGTATAACCAGGTAATAAGCTTTCTTTATGCGTTTCTGCTAAACCTAAAAATGTATCAAATAAGGTCTTCGTTTTATCATTGATAATCGCTAAATTCTCTTTATAATATAATTGAAGTGCCACTAAAACTTGGTCATTTCTAGAACGAGCTGTGTGTATTTTCTTACCAACTTCGCCTAATTTATTTGTTAATTCCCATTCAATTTTAGAGTGTACATCTTCAAAAGAAGCTTCTATAACAAAGGTTCCGTTTTCAATATCATCAGCTAATTCTTGTAAGCCTCTTTTTAAATCTTTCAATTCATCAGCAGTAATAATACCAATAGATTCTAGCATTATAGCGTGTGCTAAAGAAGCTTGAACATCATATTTTGCAATATGCATATCAATTTCTCTATCATTACCAACGGTAAATTTTTCTATTTGCTGATCTATTGAAAATCCTTTATCCCAAAGTTTCATATTTTTTTATTTATCCTGCAAGGTCTTCAAGACCTTGTAGGTATTATTACATTATTAATTTTCAGACTTACAAGAATTTTGAAGCCTTGTAAGATATTTTATACCTACAAGTTTTTAGAAACCTTGCAGGAATAACATTATTATTTAAACAATTACACGTTTTAATAACTCCACGTATATTTTAATTCCTTCTTCAATTTCTGCCAAATATATAAATTCATTTGCAGAATGAGAACGCGTGCTGTCTCCAGGGCCTAATTTTAAAGATTGACAAGTTAAGCAAGCTTGGTCAGATAATGTAGGAGAACCATAGGTTTCTCTTCCCATTGCAATACCTGCTTTTACTAAATCGTGTTCTATAGAAATAGAAGAGGAGTTGTGTTTTAAACCTCTTGCAGTAATTTTTGTACAAGGCGATTTTTCTTGTAATATGTCTGCAATTTCTTTATTAGAATATGCATCGTTTACACGAACATCTACCACTAAATCTACATGCGCAGGTACAACATTGTGTTGAGAACCGGCAGAAATTTGAGTAACCGTCATTTTTACATCACCTAAAGCAACAGAAGGTTTTTCAAATTTAAAATCCTTAAACCATTGTAAAACTTCAATAGTGTTGTAAATAGAATTGTTATTATTTGGGTGTGCAGCATGACTTGGAGTTCCTTCTACCACCGCATCAAAAACTACTAATCCTTTTTCTGCAACTGCTAAATTCATTAAAGTAGGTTCGCCAACAATAGCCACATCAATATGAGGTATGATTGCTAACATACTATTTAATCCATCCGGACCCGAATTTTCTTCTTCTGCAGAAGCTACAATAACAATGTTGTATTTTAAGTTTTCTTGTGCGTAGAAATTGGTGAAAGTTGCTATTAAAGAAACCAAACAACCACCAGCATCATTAGAACCTAAACCGTATAATTTACCGTCTTCTACAAATGCTTTTAAAGGATCATTTGTATAGGCCGAATTTGGGAACACAGTATCATGATGAGAGTTTAGCAATAGGGTAGGTTTGCTTTCATCAAAATGTTTGTTGGTTGCCCAAATATTATTTTTTGTTCTTTTAAAAGGGATTTTATTTTCTATAAACCAACCTTCAATAAGTTTTGCTGTGTTTTCTTCTTCTGTAGAAAATGATTGTGTTTCAATTAAGTTCTTTAAAAGTGAAATTGCGTTTTCTGTTAATTTTTGTAACGTCATATTTATAATGTTATGGTCGTATAATTATCGTTTTCATTTGTTAACATAGCAGTGTTTCCAATATGTACTTTAGAGACTCCATTGTTTAATGCATCAAAGCAATTATCTATTTTCGGAATCATTCCGTCTGTAATAATTTCAGCTGCTAATAACTCTTGATATGTTTTAGAATTGATCTGTTTAACTACTGAGTTTTTATCATTAAAATCACTTAAAACACCATTTAATTCAAAACAATAGTAAATGGATGTTTCGTATATTTTGCTCATTCCAACAGCAATGGTACTTGCAATGGTATCTGCATTTGTGTTTAGCAATTGTCCGTTTCCATCATGCGTAATCGCACAAAAAACAGGTGTAAAATCAGCTTTAATTAATTTATCAATAGAATTAGAAGCTATTTTTTTTACATCACCAACAAAACCAAAATCGACTTCTTTTACGGGTCTTTTTTCAGATTGTATACTATTGATATCCGCTCCGGTTAAACCAATAGCGTCTATTTGTAAAGCCTGTAATTTAGCAACTATATTTTTGTTGACTAAACCTCCGTAAACCATGGTTATTACTTCTAAAGTTTCCGCATCTGTAATACGTCTACCGTTTACCATTTTAGATTCAATACCTAATTTAGAGGCAATATGAGTTGCACGTTTTCCGCCACCATGAACTAAAATTTTCTTTCCTTCTAAATTAGAAAATAATTTTAGAAAAGCATTTAAAGAAGTATCATCTTCTATAATGTTTCCCCCAATTTTTATGATTGATAGTTTTTCCATTTTATTTTAAATATAAGTCATTGCGAGGAAGAATGACGAAGTAATCTCTCTATTATAAAACAGATTGCTTCGTGCCTCGCAATGACTTTAATTGTTTTCTAATATTTTCTTTAACACTAATTGTGCTGCGTATGTTCTGTTATTTGCTTGCTCAATAACTAAAGAAGCATCACTATCTAAAACAGCATCTTCTACTACAACATTTCTTCTAACAGGCAAACAGTGCATAAATTTGGCATCACCAATTTTTTCTTTGGTAATCATCCAATTAGGATTTGTACTTAATACTTGTCCGTAATCTTCATAAGAACTCCAGTTTTTGGTGTACACAAAATCGGCATCTTTAAACGCTTCATCTTGGTTGTGATAAATAGGCGTGTCCTTTGTAATTTTCGGATTCAAATTATAACCTTCCGGATTAGCAATAACAAATTCAACATCCATTTTCTGCATTGCCTGTACAAAACTATTTGCAACAGCATGTGGCAAAGCTTTTACATGTGGAGCCCAACTTAGTACAACTTTTGGTCTCTTTTTAGTCGAGTTTTCAGCAATAGTAATTGCATCTGTTAAACCTTGCAAAGGATGACCAGTAGCACTCTCCATACTAACAATGGGTACAGAAGCAAATTTTACAAAAGATTTTAAAACCTGTTCGCTTTCGTCTTTTTCTTTATCTGTTAAACTCGGAAAAGCTCTTACTGCAATAACATCGCAATATTGAGAAACTACTGCTGCGGCTTCTTTAATATGCTCTGCTGTGTTACCATTCATAACCGTTCCATCGCCAAATTCAATTCCCCAAGCATCACCAGAAACATTCATAACAATAGGATCCATTCCTAAATTTAAAGCTGCTTTTTGAGTGCTTAAACGCGTACGTAAACTTGAGTTGAAAAATAACAATCCTAATGTTTTGTTTTTTCCTAATTCTTTGTTTTTAAAAGGATTTGCTTTAATTTCTTTGGCTTCTTCAATCCAAGAATTAATGTTGTCTATGTCGTTAATGGAGGTGTAATTTTTCATTCTCTATTTTTTTACAAGGGGTTGAAACCCCTTGCTATTCATTATTTTATTTTTGTAAACGCAACCTTATTTTCAAAAGCATTGGTAATAAAATTATCTTCTAAACCGTTTACAATCCATGTTTCTATGTTTGCATTTTTAGCAAGTTCTGCTGCTTCAATTTTAGAAGCCATTCCGCCACTTCCGTGGGATGATTTAGAACTCACAACTTCTTTTTTTAAACCTTCAAAATCATCAACTTCTAAAATAGTTTCTGGGGTATTATTTTTGAATGATTCTTTAGTATAAATTCCGTTTGTGTTTGTTGCAATGATTAACAAATCTACTTCTAATAAAGTAGCTGTTAAAGCAGCTAATTTATCATTGTCACCAAACTGAATTTCATCCGTTGCAACGGTGTCATTTTCGTTGATAATAGGAATATAGTTGTTATTAACCAACACATTAATTGTATTTACAATATTGGTTTTACTTTGTTGTTTTTCAAAATCTGAATAGGAGAGAAGGCACTGAGAACTTAATAAGCCATATTCTCTAAATATTTCTTGATAAATTCTAATTAAATGTGGCTGACCAATAGAAGCCAGCGCTTGTTTTACAAAAACTTCTTCGTGTTTACTTTCTAGCTTTACAAACTGTTTAGCTACGGCAATTGCTCCAGAACTTACAATAATAAACTCGCAAGTATCTTGTAATTTTACAATCTGATTCGCAATATCTTCAATTTTTCCTCTAGAAATATTATCGGTTTCTTTGGTAAGCGTGTTAGAGCCTATTTTTAGTAAAATACGTTTCTTTTTTTGCATCTAATTTAATTTCGAACTATTACTTCTTGATTTCTCTAAGGTAGTTAATTTACAGTTTCTGTTACTGCCAACTGCCACTGTGAAACTGCTAATTTCTTACTTGTCCGTTTCCATGAACGTACCATTTATTGGTAACCAAATGCTGTAAACCAATAGGGCCACGTTGGTGTAGTTTGTCTGTACTAATTGCCAATTCGCCACCCAAACCTAATTGCCCACCATCTGTAAAACGAGTGGAAGCGTTATGATACACAACTGCTGTATCTACGTTTTCCATAAATACTTTTGCTGTATTAATTTCTTTTGTAATAATTGCAGATGAATGTCCGCCAGCATATTTATTTATCATGGCAATTGCATCTGAATTAGTAGCAATTTCTCCAATCACAATTTTATAATCTAAAAACTCTTCGTACCAAACTTCGTTTGATGAAATTTGTTCTAACTGATGGTTTTTAGCTACAGTTTCATCACCCAAAACCTGAATTTTAGCTTCATTTAATTTTGCTATTAATTTATTGATGAATACTTCTTTATTCGGAAGGTTTGTATCAATTAAAACTTTATCTACTGCATTACAAGCAGATATTTTAGATTTACCATTGATAATCACATCAACTGCAATCTCTAAATCGGCTTCTTTTTCTACATACACAAAGTTGTTTCCTCGTCCGCTAATAATAACTGGGCAAGTAGCGTGTTCTTTTACAAAAGCAATTAAACGTTCGCCACCACGAGGTACAATTAAATCTACTTTCTGCGTTGGTTTTTCTAAAAAAGCCTGTGTCTCAGTTCTGTTAAATTGTAAATATTCTACCCAATCTGTAGCAGCATTGTGCTGTTTTAAAGCCTCGTGCCATAATGCTACAATTTTTAAGTTCGAATTTAACGACTCTTTTCCTCCTTTTAAAAGTATTTTATTTCCAGATTTAAAAGCAATTCCTGCAGCTTCCACAGTAACATCTGGTCTCGATTCATAAATAATAAGAATGGTACCAAAAGAAGCTGTCTTATTATAAACTTGCATGCCGTTATCATGCTTAAAACTAAAACGCTCTACACCAACAGGATCTTCTTGAGAAGCTAAATGTTTAGCAGCAGCAATCATTTCATCCACTTTTTTATCGTCCGCTTTTAAGCGATCAAACATAGAAATGTCATCACCTTTATAAGCTTCTAAATCTTTTTTGTTGATGTTTATAATAGCTTCTCTTTCTTTATTAAGAAGTTCTGCCATTGTAAGTAAAACAGCGTTTCTAGTTTCTATGGATAATAATGTGTTCATGTTTTTAAGTATTCAGTTTACAGTTGCAGTTCTCAGTATCATTCAACAAAAAAAAATGCTTTCTTTGCGAAAATTCTCTGCGTTTAATATTACAGGTTACAATTTTCAGTTACAGTTTTCTATATTTACTTTCAACGAAAATCTTTGCGCCTTTGCGTCTCTGCGAGAAAAATATTTATTCCCCCAAAGCATCAACCAAAGCTTCAAAAAACTGATCGATATGATCTTTTCTAACAGTTAAAGGCGGTAAAATTCTCAATAGATTTTTATTCATTGCGCCACCCGTAAAAATATGATAGACATAAATTAATTTCTTACGTAAATCTCCAACTTCAAAGTCGAATTCTAAACCAAGCATTAAACCTCTACCTTTAATATTTTTTATTTCCGGAATTGTCTTTGCTATTTTTATAAAATATGCAGACATTTCGTTAACATTATCTATTAAGTTCTCTTCTTCAATTACTTTTAAGACAGACAAACCAGCAGCACAAGCCAAATGATTTCCACCAAAAGTAGTCCCTAACATTCCGAATTTTGCTTCAATATCTGGGTGAATTAAAATTCCTCCAATAGGGAATCCATTACCCATTCCTTTTGCAATAGAAATAACATCTGGAGTTACATTATAGTGCTGAAAAGCAAAGAATTTACCAGAACGTCCATAACCAGACTGTACTTCATCAGCAATAAAAAAAGTATTGTTTGCTTTACAAAGTACGTCTACTTGTTCAAAAAACGCAGCAGTTGCTTGGTCTAAACCACCAACTCCTTGAATAAACTCTACTATAACAGCACAAACATCTCCTTTTTCTAGTTCTTTTTTTACAGCATCAATATCGTTTAACTCTAAAATAGTAACCTTTTGTTGTGCGTTAATTGGTGCAATAATATTTTTATTATCAGTGGCAGCAACTGCAGCAGAAGTTCTACCATGAAAACCATTTTTAAATGCAATAACTCTAGATTCTCCCGTTTTAAAAGAAGCTAACTTTAAGGCGTTTTCATTTGCTTCAGCACCAGAATTACATAAAAATAATTCATAGTCTTTACAACCAGAAAGTGCTTCTAGTTTATCCGCGAATTCAACCTGTAACGGATTCTGAATTGCATTCGAATAAAAACCTAGTTTTGCAACTTGCTTGGTAATTGCTTCTACATATTTTGGATGTGCGTGCCCAATAGAAATTACAGCATGACCGCCATATAAATCTAAATATTCCGTTTTGTTTTCGTCATAAACATAAACTCCTTTAGCTTTTACAGGAGTAACATTGTACAGTGGGTAAACGTTAAATAATGGCATAGTATTATTTTTTTATAGCAATGGGTTTAAACCCGTTGATTAGTTTTTTATTTGATTTATTTTATCAAAAGATTTATTGATTCCTTTAATTAAAGACGAGCTTAAACCTTGGTGTTCCATTTCGTTTAAACCTTCTATGGTACAACCTCCAGGAGTGGTAACTCTGTCTATTTCTGCTTCCGGATGATTGCCTGATTCTTTTAATAAACTAGCGGCACCAAAACAAGTTTGCATGGCTAATTTATGCGCTTCATCGGCTTCGAAACCTAGCTGAATTGCACCTTGTGTAGTGGCCCTAATTAAACGCATCCAAAAAGCAATTCCGCTTGCACAAATAACGGTTGCTGCTTGTAATTGCTCTTCCGGAATTTCTAAAGATTGTCCTAAACTATCAAAAATAGTTTTTGCTAACTCTACTTTTTCTTTCCCTTTTGTATTTGGTGAAAGGCAGGTCATAGATTGTCCAACTGCTGCTGCAGTATTAGGCATAGAGCGAATAATAAATTTATCAACTCCAACAATCGCTTCAATTTTTGCGATAGAAAACCCAGTAATAACTGTAATAATCACATGATTTTCTTTTAAAAGTGGTTTTAAATCTTTTAAAATATTTTCTAAATGTCTTGGCTGAACAGCAAAAATTAAAATATCAGAGTTTTTAACAGCTTCTTCATTATCCGAAGTTAAAATTACCTCTTCATAAATATTAAAAGCGGTAATAGATTTTGTATTTCGTTTTGTTAAATATAAAGAACTTACCACCTTGTTTTTTAATAAACCTTTGGCGATAGATTGTCCTAAACTTCCTGCTCCAATAATTGCTGCTTTCATATTCTATTTTTATCCTGCAAGGTTTTTTTTTTGACCTTGAAGGTATTTATTTAACTACAAACGTAACTCTGTAACGTATTCTTTAATTTTTATACCTACAAGGTTTTTGAAATCTTGCAGGAATACTATTATTGGATTAAAAATAAGTTGCTTTTAATTTTAAACCTAACGATTCTTCAAAACCATACATTAAATTTAAATTCTGAATTGCTGCTCCAGAAGCTCCTTTTAATAGGTTATCGATAGTACTTGTAATTAATAATTTGTTGCCGTGTTTTTCTAAACCAATTAAACATTTGTTCGTATTTACTACTTGCTTCATGTGCACATCGTTTTCAGATACAAAGGTAAAAGCGGCATCTTTATAATACTCCTTATACATTTTTATAGCTTCTTCAATAGCGCCATCAAACTTAGTGTAGGTCGTTGCAAAAATACCTCTTGAGAAATTACCTCTGTTTGGCATAAAATTAATTTCAGAATTAAAATCACTTTGTAACTGATTTACAGTCTGATTAATCTCCCCTAAATGCTGATGATTAAATGCTTTATAATGAGAAAAATTATTATCTCTATAAGTAAAATGTGTTGTTGCAGACAAAGAAGTTCCTGCACCTGTTGCACCGGTTACGGCATTAATATGAACATCATTTTTTAACAATCCATTTGCCGCCAAAGGTAAAATTGCCAATTGTAAAGCAGTTGAAAAACAACCCGGATTTGCAATATATTTAGCTGTTTTTATACTTTCTTTATCTAATTCTGGTAAACCGTACACAAAGTCTTTTCCTTCGAAATTTTTATCAGCAAGTAATCTAAAATCGTTACTTAAATCGATGATTTTTGTTTTGTCAGAAAAAGTAGTTTTCTCTAAAAAAGCTTTTGAATTTCCATGACCTAAGCATAAAAATAAAACATCAACATCTGTATTTATGTCGCTTGTAAAATCAATTTCTGTATCACCAATTAAATCTTGGTGTACTTTATATAATTTGTTACCAGCATTAGAAGTACTGTACACAAAATTGATATTTGTTTCTGGATGATTCAATAATAATCTGATTAATTCACCAGCGGTATAACCTGCACCTCCTATAATTCCTACTTCTAATTTTTTCATTTTGATGGTATTTATTATCTAAATATCCTGCAAGGTCTTTTTTTTGACCTTGTAGGTATTAATTTTCCTACTAATTAAATACCTACAAAGTTTTGAAAACCTTGCAGGATGTTTTGAAACCTTGCAGGATGAGGCAACATTATTGATTTACTTGTCTGTATATTTTATTCTGATTTCCTAAAATTTTAATAAAACCTTTTGCGTCATCTGCTGTCCACGCTTTATTTTCTTCACCATAAGTACTAAATGCACTAGACATTAAATCATGGTCAGAAATAATTCCGTCTAAAGAAAAATGATAGGGTTTTAAAGAAACCACCACATTACCAGAAACCATTTTTTGAGAACTTTGTAAAAAAGCTTCCGTATCTCTCATTACAGGATCTAAATATTGACCTTCGTGCAAGTGCATTCCGTAGAAACTAGACAAATATTCTTTGTGTTGTAATTGCCATTTTGTTAAGGTATGTTTCTCTAACAAATGGTGTGCTTTTACGGTAATTAAAGCTGCAGCAGCTTCAAAACCAACTCTACCTTTTGTACCAACAATAGTATCACCAACATGAATATCTCTACCAATTGCAAACTTAGAAGCAATATTGTTTAGGTTTTCAATATTTACTTCAGGTAAGTTTGCTTGTCCGTTTAAGGCAACAAATTCACCATTTTTAAAAGTCAATGTTACTTTCTCTTCGCCTTCTTTTTCTAATTGAGAAGGATATGCTTCACTAGGTAAAGGCAATTCAGATTTTAACGTTTCTACACCACCAACACTAGTTCCCCAAAGACCTTTATTTACAGAATATTTAGATTTTTCCCAAGGCATATCAATTCCTTCAGCTTTTAAATAATCTATTTCTTCTTGTCTTGTTAATTTTCCGTCTCTAATTGGTGTAATAATTTTTATACCAGGAGCTAAGGTTTGAAAAATCATATCAAAACGAACTTGGTCGTTTCCTGCACCTGTACTTCCGTGTGCAATATATTCTGCACCAATACTTTTTGCATATTCTACAATTTCAATTGCCTGAATAATTCTTTCTGCACTAACAGAAAGCGGATAGGTACTGTTTTTTAAAACGTTTCCAAAAATTAAATACTTTACTACTTTGTTGTAGAATGTAGCAACAGCATCAATATTTTTATAAGTAGAAACTCCCATTTTATAGGCGTTGCTTTCTATGTGTTTAATTTCTTCTGTTGTAAATCCGCCAGTGTTAACACTTACAGCATGTACATCATATTCTTTGGATAAACTTACGGCACAATAAGAGGTATCTAAACCACCACTATAAGCAATTACTAATTTTTTCATTATTTATCTTTTTTTAGAAACAAGTTCTGTTTAATATTTTTTAATTTTTGAAAAACGCTTTCTTTAACCTCTTTAGAGGCTTCTTTATTATTGTTTTTTGGATCAAACAACATCCCTGTACACAAGCACATTTTTCTTTCTGTTCTTGTTAAAACATCGTAGTTTCTACAAGTTTGGCAACCATCCCAAAAAGATTGATCGTCTGTAAGTTCAGAAAAAGTAACGGGTTTGTAACCTAAATCGCTATTTAGTTTCATTACTGCTAAACCAGTGGTAATACTAAAAACTTTTGCATCTGGAAACTTTGTTCTAGAATGTTTAAAGATTACTTGTTTAATAGATTTTGCAAGTCCTATATTTCTATAATCTGGATGTACAATTAAACCTGAGTTGGCAACAAATTTACCATGTCCCCATTGTTCTATGTAGCAAAAACCTGCAAATTTACCATTGTCTAATGCTATAACAGCATTACCGTTTTCCATTTTAGTGGCAACGTATTCTGGTTTTCTTTTTGCGATACCTGTACCTCTAACTTGAGCGGCATCTTCTATGGTTTTACAAATAATATCTGCGTAAACAGTATGTGATTTGTTAGCAATTACAATTTCCATTGCATTGTGTTTTTTATGTTGTTAAAGTTGTTGTTTGTTCTTTTTGAATGTAGAATCGGACTCACCTAAACTCTATAATTATCTAAACACCCAAAGGGCGAAAAGAAAAACTACGTCGTAAATTGTTATTGTTTAAAATAACGAAAGGCTGTAGGTAAGTTTTGTAGGTAATGTTCACGATAAAAAAATAAATGGATAAATACTATAATAAGATAACTTGTTGCTAGGATAAAATATTAGCGACGGCGGTTGCGCAAGCGCAAGCTGGGACCTATTGTAGTACATAATTTATTTCTTCTTGAAGTAATCATACTGCTAAAGTATATATTTTTTTAAAGGTATTATCAAAAGTGTAGTGCTTTTTTATAAGTTTTATTAAATTTAAACAAAATTGAAGTTTGCGTTAAAAATAAATCAACAGATATCTTAAATAATCTCTTTTTCATAATTTTTATGATGTTTAAATTACTGTTCTTTATTTATTATCGCTTATTCCATATAAAAACTACAATTCATCCTTAAAAAAATACAACTCAGTATTCTTTAATTTTAAAAACTAGATTGCTGTTGCATATTTGTATCATAATTAACCATTAAAACAACATCTTATGAAACTTATCTTAGCCATTTTAATAACTGCAATGTTATGTATTACAAACACTATAACAGCACAAAACAAAACAGTTACTGCAACCGTTGTAAATATTAC
This sequence comes from Polaribacter sp. 11A2H, assembly GCF_011379025.1. NCBI lineage: Bacteria > Pseudomonadati > Bacteroidota > Flavobacteriia > Flavobacteriales > Flavobacteriaceae > Polaribacter > Polaribacter sp. 11A2H. Next base: position 81,079 of record NZ_WTLD01000009.1, read on the forward strand.
TTCTAATACTGGTAAAGTAGTATTTGCATTATATGATAAAACTAATTTTAGATTAAAATCGATACAAAGTGCTAATGCTATAATTGAAGAAGGTGTAAGTACAGTCACTTTTAAAAATGTAAATGAAGGTGAATATGCAATTATTTGTTATCACGATAAAAACGGTAATAATAAAATGGATTTTAAACAAAACGGAATGCCGCTAGAAAATTATGGTGCTTCTAATAATAATATGACTTTTGGACCTCCAAAATTTGAAGACGCAAAATTTAGGGTTACTGATACAAATGTGTCTTTAGAAATAAGATTTTAGTAAATTACGCTCCTATAATTGTCTTTATTAAAGAATAAGTAACATGATAAACCCAGAAGTTTATACTATAAAAAGTTTTAAAAAATCAGCATTTTTGTGCTTAAAGCTAACTATAATATTTGGTTTGTTGTTTGGAGTTGTATTTGGCCAAAGAACCTTAGAAAATATTATATGGTCTTTTATTATTTCTGGTATGTATTGTTTTGGTCTTGGTTTTGGAAACATACTTATAAATAACTATTTATCTTCTAAATGGGATTGGATTACGTTAACAAACCAAAGAATTTGGTCTGGTATTATTGCAACTATTTTATATACAGTACCTGTAGTTTTAAGTATCGACTACATTGTATTTGTAGTTTTAAATGGAGTAGATGTTGCTGTTTTTTTTAAAGGAAATTATTTTTGGATTCATTTATTCTACATTATTCTTTCCTTAGGAATTTCTGCTTTTTTGCATGCTAGAGGTTTTATGATTAACTGGAAATCTGCAATGACGCAAGAAAGTACGCAACAGCAGATTGTAGCAAAAACAGAAACCGCAAAATTTGAGTCTTTAAAAAATCAGTTAGATCCTCACTTTTTATTTAATAGCTTAAATGTGTTAACGAGTTTGATTGGTGAAAATCCTGCGCAAGCAGAAAAATTTACGACAAAACTTTCTAAAGTATATAGATATGTTTTAGAGCAAAGAAATAAAGATTTAGTGCCAGTTGAAGAAGAGTTAAAGTTTGCTAAAACCTATATGCAATTGTTAGAAATGCGTTTTGAAGATGCTGTAAAATTTAATATTCCAGATTCCATTAGTAATGATGAGTTAAAAATTGTGCCACTTTCTCTACAACTTTTGTTAGAAAATGCTGTAAAACATAATGTGGTTTCGTCTTCTAAACCTTTAACTGTTCATATTTATGAAGAAGATACTTATTTAATTATAGAAAACAACGTAAACCCGAAAGATGCAATAGGGAAAAGTACCAAAGTTGGGCTGCAAAATATTGCTGATAGATATGGTTTAATCACTCAAAAAGGAGTGAAAATAGAAAATAATAACAAAACATTTACCGTGAGTTTACCGCTCCTTTATAAAATGAATGATATGATGTACAATGACGATTTAGAAAATAGCAAATATATAAAAGCTGTAGAGAAAGTTGAAAAATTGAAAGAATTTTACCAGAATTTAGCCTCTTACTGTATTGTAATTCCTTTTTTAATCTTTATTAATTTAAGATTTTCTTCTGGATTTCACTGGTTCTGGTTTCCTGTTTTTGGATGGGGAATGGGATTGGCATTTCACTTTTTAGAAGTAAATAATTACAACATTTTTTTAGGTAGTAATTGGGAAGATAAAAAGATTAAAGAAATGATGGAAGCCGATAAACAACGAAAAAATAGAAGATAATGGAACAAAAATTTACACAAGAAGCTAGTTATATACGTGCTAAAAAAAGAGTAAAAGCTATTAAAGGGTTTTACGTTCATTTAATAGTGTACGTTTTGGTAAATATTTTTATAAGCGGGGTTATTCTTTTTGGCTTACTGCAAAGTGGATACCATGTAGTAGATGCTCTTTCTAATTTTGGAGTATATTCTACGTGGCTTTTCTGGGGAATTGGAATATTTTTTCATTGGATGGGGGTTTTTGGTTTTCAATCTATAGGTTTCGGTAAAGATTGGGAACAAAAGAAGATTAAAGAATTGATGGAGAAAGAAGATGTTAAAATAAGAAAATTTTAAAACGATGAAAAATTTAGAAAATAAGAAGTTAATTAGAGCGAAACATAGAGTAGACGAAATTAAAAAATTCTATAAACACTTGGTTACCTATGTTTTGGTAAATTTGTTTTTAGCATTTATATGGAATTTTTCTTTTAAACTCTTTGGTGATTTTATTGTTAGTAATCAGTTTAATAGAGGAGAAAACATCTATTTGCCTATTTGGTTTATATGGGGAGTATTTTTAGTGTTTCATGGAATTAAGACTTTTGGATTTTCTAATTTATTTGGTAAAGATTGGGAAGAAAGAAAAATTGGCGAGTTTATGAAAAACGATAATTAAATTTAAACAAGAAAGTTGCATCTCTGTAATTGCGAGCAAAAAAAGAAGAGGAGTCTCATAACCCAAAAGAACTTAAAAATGAACGTATTAATAATTGAAGATGAAAAGCCAGCTGCAAGAAGGTTAAGTAGAATGTTAGCTGCAATTGATATAGAGGTTCAGCAAATGTTACATTCTGTAGAAGAGTCTTTAAATTGGTTGCAGAATAATGAACATCCCGATTTAATATTTTTAGATATTCAGCTTTCAGATGGATTGTCATTTGAAATTTTTGAAGAAATAGACGTAAAATCGGCTATTATTTTTACCACTGCGTATGATGAATATGCCTTAAAAGCTTTTAAATTAAATAGTATAGATTATTTGTTAAAGCCTTTAGATGAAGATGAACTTAAAGTTGCGGTAGATAAGTTTAAAGAACATCAACCAAAACAATCTGATGTTCAAGTAAACTTAGATGAAATTCGTAAACTATTAGTAAACCCGGTAGATAGAAAATTTAAAAAAAGGTTATCAATTAAAGTAGGGCAGCACATCAAAATTATAAATATTGATGAAGTTGAGTGTTTCTATAGTGAGAATAAATCCACCTATATTCATACCAAAGAGAATAGAAATTACTTGTTAGATAATTCTTTAGAGTATTGGCAAGAGCAATTAAATCCGGAGCATTTTTTTAGAGTCAACCGAACTTTTATTGTGCATATAAATGCGATAAAAGACATTATTGCATATTCTAATTCTCGTTTAAAATTGGTTTTAGATTCTTATTCTGAAACTGAAATTATTGTAAGTAGGGAAAGGGTGAAAGATTTTAAGAACTGGATAGACTAGTATTAATTATAAAGTAAGTAAAATATGTAACAGGACTGTTTTCTGAATGATGAAGAAAACTAGTACTTTGCTAACTTAAGAATACAAAAACATTTTAAATTCTGATTTAGAAAAATATTGGATTAAAAAATACAATTTGCCAACAATGCACATGAAAACCAATCACCAGAACGAGTCTACTGATAAAAAGAATCAATCAAATGAATATTTAGATACAGTTTCTAATCTTCAAACGAATGAAAAATTGGCTGAAGAGAAACCCGCTAAACGAAAAAGAAGAAAAGCCACTGAAGAACAATTAAACAATCCGTTTCATGGAGTGAAACTAGTTCAGGTTTTAGAACGTTTAGTAGCTTATTATGGTTGGGAGTATTTAGGAGAACGTGTAAATATTCGTTGTTTCAAGAGTAACCCTACAATGAAATCTAGTCTGGGGTTTTTAAGAAGAACAACTTGGGCTCGAGAACATGTTGAGGACGTTTATTTGGAGATGCTAGAAGAGAAAAAGAACCAAATTGAATAGTGAAAAAGTAAAAGGGTTTTCAATGTGAAAAAAACTACAAAAGATATAATTACATATTCTAATTCTCATTTAAAATTGATTTTACACTCTTATTCTGAAAGTGAAATTATTGTGAGTAGAGAACGTGTAAAAGACTTTAAGAACTGGATTGATTGATGCAGTTACTTTTGGTATTTCAAAGGCGTAATGTTCTTACGATTATTATTCCGAACGAAGAATGAGGAGGGATCACACTCTCAGTTATTTTGATGAGATTTCTCAATCGCTGAAAAAGCTCATTTCGAAATGACAATTTTTTTATCAAGTAAATAAAATTGCACATTAAGGAAATTAAAAATATATTTGCGGTCGAAATGAAAAGATTGAACAACATATTACGCCTTCCTTTTTTCAGTACTTATTATTATCAAATAATAACTGCTCGGAATGGCTATGTGTATACTTCAAGTAAAATCTGATAATAAATAATAATATAACATAACTAAAAAGCCCGAGCATTTGCTCGGGCTTTTTTTATTTAAAAAAAGATGGAAACAATTAATAAGTTAAAAGAAAATGTAGAGATTATTCTTCCTCAAAACGGACTGGAAGAAAAATTAGAATTAGCAAAAAAAGAGAACCGAAAGCTAATAATTAAGCTAGGTTTTGATCCGACTGCACCAGATTTACATTTGGGACACGCTGTTGTTTTAAAGAAATTAAAGGAGTTTCAAGATCTAGGCCACCAAATTGTAATTTTGGTAGGGAATTTTACTGCTCGAATAGGAGATCCTACAGGGAAAAATAAAAGTAGAAAACCTTTATCTTTAGAAGAGGTGCAGCACAATGCAGAAACCTACATTAATCAATTATCTAAAGTTATAGATGTTGATAAAGTTAAAATCGTTTTTAACTCAGAATGGTTAGACAAACTATCATTTACAGAGGTTATTCAGATTTTATCTAAAGTTACCGTTGCTCAGTTAATGCATAGAAACGACTTTAATAAAAGGTTTACGGAAAATACGCCAATTGCAATGCATGAATTAGTGTACCCAATACTTCAAGGATTTGACTCTGTAGAAATTAAAGCAGATATTGAAATGGGGGGTACAGACCAACTTTTTAATTGTACTATGGGGAGAAAGTTACAAGAAACTTTTGAAATGAGTCCGCAAATAGTAATGTGTATGCCATTACTAAAAGGTCTAGATGGTAAAGAGAAAATGAGTAAATCTCTGCACAATATTATAGGGATTACAGATGAACCTAACGAAATGTTTGGTAAGACAATGTCTATTCCGGATAGTTTAATAGATGAATTTTTACAATTAACAACAGATTTTTCTTTAAGAGAAAATGAGGCTATTAAAATTAAGTTAGCTAGCGGAGAAAATCCGATGGAAATAAAAAAGCTAATTGCTAAAAACATCATTACCCAATACCATAGTAGCAATCAAGCAGAAGAAGCAGAAGAGTACTTTGTCAATCAATTTCAAAGTAAAAAATTAGAAGAAAAAGAATTTGAATCTGTTTTGATTAAAGAGATTCAACATAAGGAGAATACAATTAGTTTAATAGACTTATGTGTTCATCTTAAAAAAGGACTTTCTAAATCTGCTTTACGAAGGTTAATTGAAAGTGGAGCTGTACAAATTGATACCATAAAAAATAAAGAGATTTATGCGGAAATTGTCCTAAAAGAAGGCATGAAAGTAAAAGTAGGGAAAAGAGATTTTTATGAATTAAAAGAATAAGATTGTTAGATGTTAAAGAGCTAAATTAATTATTGTTTTGGGTTATGTTTAAAAGTAGACTAGTATTTTTACAACTAGTTTAAAACAATAATTACTTTATAGACATGAAAAGAACCTTATTAATACTTTTATTTCTATGCTCAAACATAAGTTTTGCGCAAAATAAATCAATTTATAGTAAAAAATTATCTGCACAAGAAGTGAAAGCTATTTTTTCTGAAGACCTTAAAAATAAACTTAAAATAGAATATTCTATAAATAGAGTTTATGAGTTTAATGATAATTTAGGAAAACACTATTTACTCTTAACGGTAAAAGAAACAAAATGTGGTAATGAGTATGTTAATTGTAATAAGGCTATAAAAGCATATTGCATAGATTATAAAAATAATAATTATCATCTAAAATGGAATTTAAATGATTTTATACTTCCAAATGGAAATGAAGTGTCAGAAGAGTTTTCAATTTCATTTTGGACCAAATTCCTTAATTTAAGTGATGTTGATGCTAATGGAATTATTGATCCGATAATTGTGTATGGTACAAAAGGCTTAAATGATTTTAGTGATGGTAGGATTAAGATAGTAGTTTATAATAGAGGAAAAAAGGTTGTAATTAGACATCAAAATGGAATTTCAGATTATGAAAGAATTGCAAAAGTAGATGCTGGTTTTTATAGGTTACCTTATAAAATTCAATTAAAAGTAAAAGAAATAATGAATAATATAGAGGAAAATAATTTTGGAATTTTCCCTTATAAATGGCAAAATAACATGAAGAGTAAGAAACTAATACTTGATGAATCTTAGTGCAAATTTTTAAAATAGAATTAAGAAAATAAAAAGTAATGTATTTATAATAAAAACTAGATTCGTTTTTACGCTCCACAATAATAAACTTAACTTTACAGCTTCTTAAAAAGATACAATTGCGATAATAAATGGCAATTGCAAAAACACACTACATGAATATTTATAAAGAAATAGAAGCAGAAATTTTAGCTGCATCAAATATTGTTATTACAGCACATAAATCTGCAGACGGAGACTCAATTGGTTCATCTTTAGGTTTGCTTTATTTTATTGAAAAATTAGGTAAAAAGGCTGTGGTTTGTCATCCAGATAAAGCACCAGATTTTTTATATTGGTTAGATACTTCTGCTATTATTTTAATGGAAGAAAATCCAGAAGAAGTAACAGCACAAATGCAAAATGCAGATTTAATTTTCTGTTTAGATTACAATGCAACCAATAGAGTAGGACCAGAAATGCAAGAACTGTTAGAAGCAGCAACTTGTAAGAAAATAATGATAGATCATCATTTGAATCCTGAAGAATTTCCTACAATCACGGTTTTAGAAACTACGGCATCATCAACATCACAATTAATTGTAGATTTAATTGAAGCATCTGGCAACTTAGAATTGTTAGACGAAAAAATAGGAACACCTTTATATTTAGGAATTTTAACAGATACAGGTAGTTTTAGATTCAATTCTGTAAAACCAAGAACACATGAGGTTTTAGGGAAGATTTTAGCAGCAGGTGTAGAACATCATTTAATTCACGAAAAATTAAGCGATAATAATACAGAGACTCGTTTGCGTTTACAAGGATATGCAATGAGTGAGAAATTAGAAATTTTATACGATTATAATGTTGCTATCATTTCTTTATCTAAAGAAGAATTAGCAAAATATCACTATAAAAAAGGAGATACAGATAGTTTGGCAAACTTAGTTTTATCAATCAAAGGGATGAAAGCTGCTATTGTATTTACAGAAAGAGATGGAATTATGAAAATTTCTTTCCGTTCTAAAGGAGCAGAAAATCCGGTTAATATGTTAGCAAAAGAACATTTTAATGGAGGAGGACATGCAAATGCTTCTGGAGGAATGAGTGATTTAACTGTTGATGAAACTTTAGAAAAATTAAAAGGATTGATTCCTGAGTATTTTCAAAAACAGTAAGAATAGTCTTGTAAAATAGGTTAAAAATAAATACAAGACTCTGCATGAAAGAAATACTTTCTCCAATAGAAGCCCAAAAGATAGTCTTGCTTTCTCAACGTGTTTTTCCTGGTAAGTTAAAAGGTACATCATTAGCTAATACACTTGCCAGTATTGAACATCTTGGTTATGTGCAGATAGATACCATTTCGGTTATTCAACGTGCTCATCATCATACATTATGGAATAGAAATCCAGAATATCAACTTTCTGATATTGATACGTTAATTGAAACCAAACAGGTTTTCGAATATTGGTCGCATGCGGCAGCATATCTGCCAATTCGAGACTTTAAATATTCACTTCCCCGTAAACATGCCATTCTAAATAACGAACAAAGTCATTGGTTTCAGAAAGATGCGAAACTCATGGATGTTATATTAAAACGCATAGATAACGAAGGTCCCTTAATGGCAAAAGATTTTGCTCATACAGCTAAAGTTGGGGAATGGGAAAGTAAACCGGCAAAACAAGCTTTAGAAAATTTGTTTATGCAAGGAGATTTGATGATTTCTAGTCGTAAGAATTTTCATAAAGTATATGACCTTACGGAGCGCGTTTTACCAGAGAATATTGAGGCGAAATGCCCTACTGAACAAGAACATATTCGGTTTTTAATTACAAGTTATCTAAGAGCTAATGGTATTGGTCAAGCAGGTGAAATGGCCTATTTACTTAAAAATACCAAAGCACTTGTTACTTCTGTATTGAAGGAGATGTATGCTAACAAAGAATTACAAGAAGTGCATGTTAGCGGACAAGTATATTACGCCTTGCCTAATGCTTTGAGCTTGTTAAGTAAGCCAATGAATAGTCAACTGAAAATTCTTTCTCCTTTTGATAATTTATTGATTCAGCGTAAACGTATGCAGCACTTATTTAATTTTGATTACAAAATAGAATGTTATACTCCGGCTGTAAAACGAAAGTATGGCTATTTTTCATTACCCATTCTTTGGGATGGTAAATTAGTGGCAAGAATGGATTGTAAGGCAGATAAAAAAAGTGCTACTCTTCATATTCATCATTTATTTTTTGAAGAAAACTTTTCTTTTAATGAATCTTTTAAAGCAGCTTTTATTAAAGAGATAGAGGCATTCAAAAGTTTTAATAATTGTTCAGGTATAGAAGTCCATAAAACAACACCAAGCTCATTATTAAATACCATTAAATCTATTTTTTAGCAAATATCAACGATTTATTTTCTTGAGGTTGATTTTAATTTTTATTCAAAACTAGTTCAAAGATTTATTTAACTTAAATAAAACTTTGATTATTTTTATCAAAAATTAGATAAACATGATGCAACATTACGAGTTTGTTAATAGAAATGGCATAACAAAAAGAATTTTTAATCTGTTAGTAGTGGTTTCTTTTCTAGCAATATTATTTTCTTGTAATAGTACCGATGATGATTTATTTAACGAGGAAGAAATTATACAAAAAGATGCTAAAATAAAAGATTTAGCAGGTGCTTGGTCTATTTATAAAGTTGAATATGATGGAAATGAAGCTTCTGTACCTGCAACAACCGAAGAGTGTGGTAGAGATTTTTTTATTTACAATAGTTCTGGTACTTATGAAGAATTTCTGTATCAAGAATCTTTTACTTGTCAGCCCGTACAAAATAAATTAATTGAGTTATACGTTTAGCTTCTGTTTTATTTGATTTTGATAAACTGGTTTGGCAACTACCATTCTTTCAATTGTTTTATGAAATATACTTTTCTGAAATTGAGATCTATTAATTCTAAAACAAAATTCATCAAAATAAGCTTGAATATGCCATTTACTTACATGAGTTGGTATTGCTCTAAGCCAAGACTTAACTTGCATAATCATGACATGTAATTGTTTAAAGTTAGCACCATTATTACTATAGATTTGCTCAATGTTATAAACTTCTTTCAAAGGTTCATATCCTCTCCATTTATCTGTTATTATTTTAGCAGATTTACTTATGTGTTCTTCAAAAATTGGTGTTAATGATTTTGCAGAATAGTCGTTTATAGATTTAATGTAAACTCTTTTCACCTTATTGTTATCTGTTAATTCTACTGCAATTACGGCTTTTTTCTTTTTTGTATCGTAACTCCTACCTTGTTTTCCTTCTTCTTTTCCTCCAACAGTAAACTCATCAACATGAATTAAGGTTTCTAGAGGATATTTTTGACTACTTTTCATTGCTTTACGAACTTTTTGCATAAAATACCATGCAGTTCCTTGACGAATACTAAAGCGTTTACCCATTTGAATACTTGAAGTACTTTTACTATTTGTACTCATTTCAAAAGCAACACAAAACGCTTTTTGCAATCCAAATTTAACTTTATGAAAAAGTGTATTTGCAGTAGCACTTTCTACATGATGGCAAGCATAACAGTGATAATTATATCCAGCTTTTTCACAACCTTTTGTATGTCCACATTTACTACATTTAAAACCATCCTGCCATTTTATTTTTGATAAATAAGCTTTACAGGCTTCATCATTTGGTAGTTCTTTTATAAAGTTTAGTATATCTTGACCTTCAAAATTATCCATATATCAATGTTTTAAAGCTATAAGATACGGAAACTAAATGACTAACTCAATAAATTAAAATGGACTTTAAATAACGGCATAATTACGTTAAGTACTATCGATAATAGCAATTCGGATATTATAAAAATTGTAAACTTAAGCAAAGATAATTTTGTTTTCATTGCCAGTGTAGACATAGATGGAGACGCTATTAAAGAGGAATTTACTTTTACAGCTTACAGGTATTTACCTCCAAATGAAATGGACTTATATACAAGTACTTTTCAAAAAAAGGAAGAGGCGCCTTTTGAAAATCACATAGAATTTGGTTGGGACGCTTATGACGGATACAATATGTTTGAAAAGTACGAGATTTATAGAAGTGGTAAAGATTGTAATATAGATTCAGCTACTTTATTAAAGACAATTACAGATGTAAATTTAAATACTTTTATAGATGAAGAACCTTTGCCTAATAGCGAAGCGTGTTATTTCTTAAAAATTTATACAAACAAAGGTCTTTTGGGAGAAAGTGATCCTAGATATATAAACCCTGAATTTATATTTCCAGAAAATGTTCTTTTTAAAAATGCAGAAGTAATTGAGAATGAGGTTTCTTTATCTTGGGAAAAATATTCGGGTTATTATTTTTCTCATTATGAGATAAGAGTGCAAGATCAGAATGAAAATTGGGCACCTAATATAGAAAGCGTTAAAATTATTACAGATATCAATACCACAACTTTTATAGATACGAATCCACCGTATGTAAACAACCCTATTTACTCTATTTATGTGTACAATATTTTTGGGAATATTAGTAACTTAAATGATGAGAAGTCAGTTGTGAAAACAGCTTTTACAAGACCAGAATTGCTAGACGCTGATTATATTAAATATGTAAGTTTTGATCCGGAAGGTCAATCTTTTTTCTTTTATTTAAGAAATACCAAAAACGAGCCAAGATTGGTAAAATATGATTATATCAAGCAAGAAATAACTGCAGAAGCTTTTAAACTACCAACGTCGTACACAGAAGTGGAAATGAAATTAATTACTTCAGAAAATGGAAAAGAACTAGTTTTTTCTCAAAGTAATGAATTGTTTATTTATGATGCAGAAACCTTAATTTTCAAACACTCATTAAATGCATCTTATTCTTCTATGGATAGTTTTGAGTATTTTGATGATAATATTTGGGTTTTATCTGACAGTGATGATGTTTTTACTTACAAAAGAAATGGAGATCAATTTGTACAAATTGATGAAAAACCACATTTTCCTGATCATCAAGGAGGTCAGAATTATGAAATTACAAAATTAGATAAAAACAACTTCTTATTAAGTCATAATAACGAAGGCAGAGCAATACATTATAGCATTAGTAATGCAGGAGAAATTACCAATAATGGAATAAAAGAAATTCCTTTAAGCTTTAAATACAATAGTGATGTAATAGTAAATACAACAAGTTCTTATTTGCTTAACAAAAAAAGAAATACCGTTTATTCTTTAGATGATTTTTCTAAAACGGTGACTTATTCTACTCCAATAGTTACATCAAATTTTAGTAAAAATGGGACTGAAATTTACGGTACAAACAATGATCCAGAAGTTTATGACAATTATAAAAATTTCAAAAAGGAAGTTATAGTTTATAGTATTTTAAATAATAATTTTAGAACAATTCCCACAAAAGGATTTCCGCTATACATTGTAGAAGATAATTTTGGAAACATCATTAGTCTGTCTTCTGGTTTTCCTAGAAATTCTTATTATGATGGTTATAATGGCAATGTAGCAGATATGTTTGTAGAAATTATCAAATAAGTAAAACAAAATCTTTAAATAATTTCACAACAATTAAAGTTTGATTATTTTTATCAAAATTTAGTTTTAGATGAGTCAGAAAGAAGAATTTTTCGAATACATTAATAACGGTTACAAAACCAAAGGCGATTTTATAGCACTAGGTGCTGCAATGTTGGGAGAAGAAACCATAACAGATGCTATTGTAAAAATTCCGCTTAAAACTTTAAACAGACACGGTTTAATTGCCGGTGCAACAGGTACAGGAAAAACAAAAACATTACAAGTTTTAGCAGAAAACCTATCAGAAAAAGGAGTTCCTGTTTTGTTAATGGACATAAAAGGAGATCTTTCTGGTTTGGCACAACCAAGCCCAGGACACGCAAAAATAGACGAACGTCATGCAAAAATTGGATTTCCGTTTACGGCACAAAAATTTCCTATAGAAGTTTTAACCATCTCTGAACAAGACGGGACAAGAATGCGTGCTACAATTTCAGAATTCGGACCTGTTTTATTATCAAGAATTTTAGATTTAACAGAAACACAAAGCGGCATTGTTGCCATCATTTTTAAATATTGCGACGATAATAAGTTTGCGCTTTTAGAGATAAAAGATTTTAAAAAAGTATTACAATATGTAACTAACGAAGGGAAAGAAGAAATTCAAGCAGAATATGGGCGAATTTCATCATCTTCTACAGGTGCAATTTTGCGTAAAATAGTAGAAATAGAACAACAAGGCGGAGATTTATTCTTTGGCGAAAGATCTTTTGAAGTAGAAGATTTAACAAGAGTAGATGAAGACGGAAAAGGAATTATTTCGGTATTGCGTTTAACAGATATTCAAGATAAACCAAAGTTGTTTTCTACATTTATGTTACAATTATTAGCTGAGGTCTATGAAACTTTCCCAGAGCAAGGAGATAGTGACAAACCAGAGTTGATTATTTTTATTGATGAAGCACATTTGGTATTTGAAGAAGCTTCTAAGGCTTTATTAAATCAGATAGAAAGTATTGTAAAATTAATTCGTTCTAAAGGAATCGGATTGTATTTTGTAACTCAGAATCCAAAAGATGTACCAGAAGATATTTTAGCACAATTGGGTTTAAAAATTCAACATGCGTTAAGAGCTTTTACGGCAAAAGACCGAAAAGCCATTAAGTTAGCCGCAGAAAATTATCCTTCTTCAGAATATTATGATACCAAAGAAGTGTTAACGCAATTAGGAATTGGAGAAGCATTTGTATCCGTTTTAAACGAAAAAGGAATTCCAACACCTTTGGCAAGAACCATGCTATGCGCGCCAATGAGTAGAATGGATATTTTGTCTGATAAAGAGTTAAAGAGTGTAATTAACAACTCGCGACTTTTCTATAAATACAATGAAAATTTAGACAGAGAAAGTGCCTACGAATTATTGAATGAAAAGATAGAAAAGGTTAATATTGCAGAAGCAAAAGCGATACAAGTAGAAGCGGATGAAAAAGAAAGAGAAAAATTAGCAAAAGAAAAAGAGAAGGAAAGAATAAGAGAAGAAAGAGCTTCTAGAAGCACTACCAGGCGCAGAAGTACGGCACAAAACCCATTAATAAAAGTATTAACTAGTGCTACTTTTATTAGAGCAGCCTTTGGTATCTTAAGAAAAGTATTAAAATAACAACAAATAAAAAGAATCTTTAAATAACAAATTCAATATAATGATTAAAAAAAATATCTTACCAATTATTGTAATCGCATTTTCACTATTTGTAATTAGCTGTGATAATAATAGTAAATTTAAAATAGAAAAAGGTAAAGTTGGTGAGCTTACAACTACCACCACAATTAAAGATTTAAGTTCTATTTTTAAAAATGATTCTATTGTAAAGAGTTTAAGTGAAGGGGCACAAGGCGATAATTATTTTCAAGATGATGATGAATATTTTATTTTTGAAAAAGGAGGGAAGCTATTACTTACCATTTTACCAAAAGAACAATTAGACTCTACATCTACCATAAAAAGTATAGAGATTAATGATGTACGTTATACTACAGCTTCTGGTATTAATTTAAAATCTAGTTTTTCAGAAATAAATGCTAATAACAATATTAACAGAATAGAGACTACTTTAACTTCTGCAACGCTTTTTTTAAACGACTTAAATACAACTATAGTTATAGATAAAGAAGAATTAGGATTAAAAAACTTTTCAACTCAAAAGGTAACGAAAGAGCAAATTCCAGATTTAGCAAAAATGAAATCATTTATCGTTTGGTTTAATTAAATCTAATTTTAGGGCAAATTTTGTCCGTTTAATTTTTTTAACAAAACTGTGCTTCAAATTTATCTTGAGCAAAATCTAAAGGCAATATCTTTTTATATAGAAATAAACTGATATTAAAAAAACACCTGTTTAATAAATAATATTTTGTTATATTTATTAAGTAGGTGTTTTTATATTAATAAGATACCGTTTTAATCACTTTTGTAAAACTAATATTTATGAATAAAAAATATACCATTCAAAAATCACCTTTTATAGTTCCAACTACAGACGGTAAAGTAATAGGAGAACATTTCGGACAAGCAACCGATGGAAATGCTCAACTAAGTTTGGCGCACATGATTGCTCCTTCTGGTTGGAGTGAACCTTTTCAAAAACCAGAATTTGATGAATATACTTATATCATTAAAGGAAAAAAACAATTTATTATTGATGGTGACACGGTTGTATTATCTGCTGGAGAATCTATTAAAATAGAAAAAAATACTAGAGTACAATATTCAAACCCATTTATAGAACCCTGTGAGTATATGGCAATTTGTTTGCCTGCTTTTGCTGTAGATTTGGTACATAGAGAAGAAGCATAAATTACATTTGCGATACTTTCTAAATTGATTGTTATAATATTAGCATTATATTATTTTTAAATTGCGAGAAACTACTAAATATGAAAGATACTATTGCACCAAGAATAATAAGACAGATTTTTGTTTTATTTCTTATTTTATTTATTTTGATTTTAATTTTCAGGGAATTAATGCCTTATTTATCAGGTGTTTTAGGAGCTGTAACCATTTTTGTGTTATTAAGAAAAGCGATGCTTTTTTTAGTAAATAAAAATTGGAAACCTAATCTTGCTGCAGCCTTTTTAATACTAGTTTCCTTTATAGGGATACTCTTACCAATTTCTGGTATTTTACTAATGTTGGCTAATAAAGTGAGTGGTGTAGTAGGCAATTCTGAAGAAGTTATAAAAAAATTAAAAACACAAATGACTTCTTTAGAAGGTAAAGTAGGTTATAATTTTACAGACAGTATAGATGCCGCTGAGGTTTCTGGTTGGATAACCGATAACTTACAAGGTTTTGTAGGGAGTACATTTAATATATTTATATCTATTGGGTTAATGTATTTTATACTATACTTTATGTTGGTAAATGAAAAGATATTAAGAAAATCTTTATATAGGTACCTACCAATAAATGAAGTAAATTTAAAAGTAATAGGAGCAGAAGCACAGTCTATGGTTCGTTCTAATACCATAGGAATTCCTTTAGTAGCTATTGCACAAGGTATTATTGCATTAATAGGTTTTCTAATTTTCGATATAAATAACCCATTCTTTTGGTTTACCATTGTTACCGTAGGTTCTATGATTCCTTTTATAGGAACTTTTGTTGGTATTTTACCCGTTTTTATTTTAACGTTAGCTTCTGGAGATGGATTTGCTGCATGGGGAATTTTAATTTATGGAATAGTAGTAGTAGGCTCTACAGATAATATTATAAGGCTTTTGGTTTTAAAAAAATTAGATGATGTACATCCTTTAATTACCTTAATTGGTGTTATTGTTGGGGTACCTTTATTCGGGTTTATTGGTTTAATTTTTGGACCATTATTAATCAGTCTATTTTTAGTGATTGTAAAAATTTATAGAAAAGAATTTGCCGAAAACAATATTTAATAGAATATATAAGACATAAAAAAAGCGATGCATTTAATGCATCGCTTTTTTTATGTTCTATGAAAAATTAGCTTTTTCTTTGGCAAGCTAGTAAAGTGTTTTTTAATAACATGGCAATAGTCATTGGACCAACTCCTCCAGGAACAGGAGTAATAAAATCAGATTTTTTAGCAACTTCATCAAAAGCGACATCACCAACTAATTTAAATCCGCTTTTTTTAGTTGCATCTTCTAAACGAGTAATACCAACATCTATTACCGTAACATGGTCTTTTACCATATCTGCTTTTAAAAACTCTGGAATACCAATTGCAGCAATAATAATATCTGCTTGTAAAGTTATTTCTTTTAAGTTTTTAGTTCTACTATGGCACATCGTTACGGTTGCATTACCAACCTTTCTTTTTTGCGATAATAAAATACTCATTGGGCTACCAACAATATGACTTCTACCTAAAACGACCACATGTTTTCCAGAAGTTTCAACCTTATATCTTTCTAATAACTCTAAAATTCCGAAAGGAGTTGCAGAGATAAAAGTAGGTAAGTTTAAAGCCATTTTTCCAACGTTCGTTGGATGAAATCCGTCTACATCCTTATCAGGATCTATAGCCATTAATATTTTTTGTTCATCTATATGTTTAGGCAAAGGAAGTTGTACTATAAAACCATCAATGTCTTTATCAATATTTAAAATTGCAATTTCATTTAATAAATCTTCTTCGGTAGTATCTTCTGGTAATCTAATTAAAGTAGATTCGAAACCAACAAGCTCACAAGCTTTTACTTTAGCATTTACATACGTAATACTTGCACCATCGTCTCCAACGATTATTGCTGCTAAATGTGGCGTCTCAGCTCCTTTACTTTTTAAATCTCTTACCTCTAAAGCAATTTCTTCTTTAATATCTGCAGATGTTTTTTTTCCGTCTAATAAAATCATATTTTCAGTATTCAGTCGCAGTTTTCAGTCACAGTTTGTACGCTGTAAATTTAACGGCAAATATTTATTTTCTTTAATTTAATTAATTTTAACTCCAATTTTATCTGGATTATTAATCATATAATTTATTAATTTCCCTATTTCTTTACTTTGATTAGAAAAATTATTGTAATCATTATCGGAAATATATTTACAAGCCAATGCAAAATCTAACCAAGTATTTGTTTCTGAATTTTAACCATCAGAATCTGTCAATTTACTTATAAAATGTTTTGGATATCTTCTTTTTCTATAGGCTTCAGCAATATTTGCACAAACAGAACGTGAACTTCTTCTTATTTGATCTGTTAATGAATATTTTTCTTCTTTTGGAAAAGATTTAGACAATTCAAAGATTTTCATTGATAAATTAAATGCCTTTTTATAAGCCAATAATTCTTTAAAATCCATAATTTTAGTTTGAACTGTTACTGAAAACTGAGACTAGAAACTTACTTCATTCCTTGCATCATTTGCATCATCTTTTTGCCGCCGCCACCTTGCATCATCTTCATCATTTTGCTCATTTGGTTAAATTGCTTCATTAATTGGTTTACTTCATTAACAGAAGTTCCAGATCCTTTTGCAATTCTCTTTTTTCTACTGGCATTTATAGTTGTTGGTGTGCTTCTTTCTTCTGGTGTCATAGAATGAATAATTGCTTCAATACCTTTAAAAGCATCATCATCAATATCTACATCTTTCATTGCTTTACCAGCTCCAGGAATCATACCTACTAAATCTTTCATGCTACCCATTTTTTTGATTTGTTGAATCTGACTTAAAAAGTCATCAAAACCAAATTGATTTTTAGCAATCTTTTTCTGTAATTTTCTAGCTTCTTCTTCGTCGTATTGGTCTTGCGCTCTTTCTACTAAAGACACAACATCTCCCATCCCTAAAATACGATCTGCCATTCTATCTGGATGGAATACATCTATTGCATCCATTTTTTCTCCAGTACCAATAAATTTAATTGGTTTATCAACAACAGACTTAATAGATAGTGCTGCTCCACCACGAGTATCTCCATCTAATTTTGTAAGAACAACTCCATCAAAATTTAAGATATCATTAAAGGCTTTTGCAGTATTTACAGCATCTTGACCTGTCATAGAATCTACCACAAATAAAGTTTCTTGTGGATTTACAGCTTTATGAATGTTAGAAATTTCATTCATCATTTCTGTATCTACAGCTAAACGACCAGCGGTATCAATAATAACTACATTTTTACCCGTAGCTTTTGCATGCTTTATAGCGTTTTGAGAAATTTCTACAGGGTTGTTGTTACCAACTTCTGCATAAACCTCTACTCCTATTTGTTCTCCAACAACTTGTAATTGATTTATTGCTGCAGGTCTATACACATCACAACCAACTAATAAAACTTGTTTAGATTTTTTATCTTTAAGAAAGTTTGCTAATTTTCCTGAAAAAGTAGTTTTACCAGAACCTTGTAAACCAGACATTAAAATTACAGTTGGCGAACCCCCTAAATTAACACCTACAGTTTCTCCACCCATTAAGTTTGTTAGTTCATCTTTAACTAACTTTACCATTAATTGCCCTGGGTTTAACGTTGTTAATACGTCTTGACCTAATGCTTTGGTTTGAACTCTTTTGGTAAATTCTTTGGCTATTTTAAAGTTTACATCGGCATCTAATAATGCTCTTCTAACTTCTTTTAATGTTTCTGCAACATTAACCTCTGTAATTTTACCATGACCTTTTAAGGTGTGTAAAGCTTTATCTAATTTATCGCTTAAATTATTAAACATAATTCGTCTTCTTTTTTAGGAAATACAAATATATGAATTAGAATAGTTTTTTATTGAATCAGAATTAGAAAATATGTATTTAAAGATACTTATTAGTGGATTTAATATCAATTAAAAGAAAATATGTAAAGTAACAACGAAGTTTCTAATTAAATTATGTAATAATATAATTTTAAAATCGATGATTTTATCACTAAGTAAAATTGAGTAATTTAGAACTAAGTAAGTTTAGCAATAAAACTCTTCACTATAAGTCATTATTAATGTTTCTGTATGATGTTCTGTGTGATATGCCGTCCACATAATAATTTCTCTAATCGTCATTTTTCCCATTAAAGGATGCGGAAGTACCAATGTGTCTAAATTAACATCACTAATTTTTTTAATTTTATATTGTAGTTTTTTACTCTGTATTTGTAGTCTAGTTAATAGACGTTCTCTATCTTTTAATAATGGCTTTTTTACCTTTTGGTTATATGCTTTAGTTTTATCGTTATTTTCTAGTAATTTTTGATGGTACTTATTTACAATCGTTTTATAATTTCTAGGCTTTCTATTACACAATCCAAATTTATATTTTAAAAAAAATCGAGGATAACTTAAGGCATTGTTTAAAAGTTGTAAACTGTCTACTAAATGCTGTATTTGCTGGCCAACGGTCCATTTACCATCAGGTCCTTTTTCCCAGTTATCATTGGGTTCCTTTTCTAACCATTTAAATAAATCGGTGTATTTTTCTTCTAATAAATCTGCAATTGCCTCTTTTTCCATTAATAATAGATTAAGAAAGTAAGATACAAAAAAATACGTTACTAATTGTTAAGACTAAATATGTCTTTATAGCATTGTTTAATTGTAAATAGTTGTTTTTTTTCAGCAAGTGCTATTTTTTATACAATACTATTCAACTCAAACAGACATATTACTTTTTTAAACATAATCGATTTAATGAACTACTTATCTTAATTAATTTTTTCAATAGTTAACATAGTTCCAGAGGGTATTATAGTTAAACTATCTGGAATTCCTCTATCACTCTCGAAAACTCTACCTTCAACTCCAATTTTATCATTTTTAAGTAAATCTAAAATTTTCACCATCATTACAGTACTTTTATTCACCAAACTACTATTTTGATAGCTATAAGATTTTGTGTTATTTACTGATATTGTATTTTTTATAAGTTGAAATTCTCCTCCAACTCGAACATTATTTATTACTTCGGATGTAATTCTGTAAGTAATTTTATAACGTCCTGCTTTAAGTACAATAATACCATCTGAAGTATTAGTGTAGTCTGAAGAGTTGGGAGTAAAATCTTGAGATTGAAAGTTGATGGTTGTAAAATTGGAAGATTCTGCAACTGTTTGTATTGCATTTGGGTAACATTCGCTTACTGTAGGTGTAAAAGTTGTTTTAGGAATATATTTAGAAATTGTACTATCATAAACTAAAGTTTGTCCGTCTATTGGATTTATGTTGGAAACATCTATGCTTTGTATTTTTTTAACGGTTGCTGCAGCCAAAGTTCCGGAAACATCTCCTGTAATTATTAACGCAGATAAATTGGTTTGTTTTGCTATTTCTGCATCGTTTTCTAATGAAATTTCTAAATTTTTACCATCTGCATTTAAAGTATAAATATCAATTTTTTGAGTATCCGTATTTATAGTTGAAGAATTTACCCAACCTGTACCAGTAGTGGTTGCAGATAAAATTTGTCCAGTATTTCCTGCAGAATTATTTTCATCTAGAATATGACCATTTAATTTTAATGTCTGTTTTATTGTTACAGTAGTATTATTAGATATTTCATCTATGTTTAGAGCTTCAATACCACCAACTGAAAAGCTAATTTCATCTGCGACAGGGCTGTACATTCCTGTATCTGTATCATTTTTAAATCTATATGATGGTCTACCTAAAGTGCCATCAGAGTTTAAAATGCCTTCCGTTCTCATGGCCCCTGTAACATGAAGTTTATTGGTTGGAGAACTTGTTCCTATACCCAATCTATTATTGATATTATCCCAGAATAATTGAGAATTATCTTCTGTTAGTTCACCTGTTACACTTCCAAAAAATATAGATCCTTCGGTAGCTGTTGGAGATAGTTTTACCCAAGTAGTTCCGTTATAAATTTTAATAGTAGTGGGTGAGGAGGAGGTATCAAACCAAATATCGTTTTCTACTGGATTTAGATTACCCGTATTAGAGGTTGTAACTGTATTATTTCTTACATTCAGTATGGTACCTTTACTATTTATAACACGAATTTCTTGTGTATACATACAATTTACTAGCAGTAGTAAAAAAGATATAATATGTAGTTTTAGAAATTTGTGCATTTTTATTGATAAAAAATAATTTTAAAGTTAAGAGAACTAATTCTTTTATAAACGACTAGAATTATTTTAAGAAAAGTAAAATTATGACCTGTAATTTACAAGTCATAATTTTAAATATGCTATTTATTTAATAAAGTGTACTTCAAAAACATCTCCAGTATAAGCAGCACCACCTAATGCAGCGACAACTATGTTGACTTCATTAACTGTTGTAATTGTATAATCTGTACCAGATCTTAATTTAGCCCCATTTCTATAAACAGATACACGATTAACGTTTGTAGTTGCTAACATACCAATAGCATCCACAGTAAAATCGGTTGTTACATCTGCAGTTAATTCTGTTTCATCCCATAGAACGTCAATAAAGTTTGTCAATAAAAGTTTTTTTGTTTCGCCACTAGCTTCATCCCTAACTAATAATGAGTACCCAGTGGTATCAAAAGCAGTAGCAGCAGAGTTTTCGGCATCTCCGGCCGTAGCATCAATTCCATCAATTCCTGTAATTGCAAAAATAGCTCCAGATGCATCAATATAAGTATCATCAGTTAAAGTGCCTCCTAATTGCCAGGTGGTAATTATACCTCCATTGGGTGCGGTATCAGTAAACATTGTTACGCCATTACTAGATTGTAAATACTTAATTGTACCTTTATTATCAATCACTTTAATAGAACCGCCAGCTTCACCTAAAACAGTATTTGCTTGTTTTGTAAAATCTGTAGCAGCATTTGTTGATGTATTCGTTCTTTGCGCGTTTATTGCAGTGCTTATCATTATTATAAGGCTTAATACTGTTAATTTTAAATAATTTCTTTTCATAGTTTTCATTTTTAATTGATTTAGTTTTTTACGTTTTCATTTTCATTTGTTTTTATTCACAGGCTTTTAGTTTTTATTATCATTTAATAGAATTGTACTATTCTAATTTTATCGTCTTGGTAGCATTTTGCTTCTCGTTCTAATTTTATAGTAGTAGTATTAATTGCTGTAAAATTGATACGAACACCATTTCTATAAACGTCTATTTTATCCGTATTTGTAATGTTTAGGGGAGTAGTAAAATCAATTTGTCCTTCATAAGCAATTATAACTACTTGTTTTTTTTGAAGGAAAGTAGAAGTAGGTTTTTGTCTTAAGACACCGGTACTTTTATCTATTACAATTATTTTATCTTCGGTATTTGTACTTTCTAATAACCCTGCAATGGCAAATGTGTTACTTACATCTGTAGTAATTATAGTCGGTTCAATTAAAATGCCCCCTAGTTTTATGTTATCACCATTTGTATAAAGTCCATTTATTGCCTCGGTGTTTTTAGAAGATACCCAATGAGTTCCATCAAATATTTCAATACATTTACAAGTCTGGTTCCACACTTGATCTCCAGTTACAGGATCTTTAAATTGTATATCTCTAAAGCTATCATTATTTACTACTATAAGTCCAAATTCATTTGTAGGATCAAAATCATCATTAATAGGAATCCATTTTGTGTCATCCCAAATCATTAATGATGGGGTGTTATTTATACCATAATTTGTAAGCCAAATAATATCTCCCAATTGAAAAGGAGGAGATAAGTCTCCTAAAGAGTTTACTATTTTTATGTTTCCATTTCTATTTCCGTTTCCATTTTCAGGTTGAGGTATGTATAGTATCTTCTGACTGTCTAAAAAGACAAAACCATCGTTATTGTTCAAAATATTTAATTCAACATTTAAATATTTTAATTTTCCATCCCAATTAATATCATAAAAAGTATTGTTAATGGGGGTTCCTTCACCTATAATAACGGAAACCATTCCGTTTTCATCTGTATTAATTGTATGTTCTTCTATGTATTCTGTACCTGCTTTATTTGTTATTGTAAAACGCAAAGCAATTTCTTCTAGACCTAAAGGAACCTGGTTCTCTAATACATCTGTTCCAGGAATCTGAATTTCTTTAGTATTTAAAATTAGCGCCTGATAATTAAAACCTGGTGTTTGACCAAACACAAAAGTGCTGGCTAATAAAAGTAAAATAAGCAGTGTTTTATGCGAAAATTTCATGTTTTTAGAATCGTCTTCTATTGTTTAATCTTAAAATATAGAATAACAATCCGAACGAAAATGCCTTGGTGTGAAATGAATATGATTCTTCTATATTACTGTCTTGGCTTTTTTCTTTAAAACTATCGGCTACATTATATTTTATATAGGTAGATAGATTATCATGAATAACATACTCTACACTTATTCCTCTGTGTATTCTAAGTAGATTTTTGTCGAATGTATTTTCCTTGTATAAATTAACTGTATTGTCTTTAGAGGTCCTTGCTCCAGCAATAAGCCAATCGTAAGAAACATGTGCGTGTATTTGTACTTTTAATCGTCTTTCATTAACAATAGCAAAATTAGCGCCTGCTTTTAAGGTTATATAACTTAAATCATAGGTTGCTGGTATGCTAATATTACCTGAATAATAACCAATGTTAATTTTATATTTGTTGTATCCGAGACCTAAATCCCAAGTATATCTTTCTTCATATAATTTAAACCTAAAACCACCTTCCATAAAAAAATCTTGTGCTTTTGAATAACTTAAATCTAAAGAGTTATTACCTAAATTATTTACATAATTTTTAAAATAGGCATTTTCAAAACCAGTTTCAATATAGACCTGTTGTGCTTCTGTTGTATAATTTATGAAAATAAATATAACAGTTATAATTATAATATGTGAGATATTTTTCAACATCTCTTATTCTGTTTTTAGAAGCTTTTCTGTAAATGTACTAGTGCCACTTTGTATGCGTATAATATAAGTTCCTATACTATAATGTTTAAGGGGGATAAGTAAATTGTCTGTAGGGGTGTATTCTTTTGTAAAGATGATTTTACGATTGATGTCATAAATTCGTATATGAATTTTATGCTTAGTTTCTTTAGAGAAGTTAAGTGTTATAAATTCTATAAAAGGATTTGGAGAAATTACAAGTCTAAGAGATTCATCAATAATATCTAAGTTAGAATTATTGATGTTAAATATTTTACTATTATTTAAAAACCCTTGTTGAACATTTATTTTACTAGTACTTTTTGTGCCAATAATACTAGATTGACCAATGCTTTGCGCAATTTGGTACCTTATTTTATTTTTAGAAATAGATTGTACAGAATTGCTACCTACAGTAGATATTGTAGAATTTAAAAGAGTTCGTTTTGTCTGTTGAGAATAAGCTTCAAATACAAATAAAACAAGTATTATTAAAAGTGATTCTTTAATCAATGAAAATTTCTTTTTAATTATAATGGAGTTATTTTTTTAAATATATGCATTATTAACAAGAAATTAACTAAAAATAAAGTATTTTATTTATTTCTATTGATTAGTTAGCAATAAATTCTAAAGCATCACCATTAATACAATGACGTTTTCCAGTAGTGTTTTTTGGGCCATCATCAAAAGAATGTCCTAAGTGGCCACCACATGTATTACATTTTAATTCTGTTCTTGCATACCCTATTTTATAATCTACATCTAACTCTACATTTTTCGTTATTGCTCTGTCAAATGCAGGCCAACCAGAACCAGAATCATATTTGTATTCAGATTTATATAGAGGTGTTTTACAAGCAGCACAAACGTAAGTTCCTTTTGCTTTGTTTTTGTTAAAAGAGCTAGAAAAAGGTCTTTCTGTACCCGCTTCTCGCAATATATAGTACTGTTTAGCTGTCAATTCTTTTTTCCATTCAGCATTTGTTTTTTCAATAGTGTATGTGTTTTTTTCTTTGGATGGAGTCTGTGCTTTACTACTACAGCTAATCATTAAAATTACAACTAGCAAGGAGAATATATTTTTCATAATTTTTAAATGTTTTTATTTTAGACGAAAATTTTATCAGAAAATTACAGATTTAACTTTCAGCAATAAATTATTTTTTTGATAAAGATAGAATATGTAATTTTATAGAATTATAAAGAATTACCTTGTAGTGACAATTTAGAAATAGATGTGTCTTAATAATTAGTGATCATAAAAATAAATAGATGAAAAAAATAGCAGTTTTAGTTTTAACAGTTTTACTTTTTGTAGAATGTAGTACCGTACCAATTACGGGGAGAAGTCGTGTTAACTTTGTAAGTGATGCACAAGTGTTACCTACTAGTTTTGCCCAATACAGTACTTTTTTAGAAGAAAATAAATTATCTACAAATACTGCAATGTCTAACCAAATTAAAAATGTTGGTAAAAATATTGCTGCAGCAGTAGATCGTTTTATGCGAGCAAATAATATGAGCTCAGAAGCAGATTCTTATAGATGGGAATTTAATTTAGTAGATGATAAAACTGTAAATGCTTGGTGTATGCCAGGAGGGAAAGTTGTTTTTTATACGGGTATTATGCCAATTTGTGCAAATGAAAACGGAGTTGCAGCAGTAATGGGGCATGAGGTTGCGCATGCTTTTGCAAAACACGGACAAGAAAGAATGTCTCAAGGACAATTACAACAATTAGGTGGTGTTGCCGTAGCATTGGGTACTTCTGGTAAAAGTGAAGAATCTCAACAATTATGGAATACTGCATTTGGTGTTACTACTGGTTTAGGAATGTTAAAATACAGTAGAGTTCATGAACAAGAAGCAGACAGATTAGGTTTGGTTTTTATGATTATGGCAGGTTATGATGGTACAGAAGCTGCTGAGGTTTGGGTAAGAATGAGTAATTTATCTAACGGAAGTTCTCAACCAGAAATTTTAAGTACACACCCTTCTAATGAGTCTAGAATACAAGATTTAAGAAATTATTTACCAACGGCTAAAAAATATGCTGCAGAGTATAATGCCAAGTAAAAGGTATAAATAAAAAATAAGGAAACAAATAGATTTCCTATATTGTAACCGTTCAAAAAAAGATATTTTTTTGAACGGTTTTTTTATAAAATAGATTTTATGTTAAAAATTGGAGATAAAAAATTAATCAATGCTTGGGCTTTTTATGATTGGGCAAATTCAGTATATTCTTTAGTAATTAGTACCGCTATTTTTCCTATTTATTATGCAGGCTTAACCGCTTCGGAAGGTTTTGCAAATGCAGCAGGAAAAATTACTTTTTTAGGCACACTTTGGAATCCGACAACCTTGTATAATTATGCAATGGCTTTTTCATTTTTAGTGGTAGCTTTTATTTCGCCAATGCTTTCTGGTATTGCAGATTATGCTGGTAATAAAAAGAAATTTTTAAAAGGTTTTTGTTTATTAGGTGCGCTCTCTGTAATGTGTTTATTCTTTTTTACAGGAAAAGAAACGCTTTGGGTGGGAATCCTTTTTACCATTTTAGCAAGTATTGGTTTCTGGGGAAGTATAGTGTTTTACAACGCCTATTTACCAGAGGTAGCTTTACCAGAACAACAAGACAATGCAAGTGCAAAAGGGTTTATGTTAGGGTATTTGGGCTCTATTTTATTATTGCTTTTGTGCTTAGTTTTAATAGAAACTAAAGTTTTTGGTTTTTATGATAAACAATTTGGCTCACAATTATCTTTTGTCTTAGTAGGTTTGTGGTGGCTTGGTTTTGCACAAATAACCTATGCTAAATTGCCAAACGAAGAGAAAAAAGAAATACCTAAAGACAATTATTTTGCGAAAGGATTAAAAGAGATAAAAAAAGTTGCTAAAGAATTATTTGCATACAGAGAATTAAAGATATTTTTAATTTCATTCTTTTTATGGAGTATCGGCGTGCAAACGATTATATTAATGGCAGGTATTTTTGGGACTATTTTAGGTTTAGAAACTTTAAACTTAATTGCAACTATTTTATTAGTTCAGTTTGTAGGAATTATAGGCGCTTTTTTATTTTCTAGATTGTCAAATAAAATAGGGAATATAAAAACATTAAAAATTACCATTGCTATTTGGGGGTTGGTTTGTTTTATAGGTTTTAACTTAACTAAAGACACTCCGAATATAGAAATGTACTTTTATATTTTAGGAGCCTTAATAGGTTTGGTAATGGGAGCTATACAGTCTTTAGCAAGATCTACATACTCAAAAATGCTACCAAAAACAGAAGATAATGCATCTTATTTTAGCTTTTTTGATGTGACAGAAAAAATAGCCTTAGTAGTAGGTATGGTAACTTTCGGAATCTTAAATTCAATGATATCAATACAGTCTAGTGTATTGGCATTAGCCGTTTTCTTTCTAGCTGCTTTTATTTCTTTAAGTAGGATTAAGAAAACAAAATATGTGAAATAAAAAAAGTGCTGTATTTTAAGTACAGCACTTTTTTTAAACTTCTTAGTGCTTTTTATATATTAAAATTAATTCCTAAGATTATATTTCTTCCTTGGTTTAAAATTTCATCAGATTTTAATCTAGATAAATGATCTATATATTTTGTATCCAATAGGTTGTTTACAGATAAACTTGTAGAAAAGGTAATATCATTTAAAGAGATGTCTCCACCAAGACCAAAATTGATTAGGTTATAACTAGGTGAGTAGCTTTCAAATGGACCAATATTATTTTGAGAAAATGTACTTTTTAAAGTTAATGAAGCGTAACCTTGTTGCATCCATTTTTTTATGTCAAATTCAGTTCTTAGCGTATTTTTCCAAGAATTAGCTGGAATTAAAGGTAAGTAATCTCCATTATCTTGTTCGCCAATTACGGTTTCAAAAGAACTCTCTAAATGCAACCAATCTAAAGGGTGTGGGTGTAAGTGAAAGCCAAATTCACCACCATATAATTTAGCGTCTTCTTGTAAGTAACTATAAACAGGCTCTCCGTCTTCAACTTCTCCTGTTGGAGAAATAAAAATATAATCGTTTAATAAATTATAGAATCCGTTTGCAAACAACTCAAAATGTTCTGTTTTATATTCTAAAGAAAGATCAAACTGCGTATTTTTTTCATTGGCAAGATTGTTGTTTCCTTTTTCAAATCTATTGGTACCATGATGCACTCCGTTAGAAGATAATTCTGCTAAAGTTGGTGCTCTAAAACCAGTTGCTATATTTATTCTTGCTACAAAATTGTCTGTTATAGAGGTTTTAAAACCTAATGAAGATGTAAAACTATTATAAGATTTATCAACTGCTTCAAAAATATGGATTTCGTCTTCATGTGCAACTTCGTGTCTTTCTGTTTCTATATTTCTATTATCATAACGCACTCCTGCTTGTAATGTATTTCTATTCCAAGAATAGTAAGCCGTGGTAAAAACTCCGAAATCGTTTATAGTTGCATCCGGAATTAATATCTCTTCTCCAAAGTTGGTATTTGTTTGATGTAATCCTTGTACTCCGGTTAAAATTTCAACATTTCCTATTTTAGGAAAATGATATTTAGCATTATAACTAAATGTTTTTAATTTCATTCTTAAAGCAGCTTCTTCATGTTCTTCTTCTCCATGTTCATCTCCATGGTCATCTTCATCTTCATGTTCGTCATGATGCTCTTCAAATTCTTGTCTATCATTAAAAGTATACCCTAAGTCTAAATCTATTTTAGAATCGCCCAAAAAGAAATGATTATGAGAGCTTATAATATGATTGTCTATTGCTTGATAAGGTTCTAAAAGCGTTCTACTGGTAGATTGTTCTGCAACACCTTCTTCTGGCAAGCCTAATTTAGATCTGTTAAAATTATAACGAACCTCTGATGTAAAATTGTTTTTAGAATAAGCAATTCCTGTTTTAAAATCTTTTTCGTTAAAACGGGTGTTGGTAACTCTTTCATCCGTAGGGATTTTATAATCTACATGATTTGCATACGTTCCTCTTGCTAAAAATTTCCAGCTTTCTGAAGATAATTTAGCACCAACAGATGTATTTGTTCCTAATGTATTACCAAAAAAACGATGACTAACATTTAGTTCTTTAGAGTTTTCTGCCGCAAATTTTTCTGGAATTAGATATAAAACACCACCTAGTGCATCCGATCCATAAAGTAGAGATGCAGGTCCTTTTATTACCTCAATATTACTTATTCCGGCATCGTTAATACCTAAACCGTGTTCACCACCAAATTGTTGATTTTCTAAACGAATACCTTGCGTGTAGACTAAAACTCTATTACCGCTTAAACCTCTAATTACAGGTTTTCCTATAGAACCTCCCGTAGATATTTGCGAAACTCCAGGGATATTTGTAATTCCTTCTACAAGAGAGGTCGCGCCAGATTTAATAATAGATTTAGCAGAAAGGCTTTCTATTTTCATTACATTTTCTGACTGTAATTTATTAAAAGGAGCAGATATTACAACTTCATCCATGTTAAATGGACTTTCTTGTAATTGAATGTTTAGAGTTATGTTTTCTTTGTTAAATTCAATTATTTTATAAAATGTTCTAAACCCTAAATAGCTAAAAGTTATTTTTATTTTTCCCTTCGGAATGTTTCTTAAAATATAGCTTCCGTCTTCTTTGGTTGTGGTTCCTTTATGCAATTCTTGTGCATAAATTTGTACTTGCTCCAATGGATTATTGTTGCTATCTGTAATAGTTCCTGAAATGCTGTTTTGTGCATTCACAGAAAACCCTGCTACTAAAAGTAGCAATTTTATAAATGTTTTCATTGATGTTATTTTACTATTAAAATTAATTTAGACCCTTAGGTTTTTTAACACAAAGGGTTTTAATACAGTACACAGTGAAATGGAATTAATAGATTTTTTCAATTATTTCTCTTTCACAATGATATATTTAAATAGTAAAATAAGGGGGGCCTCTCGGAGGTTTTATAGATCGATAAACCTTTTTAACTCTCTGTGGTTTATCAATAAAAGTTGAAGCGTAAAAGTGTTTGGGAATTACATCATAATTAGATGTAAAGTCCATAGAGAATATGGTTAATTGCTTGTGGAATTCAGCACAGTCTAAATGCTGTTTATGTATGTGATGATCTGTAATAGAGGTACAGACAGCGTGCTCATGATTTGCTAAATCATGCAGTATTTCTATTGATGTTGGTATCATCAATAGGAAAAGGAAAAAAATGCTGAGTATTCTTTTAAACAAAAGTTTATGTAATTTATTTCACCTTATAAATAGTACCATCTGTAGCAAATTTACTAAAGCCAATTTTTGCAGAAAAACTAAAAGAACTATCTGTTACTTTCGTAATTTGAACATAAATAGGTTCCTTATCGATCTCTTTTTTTGGAGATTTCATCTTTAAAGTATAGAAAAAATTATTTTTCCATTTGATATATAATGTATCAATATGTTTTATCTTTTTTTCTCCAGAAGTACTATCATTAGAGATACTTATGATTTTATCATACTTTTCAATTTGAAGGCTATCTTTTCTAGTGATGGTTGTTTTACTATATCCATTTCCTGCAGGAATCTCAAAAACACCTTTTTTAAAGCGATCTGAGTTATCTTTTATATCTGACTGACAAGAGAAAAATATAATACTGAATAAAACCAAGAAACAAGATACAAGAGGATACTGTTTTTTAGCATCCTTTTGTCTTGATTCTTGATTCTTGTTTCTTGGTTCTGTTTTTAACATAGCTTAAATACCTGTATAATTACTTGGTGTAATTGCTTTTAATTCTTCTTTAATTTCTGATGAAACTTCTAAAGTATCAATAAAGTCTGCAATAGATTTTTGGTTGATTTTAGCATTCGTTCTCGTCAATCCTTTTAATGCTTCATAAGGATTTGGATATGCTTCACGTCTTAGAATAGTTTGAATTGCCTCTGCAACAACTGCCCAATTGTTTTCTAAATCTTGCGCAAACTTTTCTTTGTTTAACAATAATTTATTCAATCCTTTTAAGGTAGATGTAAATGCAATAATTGTATGACCAAATGGTACACCAACATTACGTAAAACAGTACTATCTGTTAAATCACGTTGTAAACGAGAAACTGGTAATTTAGCAGAAAGGTGCTCAAAAATTGCATTTGCCAAACCTAAGTTTCCTTCAGAATTTTCAAAATCGATAGGATTTACTTTATGTGGCATTGCAGAAGAACCAACTTCACCTGCTTTAATTTTTTGTTTAAAATAATCTGTAGAAACGTATGTCCAGAAATCTCTATCTAAATCTAAAATAATAGTGTTTATACGTTTTAAATTATCAAAAAGAGCCGCTAAATGATCGTAGTGTTCTATTTGAGTTGTAGGAAAAGAGTGGTGTAAACCTAATTTTCCTTGTACAAAAGTACTTCCAAATTCTTTCCAATCTATATTTGGGTACGCTACTTTATGTGCATTATAATTACCTGTTGCTCCACCAAATTTGGCAGCACTTGGTATGTCATTTAATAAGTTGAATTGCGCTTTTAAACGTACCACAAAAACGTCTATTTCTTTCCCTAATCTTGTTGGAGATGCTGGCTGACCATGTGTTCTTGCCAACATAGAAATATCTTTCCATTCAATAACTAATTCTTGTAATTTTTCTAAAAGTTCAAAATAATGAGGTACATAAACATCATTCATTGCTTCTTTTATAGAAAGCGGAATAGCGGTATTGTTTATGTCTTGAGAAGTCAATCCAAAATGGATAAACTCTTTATGTGCTTGTAAACCTAATGCATCAAACTTTTCTTTTATAAAATATTCAACAGCTTTTACATCGTGGTTTGTAATGCTTTCAATATCTTTTATTTTCTGAGCATCTTCTGTAGTAAAATCAATATAAATTTTACGTAAATCGTCAAATAAATCGTTGTTAAAATCTGCTAATTGAGGTAATGGGATTTCACACAAAGCAATAAAATATTCAATTTCTACTCGAACTCTGTATTTTATTAAAGCTTCTTCCGAAAAATAATCTGATAATTTTGATATTTTACCTCTATAGCGACCATCAATAGGAGAGATGGCATTTAATTGTGTTAATTCCATTTTTTCGTTATGTTGTTAATTGCAAAAATAGTGAATTTAGCAGATTTATGATGTTTTTTATACACGAATTTCTAGGATTATCACAAATAAATAGTTGAAGTTTCAAAACTTAACAGCCCCGAATTCACGATTTTTTTTATTAAATTCTGTAGGTGTTTTTAAATAGAAATAACCTTGCTGGATGATGAAGTTTGGCTAAAGCCTTGATAACGTTTAAAATTGAATTCCTGTGGATAAATCCACAGGCTATTTATAATCTTCTAAATGTTTTTTTTTGAATAGTTTAAATTTAAAAATTTGTTTTTTTATAGGCACAGGCTTTAGCCTGTGATTGATAATAGTGAGTATTATTGGCTTTAGCCAAAATAATTAATAAATCATATTCTGATGTTATTATTATTTGAATGAGAACAATTTAATCCCTGAAATCTGTAAAATTAGTGTCTTTTTGTACGTCCTATTAACTATATTTTTCTTTGAAACTCTGCTTAAATCTCTGCAAATAATTTTTTTCAAAGAAGTCCATGTCTTATTAACCTCTTTTTTCAATCAAACCTAAAATGAATTTTCCACGCGCTTTACAGCCTTTGCTTTCATGTATGATTTTAGTTTCTATTAAATGTTTTAATTCTGGATGAATCCATTCTTTTTCTAATCCAAATAAATATAAAGTATTCATCGTATAGCCTCTTACTGCAATTTTTTGTGGAGAAATTAACCAATCGAAACCTGTTTCTACAATGCTGTCTATGTGGTTTTTTGTAAGCTTTTCTTGTGTATTATTTTCTGTTTTTGCATAATAGGCAATTGCTAAATGTTCACAAACCTTAGCACATGGTCTTATGGCGCTATCAAATTTTACGTTTTTTATTTCTGAAGTAAAAGTATCTAAATGCGGTAAAACCCATTCTAAATGATGGTGTGTGCAAATCCATTCTAAAATCCAAGCAGCCTTTATAGAAACTTTATTTTCAATAGTAAACGTAATAGTAACCAGTTCTTTAAATAGTTGTGGGTTTTCTAAAATAATATTGGCAACTCTTTGTCGATTTTCCCTTTTAGGGGTTTCCATGTTGTGGAGTTGTTCGGTTACAAAAAGGAGATTTGTTTTTGACACTATTAATGTATCTTTGTTTTAAATTATATTTGAATGATAAAGATAAAAAGACTGTTTTTTATTTTACTATTTTTTGCTTGTTTTTTTACAAGTGAAAATTTTAATGCACAAAAAATTAATCAATTAAATGCAAATAATGAAAGGGTAGGCGTTTGGAAAAAATATTATTCGAATAAGCGAATACGTTATGTTGGTCAATTTAAAAACGGTAAAGAGGTAGGTGTTTTTAAGTTTTACGACATTACAAGTTCTGCGCATCCGGTAATTATTAAAACATTTTATAAAAACTCAGATTCGCTTTATGTTAAGTTTTTTACTTTAAAAGGTAAAATAGAAACAGAAGGAGTTTTAAAGGGGAAAGACCGTGTTGGTAATTGGAAATATTTTTATCCTGATGGTGTAATCATGTCAGAAGAAAATTATAAAAAAGGTAAATTACACGGTGCCCAAATAATTTACTATCAAGATGGTCAAGTTACAGAGTTTTCTAATTACAAAAATGGTTTGTTAGATGGTGTAAAAACTAGATACGCTAGTAATGGAGTACTTATAGAGGAGCTTACTTATAAAAACGGGGAGTTAACCGGTTTGGCAAAATACTTTGAACTAGACGGAAAGTTATTAGAAACCGGAAATTATAAAAACGGAATAAGAGTTGGCAATTGGGAGTATTATTTGGACGGAGAAGTGGCCACGGAAAAAGAACTAAGACAGAAAAGTACTTTCTCTCGTAAAAAAGAAGATTAATTTTTTGGGATTTATATTTTTAGAATGCTACTTTTAAAATTAGCAAACTTATATAAATCAAAACAATGGTTACATCAATTCTTTCAATCTATAAAAACCATTTCTAATTTGTATCTTTGCAACCTCAAAAAATAAAAATGAAACGAGTAGTTGTTGGTCTTTCTGGTGGTGTAGATAGTAGTGTTACTGCACATTTATTAAAGGAACAAGGGTATGAGGTAATTGGGCTTTTTATGAAAAATTGGCACGATGATTCTGTTACTATTTCTAATGAATGTCCTTGGTTAGAAGATTCTAATGATGCAATGATTGTTGCAGAAAAATTAGGAATTCCTTTTCAGGTGGTAGATTTAAGTGAGCAATACAAAGAACGTATTGTAGATTATATGTTCGATGAATACTCGAAAGGTAGAACGCCAAACCCAGATGTACTTTGTAACCGAGAAATTAAGTTTGATGTCTTTATGGATATCGCTTTAAAATTAGGTGCAGATTATGTTGCAACAGGTCATTATTGTAGAAAAGGAGAAGAAATTATAGACGGAAAACCAGTATATAAATTATTAGCAGGTAAAGATAATAATAAAGATCAGTCTTATTTTTTATGTCAATTATCTCAAGAACAATTAACAAAAGCATTATTTCCTATTGGTGAATTAACAAAGCCAGAAGTTAGAGCAATTGCGAAAGAAGCAGATTTAATTACAGCAGATAAGAAAGATTCTCAAGGATTATGTTTTATTGGTAAAGTTCGTTTGCCTGAATTTTTACAACAAAAATTACAACCTAAAGAAGGAGTAATTGTAACGATTCCAACGGATTTTAAGCAATACACAAAACTAGCTCCTACTTTTGAAAACAAAGAAGAAGAATTAAAATATTACGCTACCAAATTTACTTACAATAAAGAAGATGGTAAAGTGGTTGGTAAGCATCAAGGAGCACACTATTTTACAAAAGGACAACGTAAAGGTTTAAATGTTGGTGGTACAAAAGAAGGTTTGTATGTGATAGAAACCGATGTTGTAGAAAATGTAATCTATACCGGAGAAGGTAAAAATCACCCAGGATTGTATAGAAATGTATTGTTTGTTTCTAATGAAGAAATGCATTGGATTCGTGAAGACTTAACTTTAAAAGTTGGAGAAACCATGCAAGTAGCTGCAAGAATTAGATACAGACAACCTTTAGAAAATGCTATTTTACACAAGGTAGCATCTGGCTTGTATGTTGAGTTCGAAAACAAACAATCTGCCATACAAGAAGGACAGTTTGTAGCTTGGTATATAGAAGACGAATTATTAGGCTCTGGAGTTATCTCTTAAAAAATTTATAAAATCATAAAAAAGTAGTAATTTCGGAATATGAAGAAATTACTACTTTTTTTATGCCTAATTTTTTGTTTTCAGGTTTCTGCACAAGAAGATGCTTGGGTTTTTATTAAAGATAAACCTCAAGAAACTAGTTTTTTAAACAGACCTACCTTAATGCTTACTCAAAGAGCATTAGATAGAAGGTCTAAACTCAATATTCCTTTAGATTCTAAAGATGTTCCTGTTGATGAAGCGTATTATAATCAACTAAAAAATGATAAAACGATTACTGTTTTAGGGAAATCTAAATGGTTAAACGCTGTTCATGTTCAAGGAGAAGTAGTAGCTATTAATAATTTAATGTCTAATTATAGTTTTATAGCATCTGTAGAATTTGCTAATAAATCGTTGAATCTAAATGGTCAATCAAAAGGAAAAACAATAACTCCTAATCATTATAACAAGTTTAAAGAAACGCTTACAGATTTTAATTATGGTGCAACCGATAATCAAATTAAAATGTTAAAGGGAGATTATTTGCATCAACAAGAATTAACTGGGGAAGGGCAAATAATAGCAATTATAGATGCTGGGTTTCCTAATGTAAATACCTTAGATGCTTTTAGTAGAATTAGAGATAATAATCAAATTTTAGGAGGTTATAATTTTGCTGATAGAAATGATAATTTCTACACAAGAAATAGTCATGGAACGCATGTTTTGTCTTCAATTGCTGCGTATATTAAAGATGAATATGTTGGTACAGCTCCAGATGCAAAATTTTATTTATTTATATCAGAAATTTCAGAAACAGAGACTGTTTTAGAAGAGACACTTTGGGTAGAAGCGGCAGAAAGAGCAGATAGTTTGGGTGTTGACGTAATAAATACTTCTTTGGGCTATACTACGTATGATAATCCTAATCATAACCACACCTATGCAGATATGGATGGTAAAACCACTTTTATATCTAGAGGTGCAGAAATTGGGGCTTCACGTGGTTTGCTTTTGGTAAATGCCGTTGGTAATGATGGAAATAGTACTTGGAAATATATGGGAGCACCTGCAGATGCAACTTCTGTGATTTCGGTTGGAGCAGTAAATGCTTCTGGTAATATTGCAAGTTTTAGTTCTTTCGGACCAACATCCGACGGAAGAATAAAACCAGAAATTTTAGGTAAAGGTCAAAACCCAGCGTTGATACATTATAGTTCTGGAGAAATCACAACTTCATCTAGCGGAACGTCTTTTTCATCGCCTATTATGGCGGGTTTAATAGCTTGTTTAAATCAGAATGAAGGATTTCTTTTAAAAGCATCCTTAAAAAAATCTGGTGAGAATTATAATGATTATTTAAAAACTGCAGTTTATGAGTCTGCAAATCAATTTAATAATCCTACCGACCAGCATGGTTATGGGATTCCTAATTTTGAAGTTGCTCTGAATCGCTATAAGGCTAGTTTAGCTGTTTTGGATGATGCTATTATCAATTTAAATGTATATCCAAATCCAATAAAAGATCGTTTTGTAATTTCTACAGATGATCTTAATAGCGTTACAATTGAAGTTTATACTATTTTAGGTAAAAGAGTCTTAAAAAAAGAGAAGGTAACTTCAGATGCAGTTGATATTTCTTTTTTAGAAAGCGGTGTTTACTTAATGAAGGTATCAAAGGATAATCAACAAAAAATATTTAAATTAATTAAAGAGTAAAATGAAATTAAAACTATTTATTATTCTGTTTTTTACGTGTTTTCATCTGTTTTCTCAAAAGGATTCCATTGTTAATTTTTTTGATAATAACAATAAGTTAACAACAGATAAAACGAAGGCTAAGAATTTTGAGATTTTAACAAAAGTAAATGATACTCTTTGGTTAAGCAGAAAATATAGAAGAAATGGTAAACTCTTTTATTATCAACATTATAATTCTTTAGCTAAAACTGTAAAAATTGGACAAAGTATAAATTACAATAAACACGGTAAAATGATTCAACTAAGTTACTATAATAAAGAAGGACTTTTACACGGGAAATATAAATCTTGGTTTGATAATGGAAATATAAATGCAGAAGGGAGGTTATATGAAGGAAATAAAGAAGGGCTTTTTAAAATATACCATTACAATGGTGTTTTAGCGGGGAAAGCTATATTTAAAAAAGATACAATTATACAAGAAATTTACTATAATAATAACGGAGAAATAACTAAAAAAGAAGCTGTAATACGTAAAAAGAAACCAAGTTTTAAAGGAGGTCTAAAGGAATATAGAAATGAGTTAAAAAAATTAAAGCGTGCACTTAATTATAAGATAGATGGAGATGTTTATGTAAATTTTGTGATTGATATTGATGGTTCTATTACTGATGTAACTGTTGATGAAACAATACCAGAAAAATTGTACATTGAATTAGTAGATTTCTTTGAGGATATAAAAGGTTGGTCTGCTGCAATTGATAGAGGTAGAAAAATACCTTTTAATTATACACAAAAAATTAACTTTAAGTTATGACAAATAAAATAACAACTCTTTTTAATATAAAATATCCCATTGTACAAGGAGGGATGATTTGGGTTTCTGGTTGGAAGTTAGCTTCTGCAGTTTCTAATGCTGGTGGTTTAGGTTTAATTGGTACAGGTTCTATGTATCCAGATGTTTTAAGAGAGCACATTATAAAATGTAAAAAAGCAACTTCCAAGCCTTTTGGAGTAAACGTACCAATGTTGTATCCAGACATTGAAAAATTAATGGATATAATTATAGAAGAAGAGGTAAAGATTGTTTTTACTTCCGCAGGAAACCCAAAAACTTGGACATCCTTTTTAAAGGAAAAAGGAATTACGGTTGTACATGTTGTAAGTTCTGTAAAGTTTGCTTTAAAAGCAGAAGTTGCTGGCGTAGATGCTGTGGTTTGCGAAGGATTTGAAGCAGGTGGACATAATGGGAGGGAAGAAACAACCACTTTTACTCTAATACCAATGGTAAAAGAACAGGTTAAAATTCCTGTAATTGCTGCTGGAGGCATTGGAACCGGAAGAGGCATGTTGGCGGCTATGGTTTTAGGTGCAGACGGCGTGCAGATAGGAAGTAGATTTGCTGCTACAGTAGAATCTTCTGCTCATATTAATTTTAAAAATACCATTGTTGCTGTTAAAGACGGAGATACTCAGTTAACGTTAAAAGAATTAGCGCCAGTTCGCTTGGTGAAGAATAAGTTTTACAATGACGTGCAAGAATTATATAAACAAAACCCAACAAAAGAAAAACTTTTAGAATTATTAGGCAGAGCAAGATCTAAAAAAGGAATGTTTGAAGGAGATTTAGACGAAGGAGAGTTAGAAATTGGTCAAATTGCGGGTTTAATTCATGAAATAAAACCAGTAAAGGATGTTCTAATGGAGATTGTTGATGAATTTAAAGGTGTTAAATTATTGATTACTAGTGTTTAGGTTCTGTTTTTGAAAATAATTTAATTATTTTGATACGTTTGTTAATTTTTGGCATTACATTTGCAATTCAATAAACGTTGTTAGGAATTAATTTAACAACACAATATTTTTTTATTATGAATAAAGGTACCGTAAAATTTTTCAACGAATCTAAAGGATTTGGATTTATCACTGAAGAAGGATCAAACAAAGAACATTTTGTACATGTTTCAGGATTAATCGATGAAATTCGTGAAAACGATGAGGTTGAATTCGACTTACAAGATGGAAAAAAAGGATTAAACGCAGTAAACGTAAGAGTATTATAATATATTTATTACTAGTTAATTTTTTATCTAAAAGCCTATCAATATATTGATAGGCTTTTTTTATGTTCTTATCATTCAGATTAAAAAAAGTATCATAAAAAATTATGCCGTTATTCAAATTTTGGCATTACATTTGTTATTATATAAATGTTGTTAGTAATTAAATTGACAACAAATAATTTTTATTATGAATAAAGGAACAGTAAAATTTTTCAATGAATCTAAAGGATTTGGATTTATCACTGAAGAAGGATCAAACAAAGAACATTTTGTACATGTATCAGGATTAATCGATGAAATTCGTGAAAACGATGAAGTTGAATTTGACTTA
Organism: Polaribacter sp. 11A2H; assembly: GCF_011379025.1. Lineage (NCBI taxonomy): Bacteria > Pseudomonadati > Bacteroidota > Flavobacteriia > Flavobacteriales > Flavobacteriaceae > Polaribacter > Polaribacter sp. 11A2H. The sequence continues at coordinate 120,075 of NZ_WTLD01000009.1, forward strand.
CAAGATGGAAAAAAAGGATTAAACGCAGTAAACGTAAGAGTATTATAATATATATTTATTACTAGTTAATTTTTTATCTAAAAGCCTATCAATATTGATAGGCTTTTTTTATTTTCGTATTAAAAAGTATTTATGATTGACGGTAGGCAAAGAAAAAATGTAGAAATAGGTTTGTTTGTAGAAATTGTACAGAAACCACATCAACGAAGTGGAGAATTAACAGAAGGTGTTATAGCAAAAATTCTAACTAAATCTCAAAACCATCCGTATGGTATTAAAGTTCAGTTAGAATCTGGGTTGGTAGGTAGAATTAAAAATATTATAGAATAAAAATACTTTAGTTAACAGGTACTTTAATCTCGTACACTTTTCTACTTTTATTGTTTAGTTTATTTTCTCTTAACCAAGGATTGTAAATTTTAAACTCTTTATAATTCATTCCAAATTTCTTTGCAAAATGTGTAATATTAGAAATTGCTGTATCAACTTTTATAGTTCTTGTTTTTGCTAAAGTGTATAGATCTTCATTTTCAAAGACAAAACCATATTTTTTAGGATTGCTTATTACTTCTTTTAAGGCAATAATTCTTAATACATATCTTTCAGTTTCATCGGGTAATTTAGCATCGTAATAATTAGTTACTTCTTGCTCATCTAACCTTTTACTAACACCATAGTTTCCTGCATTGTAAGCAGCGGCAGCTAAAGTCCAAGAATTAAAACGTTTTTGAGATTTTTTTAAATACTCAGCAGCTACTTTTGTAGATTTTTCAATATCGTAACGTTCGTCTACGTTGCTATTAATCTCTAAACCGTATTCTTTACCTGTTGCCTGCATAAAATGCCACATACCCGCTGCACCAACGTTAGAGGTTTCATCTATAAAACCACTTTCTGCCAAAGCTAAAAATTTAAAATCGTCTGGTAAACCATATTTTTTTAATAATGGTTCTAAAATAGGAAAGTACTTATTTGCTCTTTTTATCAATAATAGTCCATTAGATTGCCAATAGGTATTTACCAATAACTCTCTCTCCATTCTTTCTTTTACATCCGGTATTTCTAAAGGAACCCTTTCTCCAGCAAGATTTAAATTATTAGGTAGTTTTAATGCTTTTATTTTATAGGTTGCATGTGTACTTGTTTGTGGGTCTGTTTCATTTTTATTAATGCCATTATAAAATAAAAAAGCAACTATTAAGATGCTAAGTAGTGAAAGAAAACGGAGTGATTTATTCATGAGTTTGCAATGTTTTTGTGATTTAAAAATAAGGATGACCTGTGTTTTAACTAGTTAAAATATCGTTAATAATTTTAGTTAATTTCTTGGCTTTAGTAATAATCATAATATGGGTACCACCTTCTATTTGTATACAGTTGTTTATGTTTTTTATAGGAAATACGTGGTCATTTGTACCGTGGATGTGCGTAATGTTTTGATTCTTTTCTGTTTGTTCCCACCTAATAATAGAACCAATAGACCAGTTTAAGTATAGTTCACTTCTAACAGAAAGGTATTTCTTATAAATATGGGCTCTCTTTTTTAAAGATTTACCTAAAAAATATTTAGCATAATCTTCAAAATTTGAGACAACCTTAGTTGGAAAAAACTTATAAGCTTTTGTGAATTTCACAAATTTAAACCTTTTTGGCAGTTCTTTATGGTGTTTTACGCTAGAAATAATAATTGTTTTTTTAACATCTAGATACTTACTCATTTCTTGTACCATAATTCCGCCAAAAGAAACACCTACTAAAACAGGTTTTTCTTCTTTTACATCCTCGCTCATTCTCATTGCGTAGTTAGCAATAGACTCATCTTGAGCTATAGGTGTTATCCATTTTAAATAATGAATGTCATATTTATCTTTTGATAATTCTAAGTTTTCAAAAATTTCTGGTCCAGCTGCTAAACCAGGAACCAAGTATATTGGAATCTTTTTCATATCTATTTATTTTAATGTAGCAATTACATTTTAAATTGTAACGCTATTGTTTTCAAAATTAAATCTTACAAGACCATCTTCGTCAATTTCAGTAAGCGTTATAGTGTGTAATGTATTTACCAACTCTGGGTTCCAAGGTGTTTTAACTTTAACGTAATTTTCTGTAAAACCGTTTATATAACCTTCTTTATTTTCATTTTCAAATAAAACGGTTACGGTATTACCTAATTGATTCTCATAAAAAGCACGTCTTTTCTTAGCAGATAAACCACGTAACATTTTACTACGTTTGGCACGTACTTTTTTAGGCACCACACCTTCTAAATGCACTGCTTCTGTATTAGGTCTTTCTGAATAAGTAAAAACATGTAAGTAAGAAATGTCCATCTCGTTTAAATAGTTGTACGTTTCTAAAAATAGCTCGTCTGTTTCACCAGGAAAACCAACAATAACATCTACACCAATACAGGCGTTAGGCATTACTTCTTTAATTCTTATTACTCTGTTTGTGTATGTATTTGTTAAATACCTACGTTTCATTTTCTTAAGTAACTCATCACTACCAGATTGCAAAGGAATATGAAAATGAGGAACAAAAGAATCTGATTTAGATACAAATTCAATTGTTTCATCTTTTAATAAATTAGGTTCTATAGATGAAATTCGTAATCGATGTATACCGTCTACTTTATCTAATTCTTTTACTAAATCTAAGAAAGTATGTTCGTGCTTTTTGTTACCAAATTCACCTTTACCATAATCTCCAATATTTACACCCGTTAAAACAATTTCTTTAATTCCTTTTGATGAAATTTCTCTGGCATTTTCAATAACATTTTCTAAAGTATCGCTTCTAGAAATTCCACGTGCTAAAGGAATTGTACAATAAGTACATTTATAATCGCAACCATCTTGTACTTTTAAAAATGCACGTGTTCTATCTCCAATAGAGTAAGAACCTACATAAAAATCTGCATCAGAAATTTCACAAGAGTGTACTTCTCCAACATTATTTTTAGTTAAATCGTTTATATAACTGGTAACATTAAATTTCTCTGTAGCACCTAAAACTAAATCTACACCATCTACAGCTGCTAATTCTTCTGGTTTTAATTGCGCATAACAACCAACCGCAATTAAAAAAGCATCATCATTTTTCTTTAATGCATTTTTTACAATGGTTTTAAAGCGTTTATCTGCATTATCTGTAACAGAACAAGTATTTATAACATAAACATCTGCTGGTTCTTCAAAATCTACACGCTCAAAGCCTTCGCTCACAAAATTACGAGCAATAGTAGATGTTTCTGAAAAATTTAATTTGCATCCTAAAGTGTAAAAGGCAACTTTCTTTTCTGCATTCATTCTAATAAGTTTGTTTAACTAAAAAACAAAACTTTAAAAAAGGATTTATTTCTTAAAGTTCAAATTGTATATTTACAAATACTGTGTGTAACAGTTTAAAAACGCAAAAGTACGATATTATTGATGATTTTTGAAACGGAAAGGTTAATTATTAGAAGACTAATTTTAGAGGATTTAGCAGCTTTTCATCAGCTAGAAAGCAATGAGAATGTTTTAAAATATGCTACAGGAAATCCAAAAACCTATATTGAAAACGAAAAAGAGTTAAAAACATTGATTTTAAAATATAGTGACACTAATAATGATTTTTGGATTTATGCGATCATCAGAAAAAGGGAGCATCAATTTCTTGGAACTGTTGCTTTGGTTAAAGACAATCTAGATGATGAAATTGGCTATCGTTTTTTAGAAAAATATTGGAAGCAAGGGTTTGGTTTTGAGGTTTGTGTGGGGTTAATTTCTTATTGTAAGAAACTTAAAATGGATAAAATTATTGGCTATGTAGTAGATGAAAATGTAGCTTCTTCTAAAATTTTAGAAGCAAATTGTTTTCAAATAAAAAATACTTTTATAAATGATGAAGGTCTGGCAGAAACCAAATATGAGTTGTACCTGTAATTAGTGCTAATTTAATACTTCGGTATCGTGATGTAATTTTTCTACAGTATTAATGATTCAAAGAAGTGTTTTAGTTTTCTGTTGAAGAAATAATATAGATTAAGAAGAAGTTTAGGTAAAGAAAAAGTGTATTAAAAATGCCAATTGTGTATTTGTAAAATAGTATGAGATTATGGCTTTAATAAATAAGTTTAATACAAATAGTGTAATATAGTTATTGTAATTATGAGTCAAATAAAAAAAACAGATGTTTGTATTATTGGTTCGGGACCCTCTGGTGTTGCAACATCTTTGATGTTATCTAAATTAAAAATTAAGCATTGTATAGTAGATAAAGCTACTTTTCCTAGAGATAAAACGTGTGGAGATGGACTAATATTATACGCTTACAAATCTTTAAAACTTTTAGGAGAAGATTTGTTTTTAGAATTTTTGAAGAATCCTAAATTTATACATAGTAAAAAAATTACGCTGCTTATAAACAATAATTCTAAAATTGAATTTAAAGAAAGTGAAGACAGAGATATGGTTATTTCTTATGCAAAACGTTTCGATTTTGACCATTTTTTAGTCAATCATTTATCTAGCGAATATGCTTGTCAATATTTTGGAAATGGAGTAAAAGTGCTTGAGAATCAAACAGGTGGTGTTTATATTAAATTAAAAAATGGCGAAGAAATTTTGTCTAAAATGGTGGTAGGAGCAGATGGGGCAAAATCTATTGTTTCTGGTAAATTGGCTCAGAATAAAATAGATAAAAAGTTTTCATCTACTTTTGTAAGTGCTTATTTTACGGGGGTTCAAGATCTTGCTATAAAAAATGAAGCAGAAGTTAGAATGATTTATAAAAAAACGCTTTTGTTTTTTTATGTTTTTCCGTTGTCAGATGGTCAAGTAAATATTAGTTTAGGAGGTAGGTCTGATCAGATAAAAAAAAATGGTATAAATTTAGTTCATGAAATAGAAAATCTAATTAAAACGAATAAATATATTAAACATCAATTTGTAAATGCAACGAAAGTAAACTCTTGGAGAGGTTGGTCTATTCCGTTTCATTTTGGTAATTATAAAATTTCCGGAGAGCGTTTTTTATTAGTAGGGGATGCAGCAGGTTTGGCAAATGCTTTTTATAAAGAAGGTATTGGTACGGGTATGATGTCTGGTATTATTGCTGCAAATAATATAGAAAAGTGTTTAAGAGAAAATAACTTCTCTGAACAAATATTAAAGAGCTATGAAAAAGACATTAAAAAAGAATTTGGAAGATTATTAAAAGCAAGTCATTATACTTTGCGATTTGCTAAATTTAAAATGTTTTTTTTAAGTGTAGTAATGCTATTTAAATATAAAATAGAAGGCAAAGCTACAAAGGTTATAAAAAAAAGAAGTTATTAATAACAATTACTCTCTACTCATTTTTTGTGCTACCAGTTAATTTTAGCCATAATAGCAAAATGATCTGAGTATTTTTCTGTATAGGTAGTAAACTTGTTACTAATGGCATTTTTATCTGTTAAAATAAAATCTATTCTCATAGGAAACCAATAATTGTAGGTTTTACCAAAGCCTTTACCAGATTCAATATAAGTGTCTTTCTTGTCTTTTGAAATTTTGTTATATACCCAAGAATAGCTTGTATTATTAAAGTCTCCACAAACAATTTTTTTTCCTTTCCATTGTTGCTCATGTGCTAAAAACTGAACGGTTTGTTCTGCTTGTTCTTTAAAGGAATTAGAAACCCTTTCTATTAATTTTTCAGAATTTTCTTCCCCAAAATTTTCTTCATTGGGCTTTATTCTTAAAGATTCTAGATGAATATTATAAATTCTAATGGTGTCCTTTTTCTTTAATATATCTGCAAAAATAATATTATTACCAGTACTTTTTAAATCTAAAGACCCTGCATTAATAATCTTATGTTTAGAGTAAATTGCCATTCCGTATTTAGTACTATTCGGACGAAGTTTTACGTATTTGTATGGAAATGAGAATTTGTTTTTATTAGATTTATAATACTCTTGTATGCTAATAACATCTGGATCTTTTGCGGCTATAAATTCGTACCCATCTTGCATAATAGAGTCTTTCTTTTTATGAAAAAGATCGAAGCTTTTTACATTATAACTCATCACTTTTAAATCATTATTTAAAGAAGAGTTGTTACCTGAAATTTTATAAAAAGGATAGGAAAAAAAGATTCCAATAATAAAAACTGTAACGGATAGTAATAATTGTTTTTTCAATCTAATTAACCAATAGATTGCAAAAAGTAAGTTAATTATCATTAAAAACGGTACAAATAGACTTATAATTGCTACAAAGGGTATGGTGGCAGGAGATATAAAATGTAGTACATAAGAGAGCAATAGTAGGGTTGCTAATATTGAGTTTATAAAATATAAAATCTTATCTATGGGGGACAAATTTTTCATACTACTATCTTCCTTGTTTAAATAAAAACTCTTTTTCTTCTTTCGTTAAAGTGTCATAACCAGATTTGCTAATTTTATCTAAAATAGCATCTATTTGTTGTTGATTTAAAGAAGTATCTTTAGTGGTTTTTACTGTTTTTTTAGGCGATTTGTAAACTGTTTTTAAAGGTTTCTTTTTTGTTGAAAATAGGGCTGCTATTTTATCGAAAATTTGTATTTCTTTATTGGCTGCTTTTTGAACATACAAAAAACCAAATAAAGCACCTCCTAAATGTGCAAAATGGCCGCCAGCATTTCCTCCAGAGAGTGCTAATATATCTAAACCTACCCAAATAGCCCCCAAGTGCCATAACTTAACAAAGCCAATAAAACGTATTTTTAATTGGTAGTTGGGTATGTAGGTGGTAATACCTATAAAAATGGCAGAAATACCTGCGGAAGCACCTACTAATATAGAAGATTGATCTTGAAATAAAGGAAAATAACTATTGCTTAAAATAAATAAAACTCCACCAAAGAAAGTACCTAATAGATAGAACGTTAATAATTGTTTTTGTGTAAAATATTCTATAAATAAGTTCCCTACAAAGTATAAGGTTATTAGATTTAAAAGAATATGTTGAAAGTCGGCATGTAAAAAACCATAGCTAATAATAGTCCAAGGTTTAGTTAATAAAGAGGTATAATTATCATCTAAAGAGAACCAGGTTACTACCCAATTTATTTCGCCCTTATATAAATCTTGAAAAACAGATGTTAACAAGGTAAATACAAAGATAGCAAGGTTTATGTAGATTAATTTTTCTACAATATTTCCGCTTTTATAGCGGTTCTTTATGTCGTCTAGAAAACTCATTAATATGTTTTAAATTCGTTCTTTTTCCAGTACCAAGCAATTATAAAACCTATTAGAGCGCCACCAACATGCGCAAAATGAGCTATGTTTCCAATAGAGTATTTTGTCATTCCAAAGAACAAATCTCCCAAAATCATTACAGGTATAAAGTACTTTGCAGCAATAGGAACCGGGAAAAATATCAATGCTAATTTGGCATCTTTAAAATAAAGACCAAAAGCGACTAAAACACCATATACAGCGCCAGAGGCTCCAACTGCAGGAGTATTATATAAAGAGGTTATTTGATTAAATTGATCTTGTGTAATAGCACCTATAATACGTGCGTCATTGGTGCTACCAGATTTTAAGATAGATAAAACTTCAGAATTATTTAAACCTGCATTTATAAAAAGTTCATAGATACCATTAAATTGATAATAATTGACCAATGTGTAAATAACTCCAGCTCCAATTCCTGCAGAAAAATAGAAAAAGATAAATTTCTTTTTTCCCCATATTTGTTCTAAAGGAGTACCAAAAGCCCATAAACCGTACATGTTAAACAATATATGACTAAAACCACCATGCATAAACATGTGCGTTACGTATTGCCAAATTCCGAAATGTTCATTTTCAGGAAAATGTAAAGCCAAGATATTTGTAAAATCTAATTTTAAAAGTTGTGGTGCAACAAATAAAATTACATTTATAATAATTATATGTTTTATGGCGTCTGTAAGTTTCGTATTCATTTTTAACTGTTAAATAGATTGTCTATTTCGTTTAATGTTAATGTTTTAAAAATTGGTTTTCCAAAAGGAGAAACAGTAGGTTCTTTACAAGAAAATAAATCATTTACTAAACCTTCTTGTTCTCGTTCAGAAAGTTGTGTGCCTGTTTTTATAGACAATGTTTTTGCAAATGATTTTGCCATAACATCAAAATGACTAAAACTAGCATCTGGTACTTCTAAATCTATATCACTTAATAACTCTTCTAAGATAATTGTTATTTTACTTTCTGTAACAGAAACGGGTATTCCTTTTATAGTAACACTGTCTTTTGTAAATTCATCAAAAGAAAAACCAGCATTTTCTAATTCGGTCTTAATGGTATAAATCATTTCTATTTCTGCAGATGTGTAAGAAATTTTAACAGGAAATAATAATTGCTGACTGTTGGCTTCTTTTACAGTAATACTTTCTAAAAACTCTTCGTATAGAATACGTTGATGCGCTAAAGATTGATTGATTAAAACCACACCAGATTTTATAGAACTCAGTAAGTATTTTCGCTGAATTTGAAATGTTTTCTGTGTTTTTATGTCTTGTTGATTGTCAAATAATTCTGATTGTATTTCTTCTTCTGTATCTGCAATAGTAGGAGTATATAAAGACTCCCAACTTTCTGTTTCAGACTCTCTTTTAAACGGCGTATGAATTTCTCTACTCGCTTCTTCTTTAAATGGATTAAAATCTGGATCCACAGAAATTCTAGGAGTAGCAGTAGACTTTGGTTTTGAATTAAAATGATACGGTGTATCTAAATTTGCATCTCTATTAAAATCTAAAACAGGTGCTACATTGTATTGGCCTAAACTGTGTTTTACAGTAGCTCTTAACATGGCATACAATGCTTTTTCATTATCAAACTTTATCTCTGTTTTAGTAGGATGAATGTTAATGTCAATAGTATTTGCAGGCACTGTTAAGTATAAAAAGTAGGAGGGATGTGACCCTGATTCTAATAAACCATCAAAGGCATTTACAACGGCATGATTTAAGTAAGAGCTTTTTATAAAACGATCATTTACAAAAAAGAACTGCTCTCCTCTTTTTCTTTTAGAAAATTCTGGTTTTGCAACAAAACCTTCTATACCAACAATATCGGTTTGCTCGTTTATAGGAACTAATTTTTCATTCATTTTAGTTCCAAAAACACTCACAATCCGTTTTCTTAAATTACTGCTTTTTAAATGATATACTTCATTATCGTTATGATGCATTAAAAAAGCAATGTTTGGATGCGCTAAAGCAACTCGTTGAAATTCATCTATAATGTGACGTGTTTCAACGGTATCTGACTTTAAGAAATTTCTTCTCGCAGGTATATTGTAAAACAAGTTTTTTACAGCAATACTAGTTCCTTTACTCGTAGAAATAAAATCTTGTGATACAATTTTACTTCCTTCAATTTTAATACAAGTACCTAACTCTTCGGTATTTTGTTTTGTTTTTAATTCTACATGCGCAATGGCAGCAATAGATGCTAAAGCTTCTCCTCTAAACCCTTTTGTGCTAAGGTTAAATAAATCTTCTGCTTTTTGTATTTTAGAAGTTGCATGACGCTCAAAACTCATTCTAGCGTCTGTAGTGCTCATTCCTTTTCCGTTATCAATTACTTGAATTAACGTTTTACCAGCGTCTTTTAATAAAAGTTTTATATTATTTGAACCAGCATCTATGGCGTTTTCTAGCAACTCTTTTACAACAGAAGCAGGACGTTGAACGACTTCTCCTGCAGCAATTTGGTTAGCAACATGATCTGGTAATAATTGAATAATATCCGACATTAATTTCTATTGAAAATGGATAAATCGAAATCTATAATGTACAAAAAGATAAGTACCAAAATTGCGATAATATAAAAAAGTGTTTTGTTTACGCTTCTATCTGAGTTTTTTAAATCATCAAAAGCATCACTAAACTTACCTTTAATCCCCTTGTTTTTACCAGTTGTTGTTCTAAACTGATCTAACTTATGTTCAATTTTAAAAGGACTTCCTTCTCCTTCGTAAAAACGAGGTTGGTAGTCAAATTTTTTATTAGTACGTTTTAAAAATCCCATAGTTTTAGTATTATTGGTTTATAATTTCTTGAATAAATCAAGGATTATACCAACTTATATAAGTATTTCAAATTTACAGAATTAAAAGGAATTCTTCAAACAAAGATGTTAAAAGAGTTCTTAATTTTTCATGCAAGGTTTCAAAAAAATTGTAGGTTTAAAGTGTAAAAGCTAGGTGATTATTTAAGAATACTATACCTACAAGGTTAGAAAAACCTTGCAGGATAATCGCTTTATTTTAGAAAAGTAGTTAAAATTAATAACCGATGCTTTCACTTTTGGCGTCAATATTTTTAAGTGCAGCCATTTTAATTGCTGCTACGGCACATTCGGTTCCTTTATTCCCTAATTTTCCGCCAGATCTATCTAAAGATTGTTGTTTTGTATTGTCTGTTAAAACACAAAATATAACAGGTACATCGTATTTTATATTTAAATCTACAATACCTTGGGTAACGCCTTCACAAACAAAATCGAAATGTTTTGTTTCTCCTTGTATTACATTTCCAATGGCAATAATTGCATCCACTTGTTGTGTTGCTATCATTTTTTTGCAACCATAAACTAATTCAAAACTTCCAGGTACATCCCAAGAAATTATGTTTTCTTTAGTTGCACCGCAATCTAATAAAGTTTCAATTGCTCCTTTTTGTAAATTCCCTGTAATTTCAGGATTCCATTCAGAAACAACAATCCCAAATCGAAAAGATTTCGCATTTGGGATTGTTGTTTTATCGTAAACTGATAAATTGGTTGTAGCCATATTTTTTTTAGTATTCAGTTTTTAGTTTCAGTATTTAGTAAGTTACTGCCTACTGCAACTGCAACTGCTTACTGTGGACTGAGAACTGCAAACTATTTTAGTTAGCGTATTTAGCTGCTGCTATGTATTTTTCTATATCTCTACCTTGGTCAGATTTAGAATAGTTTTCTTTAATTTTTGTAAACAATGTTTCTGCTTTACCAAAATCCTTTAATTCCATAGCAATTTGACCTGCTTTAAATAAGTATAATGGAGTTGTAAAATCATTACTTTTTTTGTTTGCTGCTTTTTCGTAATAACTTAAAGCATCTTCTGGTTGATTTATATCTGCAAAAGCATCACCAATTGCTCCAATAGAAACAGGGCCTAATAATTCATCATCAGAATCAAATTTACTTAAATACTCAATTGCTTTGTCGTATTTCTTCATCTGTAAATAAGAAACACCTGCATAATAGTTTGCTAAGTTTCCTGCATCCGTTCCGCTAAAAGAATCTGCAATGTCTAAAAAACCATACTTACCATCTGCACCTTCTAAACCTAAAGTTAATAAAGAATCTACTCCAGAACCTGCAATTGATGCTTCATTAAAATATTTTCTAGGAAAAGCTAACTCGTTAGAAGCTTCGGTTTCGTTTGGCTCAACTACATATTTAGTATAACCCATATATGCTAAAAACAGTACTACTACTGCTATTAAAGCTAAAAACAAAGGTTTATTGTTTTTCTCAATCCATTGCTCAGATATTGAAGCTGTTTCATCTAAAGTATTTAATACTCCAGCTGTTTCAAATTCAGATTCATCAATTTGATTTTCTACTTGTTTACTTTCTGCCTTATATTTTTTCTTGTATGTAGCCATTGTTTCCTTAAAAATTAGTGGCGACAAAAATAGTTTTTTTAATTGGATTTTAAAAGCGGATAATTCGCTAAATTTTCAATAATTTGCAAAACGTTTTCAATATCAAAATTTATCCATGTATTTACAGAGAATTTCTTTACTTAATTTTAAAAATATTGAGTCGCAAACTTTTGATTTTCAGAAGAAAATAAACTGTTTTGTGGGTAATAATGGTATTGGAAAAACCAATGTTCTAGATGCTATTTATTACCTGTCTTTTACAAAAAGTTACTTTAATTCTGTCGCTGTGCAGAATATTAGGCATGGAGAAGGTTTTTTTATGATAGAAGGAGACTATCTTTTAAACGATAGAAATGAAAAAATTGTTTGTAGTTTAAAAAAGGGACAAAAGAAGGTTTTAAAACGAAACGGAAAAAGTTACGAGAAGTTTTCTGAACATATTGGTCAGTTGCCATTGGTTATTATTTCTCCTGCAGATAGAGATTTGGTTACCGAAGGGAGTGATACAAGAAGAAAGTTTATTGATGGTGTAATTTCTCAACAAAATAAAACCTACTTAAAAGATTTGTTATCTTATAATAAGGTATTGAGTCAAAGAAATGCTTTGTTAAAGTATTTTGCCGCTAATAGAACTTTTGATGCATTAAATTTAAGTGTCTATGATGAGCAACTTTCTGAATTTGGAGCACGTATTTATGAAGTTCGAAAAAGTTTCTTAGAAGACTTTATTCCGATTTTTAATGAGAAATATCAAATAATTTCTGGTGATAAAGAACATGTTAATTTAGTGTATAAAAGTCAGTTACATGATTTTGAAATGCAAGAGTTGTTACAGAAATCATTAGTAAAAGATAAGATTATTCAATATACAACCTCGGGCATACATAAAGATGATTTAAGTTTTGATATTGGCGATTATCCTATTAAAAAGTTTGGCTCACAAGGACAACAAAAATCATATTTAATCGCTTTAAAATTAGCGCAGTTTGAGTTTATTAAGCAACAATCTAATGTGACTCCTATTTTATTGTTAGATGATATTTTTGATAAGTTAGATGAAAACAGGGTTTCTCAAATTATAGATTTGGTAAATAATGATGAATTTGGTCAGATATTTATTACAGATACGCATTTTGATAGAACAGAGAATATCTTAAAACAAGGGAGTAAAGAATATCAGATTTTTAAATTGTAATACTTGTTACGAGGAAGAATGACGAAGTAATCTGTTTAATTATAATAATAAGATTGCCGCATCAAGCAAAAAAAACTTGATTCGCAATGACAAGCTAAAAAAAAATGGCAAAAAGAGAAAATGATTCCTTTTCTATAGAAGATTTAATGAAAAGTTTTATCAAGGAAAACAACTTGAGTAAAGGAATGCAAAAAATTAAAATAGAAGAAACTTGGATTCAAATGATGGGACCTGGTGTAGCCAATCATACCAGTTCTGTAAAGTTGCAAAATAAAACATTGGTTATTCAGTTAACGTCTTCTGTTTTGCGTGAAGAATTAAGTTACGGTAAAGATAAGATCATAAAAATGATGAATGAAGAAATTGGTGATGATGTAATTTCTAAATTATTGTTGGTCTAGGTAATATTAACAATCTAAATAATATAATTAAAGCAAAATATAGTCACTATGTTTTGCTTTTTATTTATCTAAAATCCCATAGGTTATAAATTATTTTTAAAAATAATAGGATGACATTTTTCTACAAACAAGGCCATCTCTTTTACAGATATACTATTTGGGTATGTCATTAATAGTAGTTCTACGGCAGGATATCCTTTCCTTAAAGGAGGCATTTTATACGGATGCTGATTCAGCTTAAAACCTACATTCTTATAAAATTGTATTCTCCGTTTATTTAGGTTGCAAATAGGTAATTCTACCTCTAATATAATTGGTTTGTTGCTACTTTCTATAAAACTATTTAGAATTGTTTTTCCAAGACCTTGGTTTCTTTGTGCTACAGCTGTTGCAAAGTGGTCTATGTATCTATTGGTGTCAAAATCCCACCATAATATAAATCCCATAAACTGATTGTTGTTTATTAAAACATCAAAATGATACTCTTCGTTTTGTAAAACCAAAGATTGATCATCCAATAACCTTCGTTCTTCAATAGGGAAAGCATCTTCGTACAATTGCCATGCCTCCAGAAAATAGGTGTCGGAAGTATTTTTAATTCTTAAACGTTTCATTGGATGTTTTGCTGTAATTTATATTTTGGTAATTAATTTAGTGTTTTAAAAAGGTGGTATTTGTAATAATATTATTTTTAGATTGCTGATGCTTTTTTCTTACCATAAATTCTAAGCTTTGTTGCCTTGTTTAAGCAGTGAATTTAATAAATAAAATACAAATCAAGAAAGTATCAGAGGAACTTGCCAAGTAGGCTAAAAACAACAATAAAGTTTATACTTTGTTAGCAAACGTTTTTTATCTTAAGGCTTGTTTATAAATCGTATTTATTAGTTTTCTTATCAAATCTGAATTCTTGTGGTTTATCATAATCACTATTCCCCAATTAGATTTCTTGTCATAGGCAAGAATTGAGGAGCAAGAAAATGTGTCGCCTGCTTTATAAAAGAAAGTGTCATTTCCGTTTCGTTCTATTTCTTGCCCGAAACCTATTTCCATTTGGGTATTTTATAGAACGTTTGTTCTGTTATTGAAGTAGTTTTTCCAATTTTGCCTTTATTGGTTAAAAGTGTTTTCAATAATTTCGACATATCAGAAGTATTTGATTTTAGCAGACCAGCTGGTGCAAATAATGAATTCCAAACAAAATAATCTTGCTGAACTCCATTTATATCGTGTCCAATAACTTTGTTTTTAACATTAAAGTCCGTTGTCAAGGTATTATTCATTTTTGAAGGAATGAGTATTTTTTCCTTTACCAATTTTTCAAAACTCTTTGAGTAGGTGTTTTCTAACATAATGCCCATTAAAACATAGTTTATATTCGAGTATCTATAATCACCATAATTTGATAATTCTGTACTGTCGTTGATAATGAAATGAATAGCGTCTTTGTTAATGTATAAAGGCTGTTTAGGATTCAATTCGATAAATTTGCCGAAATCAAAATCGGGTAGACCAGATTGATGAGAAGCTAAATCTGAAATTTTAAGTTTGCCTTTTATTTTTTCGGATAATACATATTCGTTCGGTAGGTAATTGTCTATAAAGTCATCAATTTTTAATTTTCCTTCGTCTTGGGCTTGCACTATTAAATTAGCGGTAAATAATTTCGTGATAGAGCCGATTTCATAAATTGTGTTTTCGTTCACTTTCAAATCACTTTTCCGACTGATTTTTCCGTAATTGAAGAAATATTCTTTTTCGTTGTCTATAAACCCAATACTAATTCCAACTTCTGGATTTTTATTATAGATAGCCAGACAAATTGAATCAATTTTTTTCTCTCGTGATTGTCCAAATGAAAGTTGACCTGATATTAATAAAATTACTACGCTAAAAAATATCTTCATTTATTTATGTTTGTCAATGTTTTTTAATGTTACTGAATTTTTTTTTTAATATTTTCTAACGTATTTATGTATAAGAATAGTACAGGTTTGTATGTGAGGATTTTCTGAATAAAAATCTTATGTAAGCAAATACACTATTACTTTTGATCAAGCACAAAACGCGTGTTTTTTTTATACAATGTTGTATGCTGTGCTTTTTTAATTTTTAATCTTATTTCTAATTAGTTCATTTCTTCTCATAGTCATTGAATCTGTTATGTTAAAAAGATCTTCTTTCATCAATATTTCTGTTTGTTGAAGTTTTATTCCTCCATCTAATCCTATTAAAATTACCTCAAAATTTTCTTTTTCATTTAAAATGGTATCTGTTAGTTTTCTAGATATTTTTCCTGAATTATTCAACTCATTATTTTTATAATCTAGCAATACAAAATCATCTCCAGTTATTTGATACAATATAAATTTTCTATCAATTAGTTCTTCAATTGAGTTTTTAAATTCGTTGAGTTGTTCTTGATATTTTTTTGATTTTATATCGGATGTTTTAACAATTAATACTCTATTTCTCCATTTATGTTTTTTTAAATTTTGTCCGTTTAAATTCATAAATGACGAGCACCCAATCATTATTAAAATTATTCTGATTGTCAATAACTCATTTATTATCATTTTTTTTATTTTGATGTGAACATTGTGTCCAGCGTTGTTGTATAAGCTTTGTTGCGGTGTTTAAACAGTGAATTTAGTAAATAAAACACGAACGGCGAAATTCTGGAGGAATTTCCCAAGTGAGCCAAAACCAGCAATAAAGTTTATTTGGTGTTGGTACCAGTTATTTTTCACAGGTGATATTGACTTAAAAAACTCGAATTTGATTTTTCTCGATCGTAATAATAAATTCCGATTAGTAATCTACTATTTTCTGGCACTTTGTTCTTTATTTCTTTATCAAAGCTAGACCATTTTGTTTGCCTAATAATTTCAATTAGTTTTAGGTCGATAGGATTATCAAATCCAATTAATTTGCTTACGCTTTTAATTGTTAAGTCAGATTCAAATTTTATTTCATAAATACCATATTTTTTTTCAAGTTTAATCCCTTTGAATTGCTGTAATTCGTTCCTTATATTACTTTCAGGTCTAAAGCTTATTTTATTTGTAAAATTTATATCTTTAGACTTAAGAGCTTTTAAAATTTCTAGTTCTTTTTTTTGTTTTTTGATATTCCAATCGTAGAAACGAAGCAATCCAGAACATATTCCAACAACGTAATTTCCATTTTTATCTTTACTGGTATAAATTATTAATTCAGTATTCTCTGGTATAAACATAGAGCAAGAACTCCCTATTTTCCCATCGCTACGTCCAGCAATAATTATTGATTTTATATTCTTGCCTTTAAAAAGTTCTTCAACAATTATGTCTGCTTTATATAGTTCTTTTGAGTTTTCATTGCTATAGTTTCTAACGATTTTGACTTTTGCAACAAATTCAGATTTAGAATACTTTTCAGTTAAATTCGGTGGCATACAATCACACGCAAAAACTCCGATAGAGAATAGAAATAATGTTATGTGCAGTATTTTTTTCATAATTGCTGGCAACGTTGTTGTGTTGTTTAAGCAGTGAATTTAGTAAATAATTACCGACCAAGAAAGTAGGCGATAAGCCAGCAATAAATTATATACGGCTTAAGTTAGCATTTTAATAAAAACACTAAATTTAAGACGTATAATAAGAAAGCACAAAAGAGAGGAATAAGGTTATTATATACGGAGAGACAATAGATCTCGTCAACATTGAAAAT